>NZ_CP067420.1:1924166-2262500 GCF_016653635.2 Skermanella sp. TT6
GGTGCAGTTCGGCGCCGGCGATGGTGCCTGCGCCGATGGCTGGGTCGGGTCTGAACGATCGAGCGTCATTTCTGGGTACTTACCAAAAGGTGCATACTTGTCGATAGGTGGGTGGATGGCCAGCTCAGTGCAACCTCAATGAAGGAGCACGTCATGAGCAGACTACAGGGTAAGACCGCGGTGGTGACGGGTGGCGGAAGCGGTATCGGATTAGGGGCCGCCAGACGGTTCGTCGACGAAGGAGCTTTCGTCTACATCTTCGGGCGGCGGCAGGAGGTGCTCGACGCCGCGGTGGCGCAGCTGGGTTCCTCGGCGAAAGCCGTAAGGGGTTCGGTTACGAATCCGTCCGACCTCGACCGGCTGTACGAAGCGGTCGAAGCCGAACGAGGCGGGCTCGACATTCTGTTCGCAAACGCCGGGACCGGATCGTTCGCGCGGCTCGGCGAGATCACGCCCGAGCATTACGACCAGATTTTCGACGTCAATGTGAAAGGCCTGGTGTTCACGGTGCAGAAAGCCCTGCCGCTGATGACGGAGGGAGCGTCGATCATCCTGACCGGTTCAAGCACGGGAGTGATGGGGACGCCGCAGTTCAGCGTCTACAGCGCGACCAAGGCCGCGGTCCGCAACCTCGCACGCAGCTGGGCGCTGGACCTGCGCGGCACAGGCATCCGCGTCAATGTGCTGTCTCCCGGCCCGACCAAGACGGAGCTGGCGCTGGAGGTAGTGGGCGAGGAAGGGATGGATGCGCTCGGGAGCACGACGCCTCTCGGACGCATGGGCGACCCGGCGGAGACGGGGGCGGTGGCCGCGTTCCTGGCGTCCTCGGACAGCAGCTTCATGACCGGCGGCGAGGTGTTCGTCGATGGAGGGCTGGCGCAAGTCTGAGGACTTGAGCGTCTGAGCGTGAGGGCTTCGGTAAACGGGATCGAGGCCCTCAACCCGCTGCCGTGAACTCGCTGCGGGAGCGGGCCCGCGCCAGCCTCGATCCGGCCCTGGCCCGCAGTGGCCGAAGGCCTGAGGGCACTGAGCAGAAACTCCGCTCTGCCGGCATGTTGATCGTCCAGGGGCTCAGGGCTCGCGAGGCGGCTGCTGGGATCAAGATAAGACCGTTCGCCCCGCTCAGCGAGACTCCCTCGACCGCTCCCGGCCTCAGGCGGCGACCCGCCTGGGGGCCAAGTCGGCCGCCTGCCGCAGCGCCTCGATCAGGCTGCGCTCGTCAGCGATCCCCTTACCGCCTATCTCGACCGCGGCGCGCTTCCCCGCGCTGGCAACCGCATTCGGCGCATGTGGGCGCCGGTACCTATCGCCGCCCGAAGACTATATGCGCCAAGACAGACGCCGCTTGCGAGCCGATCCGCGAACGGTTATACAGGTATAACCATGCGGGTCGTGCTTGATACCTCTGTGCTGGTGGCGGCGATGCGATCGAGGCACGGTGCCAGCCAGCGGTTGCTGCGCAGCCTGCCGTCGCCGCGGTTCACCCCGGCGTTGACTGTGGCGCTCTATATGGAATGGCAAGCCGTGCTGACGCGGGACGAACACCGGCCGCCGGGCATCGACGTCGAACAGATGCTTGGATTTCTACGCTATCTGGCGTCGCTGTCGCACCTCCAGGATGTCCACTATCTGTGGCGGCCCTTTCTGCGCGACCCCGACGACGACATGGTGGTCGAATGCGCCGTAGCCTCCGGCAGCCGTTTCATCGTCACCCACAATGTCCGGGATTTCCGGCGTTGCCGCGAACTGGGCGTGGAGGCCATCACGCCCGGCGCCTTCCTTCACCTTCCGGAGACGCTCCCATGACCGCCCTGACCATCCGGCTGCCGGAATCCGTGCACCGCGCGATCAAGGAATTGGCTGCCCGCGACGGCGTGTCGGTCAATCAGTTCATCGCCAGCGCCGCCGCCGAGAAGATGGCCAGCGTGATGACTCTGGACTATCTGCGCAACGAGGCCGCGCAGGGACGGCGGGCGGATTTCCTGGCCGTGCTGGACCAGGCTCCCGACGCGTCGCCCGCGGCGGGGGATGAGCCCGGCTGAGCCGGGCTGGTCGGGCAATCCTCCCGGCCTCAGGCGGCGATCCGCCTGGGCGCCAGGTCGGCCGCCTGCCGCAGCGCCTCGATCAGGCTGCGCTCGTCGGCGATTCCCTTGCCGGCAATGTCGAAGGCGGTGCCATGGTCCACCGACGTGCGGATCACCGGCAGGCCGACCGTGATGTTCACGCCCGCTTCCAGGCCGAGCACCTTGATCGGGCCGTGGCCCTGGTCGTGGTACATCGCCACGACCATGTCGTAGTCGCCGCGCCCGGCGAGGAAGAACAGCGTGTCGGCCGGCAGCGGCCCCGTGACGTCCCAGCCCTTGGCCCGGCAGGCTTCGACCGCCGGCGTGATCTTGGCGGCCTCCTCGCCGCGGCCGAACAGCCCGTTCTCGCCGGCATGGGGATTGATCGCGCAGACGCCGATCTTGGGCGAGGCGATCCCGGCCTTGACCAGGGTGTCGTGGCCCCGCGCGATCGTCCGCTCCACGAGGCCGGGCTCGATGCGCTCGACCGCGTCGATCAGCCCGATATGCGTGGTGACATGGATGACGCGGAGCTTCGGCGAGACCAGCATCATGGAGACCTCGGGCGTCCCGGTCAGCATCGCCAGAAGCTCGGTATGGCCGGGATACTTGTGCCCGGCGGCGTGCAGCGCCTCCTTGCTGAGCGGGGCCGTGCAGATCGCGTCCGCCTGGCCGGCCTCGACGATCCGGACCGCGCGCTCGATGTAGCGGAACGACCCCTCGCCGGAAATCGCGGAGACCTGCCCGAAGGGGTGGTCCTTGGGGATGAGCTTCAGGTCCACGCAGTTCACGGTATCGGGATCGAAGCGGGCCTGCCCCGCATCCTCCAGGCTCTCGACCCGCATGGGGGAGCCGACGATCCGGCCGGCCGTCCGAAGGCGCTCCGCGTCGCCGACCACCAGCGGGTTGCACATCTCCCGCACGGCGGGTTGCGACAGCGCCTTCATGATGACCTCCGGACCGATGCCCGAGGCATCGCCCATGGTGATCGCTATGGTCGGACGGTTCATTCCAGTACTCCCTTGTTTCTTATGGAACGCAGGCGCCGGACGATCCGCACCAGACTGCCCTGGTCGCCGAACGCGCCTGCCTTGGTGACGGCCGGAACCGCCACGTCGCCGAGCGTCAGTCCCAGGGACACGCCCGGTTCTATCTCGTCCACCAACCGGAGACCGCTCACCCCGAAGCGGGTGAGGAGCGCCGAGGCCGTCTCGCCGCCCGTGGCCGCGAAGGCGCCCATACGGGAAGCGGCCGGATGCAGCACGTCCGCGAGTCCGGCGGCCAGCCCGGGGCCGATGCGCAGGTCCGGTTCTCCGCCCGTCAGGATCTCGACCAGCACATCCTCGCCGGACCCGAGACCGTCGATCACCGCCCGTCCCAGGGCGGCACGCCCATCGGCGGCACCGTCGTCGAGCAGGATGGCCGGGTCGGCCGGGACGTACCGCACGCCCGGCAGTTCCGCAAGGCTGCGCGCCGCGGCCCGCGACGCCCCGGCGAGCGAGCCGACCACGATCAGGGTGCCGCCGGCGGCCCCGGCCAGGACTGCCGGATCCGACCGCTCGCCGGGAGCCGCCGCGGCCAGCGCCTGGGCAAGTCCCGCGCTGCCGATGAAAAACACCGGTTTTCCGGCCGGCAGGCTCGCCGCGGCGATGCGGTCCAGGTCATCGCCGGTGGTGGCGTCGCAGACGGCGACGACGTCTCCCCGGGCGGCCAGCCCGGCGAAGGCTTCGCGAAGCGTGTCCGCTCCGCTCCTGACCGTGGCAAGCGGAACCTTTACGCCCCCTATCCCCGCCGTCGCCAGGATTTCCACCAGGTCGGCGTTCGGATAGCTGTGGTCGCGCCGCCAAACCTCGGCTTCCTCGAGCGGCCTGCCGTCGACAAGGACGCGCCCATCCTCGGTGGTCCTGCCGGTCGCGGGAAAAGCCGGCGCGAGGATCCCGAACGCCCGGCCCTCCCGGCCGCGCACGGCTTCCATCGCCGCGGCGATCTCGGAGGCGGGCTGGCCCCTGAGCGTGGAGTCGATCTTCTTGAAAAGGATGCCGTCGCGGTCGAGGAAGCGGGCGAGGGCGGCGCGATGGGACGCCGCCGCCTCGGCCGCGGGCAGGCCGCGGCTGGCGGCGTCGTACGAGAAGACGGGGAACCTCACGTCGATTTCCGCCGCAGCGCCCCAGCCGACGGCCGCCGCCAGACCCCGCCGCGCGAAGCCGATCGCGCAGTCCGCGGCTCCGGTAAGGTCGTCGGCGACGATCAGCCACCGGGCGGTTCCGGGCGAGGTTATTTTCATGGGACCTTCAACCTCACTCGCTGTTCATCCGCTTCATGGATGAACAGCGCTGCTCCCCGGTCATCACCCCCGAAGTCTCGCGTTCACGTCACATCGGCCCCTTACTCGATCTTGGGCGGCTCCAGGTCGAACGACGGCAGGTCGGGCATGTCGCCGCCCCCGCCATCCATGCCGGGGAGCTGGAGGTTGTCGAACTGGCGCTGAACTTCCGTCGGATCCAGCTGCGTCTCCGATGCCTTGTAGTGCATGACGAGGTCGGGGAAGAGGATCAGCACCCCGACCATGATGCACTGGATGACCACGAACGGCACGGCACCCCAATAGATCTGGCCGGTCCCGATCGGTTCCATGCGCCTCTTGGTGACCCGGTCGATGTAGGGCACCTTGGGCGCCACCGACCGCAGGTAGAACAGGGCGAAGCCGAAGGGCGGATGCATGAAGCTGGTCTGCATGTTGACAGCCAGGATCACGCCGAACCAGATCAGGTCGATCCCCAGCTTGTCGGCGGCGGGAGCCAGCAGGGGGATGACGATGAACGCGAGTTCGAAGAAATCGAGGAAGAACGCCAGCAGGAACACCATCACGTTGACGACGATCAGGAAGCCGGTCTGGCCTCCCGGCAGCGAGGTCAGCAGGTGCTCGACCCAGAGGTGTCCGTTGACGCCGTAGAAGGTGAGCGAGAACACGCGGGCGCCGAGCAGGATGAACAGCACGAAGGCCGACAGCTTGGCGGTGGACTCGGTTGCCTGCCGGATGATCGACGGGTTCAGGCGGTCCGGGTTGCGGTCCAGGATCCGCTTGATCCCGGCCAGGATCACGGCGCCCAGCGCGCCCATGGCGCCGCCTTCGGTCGGAGTCGCCACGCCGATGAAGATGGTGCCCAGGACCAGGAAGATGAGCAGGAGCGGCGGCACCATCACGAAGGTGACCTGCTCCGCGATCCTCGACATCAGGCGCAGGCCCGTCGTCCGCTCGACCAGGCCGACCAGAAGCGCGTAGCTGGCCGCCGCGACCGCCATTTCGGCGGCGATGGTCCAGGTCACGCTCCCGGTCTGGTCGGCATACCACCAGGCCGCCGCCAGGACCGCGGTCACGGCCGCCGTCGCCGGCACCCGCTCCGCGCCGAACAGTCTGTTCAGCACGGCGCAGGCCAGTGCCACCACGACGGCGACGGAGATCAGCAGGATGACGAAGTCGGCACCGCCGGCTATGCCGGTCTGAAGCATGACATAGTAGCCGACCAGGCTGGAGAAGACGGCGAGCAGGCCGAGCTGCCAGGTCCCGCGCGTATTGTTGGGTTCGTGGTAGCCGATGGCGTCCAGCGGCAGGCCCGGCGCCGACTGGGGCTTCAGCAGCGTTATGAGGAAGACGTAGCCGACATAGAAGCCGGTGAGGACCAGGCCGGGAAGGAAGGCGCCCTCGTACATGTCGCCGACCGAGCGGCCGAGCTGGTCGGCCATCACGATCAGCACCAGGGACGGCGGGATGATCTGCGCCAGGGTTCCCGAAGCGGCTATGACACCGGTCGCCAGCCGGCTGTCGTAGCCGTAGCGCATCATGATGGGCAGGGAGATCAGGCCCATCGAGATCACCGACGCGGCGACCACGCCGGTGGTCGCCGCCAGCAGGGCGCCCACGAAGATGACCGCGAAGGCCAGGCCGCCGCGGATGGTTCCGAACAGTTGCCCGATCGTGTCGAGCAGGTCCTCGGCCATCCCGGAGCGCTCCAGGATCAGGCCCATGAAGGTGAAGAACGGGATCGCCAGGAGCGTCTCGTTCGCCATGGTCTGGAACACGCGTTCCGGCATGGCCTGGAGGAGCGGCCAGGACAGCGTTATTTCCCCGTTGGAGAAAGGCGCCAGCTCGACCGCGATGACGAAGAACAGCAGGCCGTTCGCGGCGAGCGCGAAGGCCACGGGATAGCCCAGCAGGAGGAAGAGGACGAGCGCCACGAACATGATGGGCGCCATGTTCTGCGCGATGATTTCGATCATGGGTCGTTCCTGGAAGCTTGCGGCGCTGCGGTGGTCTGAGGCTTTCCGGCTGCCAGGCCTTCGCCGGGGCCATCTTTCTGGATGGAAAGCAGGCGCTCGACTTCGCCCTCGATCGCGTCGTGGTGCCCGCCGATCCCGGGATCGGGAATGTCACCGCGCATGATGGCGATGCGCTTGATCAATTCGCTGACCCCCTGGAGGGCGAGCAGAACGAACCCGACCAGGATCAGGAGCTTCGCCGGCCAGATGATCAGGCCGCCGGCGTTGGTCGAAACCTCGCCCGACGCGTAGGAGTTCAGGAAGAAGGGGATCGAGGTATAGATCAGGACGGCGCAGAAGCCGCCGAGGAAGAAGACATGGCCGATCACCTCGATCCAGTTGCGGACCCGCCGGGGGAACCTGTTCGCGACGATGTCGATCCGGATATGCTCGTTCGCGATGAAGGTCCAGGCCGCGCACAGCATGAAGACCGCGCCGAACAGATACCATTGGAGTTCGAGCCAGGCGTTCGACGAGGTGCCCAGGACCTTGCGGACGATGGCGTTGATCGCGGAGACCAGGACGGCGACCACGATCGCCCAGGCGGCTATGCGGCCCACCCATATGTTGACGTTGTCGATGGTGCGGCTGACGCCCAACAATGCTTGCACGGGTTTCCTCCAGGGACTTTGTCCTGTTCCGGCGAACGGTCGGTCAGCCGCGGCCGCGCGCCCGGATCATGAACGTTTCGTAGCTGTATTCCGCGATCTGCTGCCAGAGATACTGCTCGTTGCGGAATGCCGTCATATGGTCGTGGAGACGCTTGAACAGCGGGTTCTGAGCGCTGATCTCCGCGAAGACCTCGTTCGCGGCCTTCAGGCAGGCTTCCATCACCTCGGGCGGGAACGCCCTCAGCTGCGCGCCCGCGGCGACGAGCCGGCGGATGGCGCCCGGATTGACCTGGTCGTACTTGGCGATGGTCAGCGTGTTGGCCTGATGGGCCGCGGCGGTGATCTGGGCGCGGTCGAGCGGCTTCAGCGCTTCCCACCTGTCCTTGTTGATGAACAGGAAGATGGCGGAGGCGCCTTCCCACCAGCCCGGATAATAGTAGTAGGGCGCGACCTTGGCGAAGCCGAGCCGTTCGTCGTCATAGGGGCCGACCCATTCGGCGGCGTCGATCGTCCCGCGTTCGAGGGCCGGATAGATGTCGCCCGCGGGGATCTGCTGCGGCACCGCGCCCAGCTTGGCGATGACCTGGCCGGCAAGCCCGCCGATCCGCATCTTGAGCCCCTTCAGGTCGTCCACCGACTTGATCTCCTTGCGGAACCAGCCGGCCATCTGGGCATTGGTGTTGCCGATCGGGATGCCGACGACATTGTGCTGGTTGAACAGCTCGTTCAGCAGCTCCAGCCCGCCGGCCTGGAAGAACCAGGCGTTCTGCTGGCGCGTGCTGAGGCCGAACGGCACGGAGGCGCCGAACGCGAAGGAGGGGTCCTTGCCGACATAATAGAAAGGCGCCGTATCGCAGCACTCCACCGTGCCGTTCTGGACCGCGTCGAGCGCCTGGAACCCGCCGACGATCTCGCCCGCGGCGAAGTGCTGTATCCGCATCCGCCCGTCCGAGATCTCGCCGAGGACCTTGATGAAGGTATCGCCCGCGCCGTAGACGGCGTCGAGGGATGCCGGATAGCTGGACGTCATGCGCCAGTTGATCTCGGTGCTCTGGGCCTGCGCGGGAGCGGGGCCGCCGGCCACCGCGGCGGCGGCGGCGGAAGCGCCCGCCAGGCCGCCGACAAGCATGTCGCGACGTTTCATCATGGGACTGTTTCCTCCTGGTTGGACGTTTCTGGTTGTCTTGGCCGGATCTCGATATCCCCCGCCGGCGTCAGCGGCTTAGATACCCCCGTTCCGGCAGGGTGGGGAACCGGCCGACGATGTCCGACGCGGTTTCCAGCAGTTCCCTCGGTATCTCGTTGCCGGAGATGGTCAGGGGGGCCGGTGCGTCGACCCATCCCGCGCCATGGGCCCAGAGATGGTCCACCGCCCGGTTCGCGTTGGAGAAGGGATTGCCGAAGGGCAGTTTTCCCGCCGCCGCGAACATCTCGTTCACGACCACGGTCAGCACGCGGGAGACCGCCTTGGCCTCTTCCTCCCGCCCGGCTTCCAGCAGGTCGATCATGCGGCGGAGCTGGGACCCGAAGGCGTTCCCGGTGCTGAGCAGCCACCCGTCGTACAGTCCGGAAGGCTTGAGGTTGTCGACATAGCCGCCTTCCGCCCCCCGCACCATCAGCGGGCCGGTGAACCCGGACAATGCCACCGCGTCGGCGCCGCTGGTGTCCTTGAACATGGTGACCCGCGGATTGGCGGCGAGCGTGCGCATGGTTTCCGGCTCGATCGAGCAGTGGGTGACCTGCGGCAGCTGGTAGACGGCGATGTCGCTGCGGGTTTCGGCGAGGACCCGCTCGTAGTGCCTGACGATGTCCGCCTGGCTGGCGCCGGCATCGACCGGCGGGCAGACCGCCAGTCCGCGGAACTCGCCGGCGGCGGTCCCCATCCCGTCGAGCGTGCCTTCGATCGCCCGCGCCCATTCGACGACCCCCTCGGTGGTCGGCCGGAGCGCCCCGACGAGGAACCGGCTGCCCTCGAAGAGGTCGCGCCGGCCGGTGAGGCGGACGAGCACCAGAAGCTGCTCCAGGCTCATCTCCCACCCGTCCCCGGTGGAGCCGGCGAGCAGGAACTGGCCCACCCACGGCCGGATGAACGACAGGTGCGCGGCGGTGCGGTCGGGATCTATCTCGACCGCTCCGCCCTGCCGCCGGTACTGGGTGAGCAGGGGGACCCAGAGCCGGTCGGCCCGGGTATCGTGCTGGGAGGTCGGCATCGCGTTCTCCTGTCCGCGAGAGGATGAAGGAATGGCGGAAACGCCGCCGGGCGTCAGCCGATCGCCTCGGTCAGCATCCGCTCGTAGTCCTCGACCGTCGCGGGGCGGGCATTGGTCGCGTGGGAATGGTCCTCGACGGCCGCCCGGGCGATCGCCGGCACGATCGCGGAGGAAACGCCCATTTCCTTCAAGGTCTTCGGCAGGCCGAGCCGGCTGCTGAGCCCGGCGAAATAGTCGGCCAGGTCGGCGTCGGGCGCCAGGCCGAGGGTGGAGCGAATGGCCGCGTACTTCGCTTCCGCATGGCTGCGGTTGAAGCGCAGGGTCGCCGGCAGGATCACCGCGTTGAGGGTGCCGTGGTGGAGCGAGACATCCTTCAAGCCGCCCAGGGGATGCGACAGGGCATGCACCGCGCCCAGGCCCTTCTGGAAGGTGAGGCCGCCTTCCAGGGCCGCCATCATCATCTGGTAGCGCGCGTCGCGGTCGGACCCGTCGGCGGTCGCCTTCTCGATGTTGTCGACCGCCCGTTTCAGCCCGTCCAGGGCGATCGCCTCCGCGGGAGGGTTGTCGCGCGGGCTGAGGTAGGTCTCGATGCAATGGGTGACGGCATCCATGCCGGTCGCGGCGGTAAGCCAGCCGGGCAGGCCGAGCGTCAGCTCCGGGTCGCAGACCGCCCGTTTCGGGATCAGGTGGGGCGAGATGAAGCCGAGCTTCCGGCCGTCCTTCAGCGTGATCAGCGATGCCCGGCCGACTTCGCTTCCCGTCCCGGCCGTGGTCGGGACCGCGATGACCGGCACGACGGCCGACGTGATCCGGGGAATGCCGCCGAGGATTGCGGCATAGTGTTCGAGCGGTCCGTCATGGGAGGCGAGCAGGGCGACGCCCTTCGCAAGGTCGATCGGAGAGCCGCCGCCCACCGCGATCAGGCCGTCGCAGCCCTGATCGCGATACATCGACAGAGCCGCCTCGACCGCCTCCTGCGTCGGATTGGTCGGCGTTCCGGTGAAGACCGGCAGGTCGCCGCCGCCCTCCACCACGGCGGTGATCCTGCCGACGAGCCCGGCTTTCACCACTCCCTCGTCGGCGATGATCAGGGGCTTGCGGATCCCCAGGTCGGTCAGGTCCTGTTGGATGCCGTTGATGGCGCCGAATTCGAAACGGATCGTCGTCAGGTAGGAGATCATCGACATGGTGCTGGTACCGGCTGAATGATTGGAAGGATGCTGCTGGCGGCCGAATCGCCCGACGCCCCGGCCGGGGCCGGGACGTCGTCATGGCCCTTCGGGCTTCGATCGGCCGTGCCGATCAGAGCCTGGAGCGCGCGCGGATCATGAAGTTGTCGAAGGAGAACTCCGCGATCTGGAACCACAGGTATTCCTCGCCGCGGAAGGCGCGCATCGACTCATAGATCTTCTTGAAGTCGGGGTTCTTGGCGGAGAGATCGGTATAGACCTCCTGCGCCGCCTTCAGGGACGCTTCCAGGATTTCCTGGGAGAACGGCCGAAGCTGCGCGCCGCCCGCGACCAGCCTCTTCAGCGCCGCCGGGTTCCTGGCGTCGTACTTCGCGACCATGTCCACGTTCGCGTAGGCCGCGCCCGCCCTGAGAATGGTCTTGTAGTTGTTCGGAAGCTCTTCCCACTTCTGCTGATTGAAGAAGAAATGCATCATCCCGGTTCCTTCCCAGAAGCCGGGATAGTAATAGTATGGCGCAACCTTCTGGAAACCGAGCTTTTCGTCGTCGTAGGGGCCGACCCATTCGGCCGCGTCGATGGTGCCGCGCTCCAGGGCGGGGTAGATGTCGCCGCCCGCGATCTGCTGCGGTATGACGCCCAGCTTCGCCAGGACCTCGCCGGTCAGGCCGGCGATGCGGAACTTGAGGCCCGCGAGGTCGGCGACGGTATTCACCTCCTTGCGGAACCAGCCGCCCATCTGGGCCCCGGTGGCGCCGCCCGGAAGCATGTAAACGTTGAATTTCTTGTAGAACTCGTTGTAGAGATCGAGCCCGCCGCCATGATACATCCAGGCGTTCTGCTGGCGCGTGTTCAGCGCGAACGGAGCGGCGCTGGCGAAGGCGAAGGTCGGATCCTTCCCGACATAGTAATACGATGACGAGTGCGCCATTTCCACGGTGCCGTTCCCGACCGCGTCGAGCGCCTGGAAGGTGCCGACGATCTCGCCGGCCGCGAAGGGCTGGATCTGGAATTTCCCGTCCGTCGCCTCGGAAACATACTTCGACATCAGGTCGGCCGCGCCATAGATGGTGTCGAGCGACTTGGGAAAGCCCGAGGTCAGGCGCCACCGGATTTCCGGCGAGCTCTGGGCGATGGCGGGGGCAGCGACACCGGCGGTCGCGATGCCGGCGCCGGCGGTCGTCAGGAATTGACGGCGTTTCATGAAAGTCTCCCTGTATGGTCTGTTCGTTGCTTTTGTTCGGATTAGCTGGAGACGGACCGGTGTGCAACAGCTTTGCTGGAAAGTTCTTTGCGCCTAACGGATGAATTGGTCGATATAGTCGGCTCCCAGGCCGTTGGTCGCATAGTGGGCCCTGCATTTCTCGATGCGGGTGAAGACGTCGTCGTAGCCCAGGGTCTTGCCGTCAGGGTCCACGTAGATCATGGCGCCGTTGACCTGGAACAGAGTGATCATCTCTTCCACGTGGGGATCGACCACCAGCGTGTGGGTCTCGCCCGGCGCCTCGTAGGCGTAGGATCCCTCGGTAGCGACCCAATCATGTTCCAGGTAGCGCCATTCGCCCTTGAGGACGAAGGCATGGACGGGCTGCGGATGCCGGTGGCGCGACAGCACGCCGGCCTTCCTGACGCGCAGCAGGTTCATCCAGTATCCGCGCGACGCGGCGAGCAGAAGGGGACGGAACCAGACATTCTCCTCGACCGGGACCCAGATACGCTCATCGGTGGGAATCGCGTTGGGGATCACCAGCTCGGGAGGGGAGTCCACCGGCTGCGGGTGCCGGTAGGGAGCCCACTTCTCGTTGATGGGGGAAACGGCCGGTTTGTCCGGGGCCGCATGATTCGGAGATTGGGTCATCGTGATCCGGTCCTGATGTTGTCCGCCTGGGTCCCGCTCGGCGCTACGATGCCTGAGGGCGATTGTGGGAACTGCTCTTATGCGCCGTCCATGTTTCGTGGGAAACTCTTCCGTCGATGCCATGTACCATGGAGAGCGCCATGGCTTCAGTATAACGTTGGAATTAGTTTGGGTATCAAACGGTTCATCGGCGGCGCGTCGCCAGCGCGATGCCGACCGCGATCAGGGCGATGCCTGCCATATGGAAGACGTGGAGCGTTTCCCCCAGGAACAGGATCGCCAGGACGGTGCCGAATACCGGTACCAGATGGATGCACATCCCGGCGCGGTTCGGCCCCGCCACGGCCACCAGCCGGTTGAAGCAGAGATAGGCCAGGATGGACGGGAACAGCGCCACGTAGACCGTCGCCCCGATCGCCAGCGCCGTCACCTCGTAAGGCCGCCCGCCCAGCGTCTCCACCAGGTAGAAGGGCAGGATCATGGCGGCGCCGGCCGCGAAGGTCACGAACAGGAAGCTGAACGCATGCACCGCCGGCCGCCGCCTCAGCAGGGCCGTGTAGCCGGCGTAGCTGACCACCGCCACGAAGATCCACAGATCGCCGGGATTGAGGTCCAGCCGGACCAGCGCGCCGAGATCGCCCTTGGAGATCAGCGTCAGCGCTCCCGCCAGCGACAGCGCGATTCCCGCGCCCTGAACGGCGGAAACGCGATCCCGGAACATCAGGAAACTCATCAGCACGATCAGCGGCGGAATGCCGGTCTGCATCATGACCGCGTTCAGCACCGACGTGGTGTTCAGGCCGAGATAGACCAGGGTGTTGAAGACGGCGATGCCCAGCAGGGCCAGCAGGGCGATCACCGCCCGGTGCCGCTTCAGCACGTCCGCGTCGGCCCTCAGGTGCCGCCATGCGAAGGGAAGGATCAGCAGGGCGCCCAGGGTCCAGCGCCAGAACGCCAGGCCGACCGGCGGAACCGCGCCGGCCACGGCCCGGCCGACGATGGCGTTGCTTGCCCAGAACAGCGGCGGCAGCATCAGCAGGAGCCACACCTGATCGAAGAGGCGGTTTTTGGACGGCACGGCGGCATCATTCCTTGAGGCAACGGAGCAACGCCTCCTCGATAGCCGATGCCGGTGGTCCGGGGCGAGACCGGAGAACCCTGCCATGCGCCGAGGCGGCTCCCTATCCGTTTCGCCGCACCGTTGATAGTTTGGCTCCGATCGCGGCCCGGCGGCCGCGTGCATGCGGATGGAAGGACAGGCATGATCATCTTCGGCTCTCCCGGCCGCTACATCCAGGGTCCGGGAACACTCGACAGGATCGGGGAGGAGGTCGGCCGGCTCGGCAAGAGCGCCGTGCTCGTGGCCGACGCGGTGGTGGACGGGCTCGTCGGCGGGCGCGTGGCGGCGGGCTGCGACGCCGCGGGCGTCACCCTGCGCAAGCTGGCTTTCGGCGGCGAGATCACGCCAGGGGAGATCGACCGGCTTCACGGAGCGCTGGGCGGCGAGCGCCCGGAGGTGGTCATCGCGGCCGGCGGCGGGAAATGCATCGATGCCGGCAAGGGGCTGGCGGCCCGGCTCGGCGCCGAGGTGGCGAGCCTGCCCACGGTCGCCTCCAACGATGCGCCGACCAGCCACGTCTACGTCCTCTACGACGAGGACCACCGCCTGCTGCGCGTCGACAGGCTGCCGCGCAATCCCGCCCTGGTGCTGGTGGATACCGCCGTCATCGTCCGGGCGCCCCGCATCCTCTTCCTCGCGGGCATCGGCGATGCTCTGGTCAAGTCCTTCGAGGCGGCGCAATGCGCCCTCAGCGGCGGGCGGAACATCTTCGGAAGCCGCCCGCCCCAGGTCGGCTTGGTCCTGGCGGACGCCTGCTACCGCTGCCTGCGCGACCATGCCGCCCCGGCGCTGGCGGCGGTCGACCGCGGGGAACCCGACGAGGCCGTGGAGCGCGTGGTGGAGGCGACCGTCCTGTGGAGCGGCCTTGCCTTCGAGAACGGCGGACTCTCCATCGTCCATTCCATGACCCGAGGCCTGTCCGCCGTGCCGGCCCTGGCCGGGTCGCTCCACGGGCTCCAGGTCGCCTACGCCCTGCTCGTCCAGTGCCTGCTCGAGGAACGCGATCCGGCCTTCATGGACGACCTTCTCGCCTTCTATCGCGGTACCGGACTTCCCTGCGGGCTTGCCGACCTGGGACTGGAGGCGCCGTCCGATGCCGACTATGCCCTGATCGCCGAACTGACTCTCCAGGCGCCGCACGCCCGCAACTTCGACCGCGACACCGCCCCGGGGGATCTCGTCCGCGCCATGCGTTTCCTGGACGGCCGGGCAGGCACCCTACCGCGGCCTTAGATCTATACCCGATCAGGTCGATCCGCCCCGAGGAAGCCGAACCGATGCGTTGCGCCATGGGCGCAACCTACGATCGTCGGCCCGCATCACTCCGCCCTGCTTCGAGCCGTAGGTTGCGCCCATGGCGCAACACGGTGCGGCGACTGGAACGGCCGGCTGCGAGGACCGGAGCGGTTCAACCTGATCGGGTAAAGCTATGGCCGGAGCGGCAGCTGGTTCTCCTCGTCGCAGGTCTGCGGACCGTCGGCGAGGGTCCTGGCCTCCTCGTTGGTCGTCACGCGGCCGAGCAGGCAGGCGGCATCCTCCTCCAGCCGGACGACGAGCAGCAGGCTGCGCCGGGCGCCGTCCGCTTCGCCTGCCACGCGGAAGATCAGCGCAGCGGGATGATCGCCCTGCGCGAGCCGCCACTCGACCTTCCCCGCACCGACATTGGGGAAATTTCCGACCGGCCGGTCATAGACGACCGCATCCTCGGTCGTCCAGATCCGGTCGCCCCGGATGATGTCGAGCCATGAACTGCGGTCCGACGAAACCATCACGAGAACAATGCCCGACCGAGACCCGCAGACCTCCGCGCCCAGGTCGAGGGCCTGGTAGACGGCAATCGTCTCCGGCGGCGGCGGCCGGCAGTCGGCTTCCGCCACGGAGGTGTATTCGCTGACCTGCGCCCGGGCGGGCAGGGCGGCGAGCGACATGCCCACCGCCGCGACCGCCCAGACCGCCTTGCCTCGGAACATCCGCATCGCCATCAAAGACCCAGCGCCTCGCGCGTCATGGGGCCTACAACACCGTCGGCGGACAATCCGTTCCGCGCCTGGAAAGCCATCACGGCGGCATGGGTGCCGCGTCCGAAGATGCCGTCCTCGACCAGCCCCGCGCCGGTTTCGTTCAGCTTCCGCTGCAGTTCCAGAACCTCGGGGCCGCGGTCGCCAAGGCTCAGCACCGGGTCCGGGGCGCTGTCCGGGGCCAGTCCCGCCAGCAGGCCGTCGCGGTGCCATTGCCGGACAAGTTCGTCGCCGCACTCGAAATGCATGGCGTCCTCGGTGCGGAAGCCGGCCCCCCAGAACCACCCGTGGTCATTGAAGATCGGCGCGATCCTCGTCAGGCCGACCTGCACCCTGTCGTCGCCCCGCCGGTCGAGGATTCCTTCCAGCGTCACGTCGATGGCGGTTCCCCAGGAATGGTTGCTGATCGAGGTGTTGGAGCCCCGGACATTGCGGGCGCACAGCATGCCGACATGTCCAAGAACGGCATGGATGGCCGGCTCCTCCCGTTCGATAGCGGCGAGCACCCGTTCCAGGGAGTCGACCGCCGGGCCGAGGCCCCGGACCTTCAGGCGGCCCACCGATCGGAAGACGATCATGGATGCCAGCCTGATATCCGTCACTTCGCGGCATTCCTGGTCATAGGATTGCCGGGGATTTCCGAGCAGGGCCAGCATGGTCGCCTGCTTCGCGCTGCTGACGTTCGGGTTGATGCCGGCCGGAACGGTCACGAGTTCGGTGAAGGACATGGGGCCACCTCTCGGGTTTGCGGGAAAGCTGGAAAGGAGGGTTCTCTGATTTTTTCGGCCGGTGTCGGGATCGGCGAATCCGGTCACGTCCAAACCAGCGCCGGATCGGGATCCGGGCAGCGGGGCAGGGACCGGCAGACGAAGGCCAGCACCCCCATGTCGCCGCCGGTGAAGGCGGTCTGCCGGACGATCTCCGGAGGCGCCGGCTGTTGTGGCCGGGGAAAGGGAAGCGGCCGGATGCCCGGGCGCCGGACCGCCAGTTCCCGTTCCACCGAAGCGATGTCGGCGTATTTCGCGTCGAGCCGGTTGAAGGTCTGGGCCTTCAACGCCATCACGCGAGGTTCCGCACCGATCGCCGCGACGTTGGCGCCGCGGTCCACCGCGACGGCCCGGGCCGTCATCACCCCGCCAGCGGCCCGAAGTGCCGTCCCCATCCGATGATCCCTCACGCGCACCGCCTGATCCGGGAGCGGCCGGGGGGCCATCGGCCCCGGAGAGACGGGGATGCTGTCCTTGCGGAGCCCGATGAACGGGCTGAGGACGAGCCCGGGCCGGACCGGCTCCGGCTGGCTGCCGGCGCGGCGCTCGACGATCAGGTTGCGCAGGAACACGACGGCGGCGATGTAGCCCGGCAACTCGCCCCGGGGCGGCGTGGCGCCGTCGGACAGCAGCCGTCCGGCATCGCCGAACCGCCAGAAGCGGGCCTGGAAGACCTCGGGCGCGAACCAGTCCCGCAGGATCGTCACCGACGTGTACTCGAACGACACGCTGGCGATGTCGGGCGACACTCCCGTCACGGCGAATCGTTGCAGCAGGTCCGCGGGCGCCCGGGCCAGCAGCGCACCGACCTCCGCGTTGCCCAGCGTGAACGACGGCCAGGTGCCCGCATGCATGAAATCGACCGGGCTGAAGCCGGTCGGCACCGACTTGATGCTGTTGAGGTCGCTCTGGGTGTCGATGTCGAGCGACAGCCTGCTTCCCCACTGCGTCCAGGACTGGCTGGGACCGCGCGCCGCGAACGCCTTGACGGTGCCGTAGGCGGCATCGATCTCCTGGCGGAAGCCCGCGACGCGCCAGAGATCCTCCGCCTCGCGGATCTTGCCGAGATAGGTCGGCCGCTCGACCTCGTCCCAGTATTTCCGTTCCTCCGAATCGGGCGAAGCCGCGACCTCGATCTCCCGCTTGCGGAGCGTCTGGTTCCAGCCGAACCAGACGTCCCGATGCTGGTCATAGGCCTTCAGCTTGTCGGACGGCACACGCTGGCCGGTGGCGGGGTCGGCGCGATAAAGCGTAGCCTCCGCTGCGGCCAGCGCCGCCTGGTCCTCGGCCGAGAAGGTGCCCTGGGCCAGCTTCACCGGGCCGTGGACCACGTCCGCGAAAGCCTTCCACAGATAGCGGTCGCTCAGGCTCATCAGCATCTCGCCGGTCGGTACCTGGTTGACGGCGCCGAGCCACGAGGTCTGTATCTGAAGCTCCCCGGGCGTCTGCGCTCCGTCGATGATCGACGCCAGTCCGTCGCTCGTGAACGAGAGCGGCACGGTCGGGAACGAGATGAAGGTTCCCGGCTCGGCCAGCACGGCCTTCAGCTTCTCCATCAAGGCAATCTGTACCGCTGCGTCCATGATCGTGTCCTCGGCGGACGAAGGCCTCGCCCGCAGGTCGGGTAGGTCGGAGCGGCACCCGGCGGCGGATGCGCCGCCGGGTGCCGCCGGTGTCGCTTGGGCGGCGTTATTCGAACGCCTCGGCCGGAATGTCCGGGAACGGGTTCGGGCTCTTCGGCACTAGGCGGTTCACGAAGCCGATGATCTGCATCCCCGGCACGGCGATCGACTCGCCCGACGCGTTGCTCTCGTAGCTGCGGCCGCTTTCCGAGGTCGAATAGTTGCCGCGCATCGTGAAGGGACCCCAGCCGGCGCTGGCGCTGGTGGACAGGCTGCTGGTATGCGCGCGGTAGGCCGAGGCGAATTCGGACGACTTGATGTTGATCTTGCGCGCGAAGATGATCGAGGTCGGATATCCCACGAAGTTGCCCTTGGGCGGGTTCGCGCCGTCGGACGGGAACTGGTCGTAGTTCCACCCGCGTCCCCGGTCCAGCGTCCATCCCCGGTTCATGAAGAACTCGGGATAGAACCAGGCCCGGCTGATCGGGATCTGCGCCAGCTCGAATCCCAGCTCGAAGTTCGAGACCGAGAAGTCGCTGGTATATTGCGAGCTCTGGCTCTGCACTCCGGCGCTGGCATGCCAAAGGCCCCAGCCGGCCGACCCGCCGGCGCTCCACGACCTGGATTTCTGCTCCATCTCCGAGGTGAGCTTGTTGGAGTAGACCTTGTACTCCGTCCAGCCCTTGGCGTTCGCGAAATTGCCGGGGATCGGCATCGCGTACTGGAAGGTCTGGCCGGGGCCGACCGCCGCGATCTTCGAATCATCGAGGGATTCCAGCAGGCGCTGTTTCCACAGCTTCATGCTGCGGGCGGTCATCTGGCCGATCGCGGCCCAGAGCTGCTCCACCTCGTTCCGGTACCCCATGGCCGCCCAGTTGCCTTCGGCCTGGCTGACCTTCATGCGGTAGAGCGGCTGGTTCGACGACCAGTCCATCACCGCCGACTTGCCTTCCGCGCCGGTGGCGACCGCCGCCTGGATGCGCTTGTTGTTGTATTCGAGGCGGGCGGCGAGGAAGTCCGCGAAATACTTGTTGTAGGCCGCGACCGCCGGTGAATCCTCCGTGACCTCCTTTTCCTCGTCGGTGATGAAGTCCTTGATCTTGCGGGTGGTCTTCAGCTTGCCGCGCCACCGCTCCAGCTTGGCCAGGTTCTCGGGCGACAGTTCCTGGTCGACCACCTTCGAGAGCCGCAGGATCTCGCCGTACATGTGCGACAGGCGGGCCTGGGACGTGCGGAACACGGCCACCTGCTTGTCGATCGACAGCAGGCCCGAAACGTCGGGGATGAAATCGACCAGGGTCGAGAAGACATAGGCCTGCTGGAGCAGCCGCTTCTCCTCCTCCGCGGTGGCGCCGGTGCCCAGCCCCTTCGCCGCGAAGTCGAAGTCCGATTCCTCCATCGGCATGCCGGGGGTGCACCAGGTGATGAAGGAATCAGCGGCTGCGGCTGCCGTCGCGTCGCCGCCGGTGACGATTTCGGCAAGCTGGGCTCTCAGCGTGCGGCCAAGCTCGTTCAGCGTGTATGCCATTGGAAAGCTCCCTTTCGCGGATTGACGCGGGCACCTCACCAGGCGCCGCGGGTGGGGCCGATCTGCATGTGGATGTGGTCGGAGTGCTGCTGGCGCAGGCGCAGGTCGTCGGGCGTGCCGGCGCCGTGATAGTCGGGGCAGATCACGTAGCCGCCTTCGCCGATCTCGGTCGGCGGCCAGGGATCCTTGCCCGCCCCGCGGCACTCGCACTCGAACGTGCCGAAGGCGTAGACCCGTTTGAAAAGCTCCCAGGCGGGCTCGTCGTCCTCGCCGAGGCGATAGGTGCCCGGAGCGGATGCCGGCCGGCTGCCCCAGTCGCGCAGCACGTCGAGGGCGAAGGGCCGGCCGGAAAGCCTGCCTTCGATGCCGGCGAAGTCGATCGCGCGACCCAGATTGTGGCAATCGTCCGGGTTCGGTCCGCCATGGCCGATCCCCAGATGCGTGATGACCTCGACATCCGGGCTCGACGCGTTGGCCCAGCGGGCGAGCCGCCACAGCGCCACCGCCATCCGTTGATCGACATTGTCGATCACGTCGGCCGAGCGGTTCAGCTTGTTGGCGTAGCGCACGCCAGCGACCAGGGCCGGCGACAGCGCGATCCGTTGCCGGGGCGTCGGTGACAGGATCGTTCCGTCGCCACCGATCCTCAGCGGGTTCTGCCCTTCCTTGAGCGTCAGTTGGCCGCGCTGCGCCAGGTGCGCCACGATGCCGTTGGCCTGCTGGGGCGTCAGGTCGCGGGCCGGCCGCATGAAACCGGAGGGCAGGGGATCGATCGCCAGCCCGTCGTTGGGCAGCGGTCCGGCGACCACGGCGTCGCCCAGCAGGTCGTAGATGACGTGCTCGGTGCCCCGGAAGAACACGACGGTCAAACCGTCGGGGCAGAGGGCCGCATCCACCCCGTCCGGCCAGACGCCCGGCCAGTTCTCGGCGATGCCGCGGGGATATCCCGGGTCGGCGCGGTCAAGCGCCATGTCGTAGCGGATATAGGCGCCGCCCTTGAAGAAATAGATCTTGCCGTTGCCGGCGTTGAAGGCCGCGTCTATCCCCGAGGGCCACAGGCCCGGCCATCCATGGGCGACGATCCGGGGTTCGGGATAATCGACCTGCTGCGTGCGCAAGTCGAACCGCACGAACTCGGGACCGTTGAAGAAGAACATCTTGCCGCAGCCCCAGTATACGGGGACGACCTTCCCCATGGACCAGAGCCCGGTGAAGCGGTCCGTGATCGGCAGCGGCCCGTCGCCGACGGTTCCGGAAACGGCGTCAAGCACGTGGAAGACGTTATCGGAGAACAGCAGGCATTCGTCGTTGGGCAATGCCACTGATCCGGTAAGCTGACTTGGCATGATGCATCCCCTCACGAAGTCGTCGAGACTTACCCCGGAAGAAAAGAAGCTTGTCCGGCCAACTTATTGCAGGACTCACCGCAGCTGCCCGGACCAAGTCCGCGGTTGCCAGGAGTATTTATTTCGTAAAATAATAGATGTGTCCGGGAAGCTTTATCTTTGCTTCTTCGTCAAGCCCGGATCAAGGTAACCGTAGGTCGGTTAGGGCGAAGCGGCACCCCGCAAGCGGAAGCATCGGCGTCGGATGCCGCTTCGCTCTACCCGACCTGCATGCAAAAGGATTATATTTCACATAACAATTTATGGGGCAGACACGGCCGGCAACCGTCCTTACGGGACGAACGTCTGATCAAATGATCGCCGTGCCTGGTCCTTCAAAAAATCAGTGTCACTTTCGGATTAAGGTAAACTTCTCTGTCGAGACCTGAAACTATACTGCCTTCATTGCGAGAAGATTTCCATCATCTCTAGGTGCTTAACACCTAAATGGCTTGCGATGATTCCGCAGCCGGCGGTGCAGGCGGCAGGCGGCTCCTCATGGCAATGATTTGATGCAATACTCCCGGGCAGTCCCCACATGTCAGGGTGGAATGACGTTCCCGATGCTGCTCCGATCCGGAGCATGCCGGGTTTGGCGCTGCGGAAGGCGGACCATGACTCAGCGCAGGGTGCTCAGCACCATCACCTTCGACAATCCGTTCCGGCTGAGCGGCTTCGATGAACCCCTGCCGGCGGGAACCTACAAGGTCGAGACCTATGAGGAACTCATCGAAGGGCTTTCCTTCCCCGCCTATCGGCGGACCGAGACCCTGATGTTCCTGCCTCCGCCGCCCGGCCAGGCGAATCTGATCCAGGTCGCCGTGATCGATCCCGTCGAACTGGAAGAAGCCAAGCAACGGGACGAGGCGGGAAAAGGCTGAACTCACCCTTTTCGGCTTGAGAACGCCAGTCACCAGAAAGGATCGGCATGACGACGGACCCCGTCGAACTCGACGTTCACAGAGGCATGGCTGCCCAGAAAGCCACCGTAGACCGGCGGCACACCGCCGAGGTCGAGGCGGACCGGGCGATGCTTCGCCGTCACCAGGACGAAATGGAAGAAGCCCTGTGCGCCGGTCCCGCGGCGACGTGGGAAGAGGCGGGTAAGAAGGCCCTGTATCTCATCACCCTCTTCGCCGGGACCGCGGAGGGGCACGATCCGCGGCACAGGCAACTCATCGCGAGTGCCCTGGAGGACATCCGGCGCCTGTCCGGCGATCCTCGGGCGGAAGGGGGGCCGCCGGGCGGCAGCGGGACCTGATCCCGGCGGAAGTCCGGCCGGTCAGGTGCCCGCCGGACCGTCCAGGAGCAGCCTTTTCCGTGCGGTCGCCAGCCAGGGATCCCGCACCACCAGGCTGCGCTCCGACCACGGAACCCCGTCGGGAGCGCTTGCCTCGTAAAGCTTCTGGGCGAGGGCTTCCACGTCGTGTCGATTCAACTCAGCCAAGCTGGCTCTCCCGAACCACCCGCTCCTGGTTGTTCTGCACGCTCTTGACCCGGTACTGATTGTCGGCGCCTTCCGGCGGAAGATGGCGGACGATCTCATAACGGCCAACGGACTTTTCGCGGGGCGATGCGGCGGGCGTGAAGTCGACAAGCTGTCCGACCTCGTACTTGTGGTGGCCGACTTCGGACATGACCCTTGCGGGCGTGGTGCTGCGGCGGTTCGTCATTGTTGTTCTCCCAGGTGCTGGCCAGGGGCACTGGCCGAAGGAACAGGCTTGCCGTCAGAACCGATCTCGTCGGTCCAGACGGTGAAACCGGTCAGCGTGTTCGGGCCGAAGGTCGTGCTGATGGCGACGTCGACTGCGTCCCGTCCGCGGGCGATCAGGACCCTGCCGATGCGTGGCGTGTTGTTGCGGGCATCGAAGGTGTACCACTGGCCGCCCAGATAGGCTTCGAACCAGCCGGCGAAATCCATCACGCCATGGGGCGGCGGTACGCCGATGTCGCCGAGATAACCGGTGCAATAGCGCGCCGGAATGTTCAGGCAGCGGCAGAAAGTGACCGCGAGATGGGCATAGTCGCGGCAGACGCCGACGCCCTCGTTGTAGGCTTCGAATGCCGTCCGGGTCGCCCGGGCCTGCATGTAGTCGAACTTGATATGCTCGTGGACGAAATCGCAGATCGCCTGCACCCGGTCCCATCCGGGCTTGGTCCCGCTGAACAGCTTCCAGGCGACGTCGCTGAGGAGTTCGGTCTCGCAGTAGCGGCTGGCCAGCAGGAACACCAGCGCTTCCTCCGGCAGCTCCTCCAGCGCGTGCTGCCGGGCCTCCGGGACGACCGGGTCGGGCTTGCCGCTGTCGCGGACCACGGCGGTGGTGCTGATCCGCGTCACTCCCTTCGGCGCCGTGATCCGGCTGCACCAGTTTCCGAACCCGTCGCGATAGGCCGTGATCGGCACGGCCGGCTCGGTGACGAGATGGTCGGGCACCACGATGTCGGAGGCGCGGGTGTAATGTATGTTGAGCATCAGGAGCATCGGTGTCGGCTGCGGACACTCGTAGATCAGCTCGTATCCGACCTTGATCTTCATGGTTGGGCTCCTTCGTGTTGATGCCGGGCTTGTCGATGGCGGTATCGCCCTTGCATTACATGGGCCAGTCGGTGCCGGCGGGCGGCAAGGAGGGGGCGGCGCGTTCAGGCGGCACCCTCGTCCAGCACGCTTACGCTGACATCCATCCCCAGGAAGCTGGACCTCGTCCCCGTATAGGTTCCCCACAGCGGCAGCGCCTGCGCCGGCGCCCAGGCGACGGCGACGCGGATCAGGTTGCGGTTGCCGATGATGCTGTTGGTCGGATCGAAATCCACCCAGCCCGCGCCGGGCAGATAGACCTGAAGCCAGGCGTGGGTCGCCCCGCCGCCGATGACCGGGACGGACTCGGCGCCGGGCACGAAGATGTAGCCGCTGACGAAACGGGCGGCCAGGCCGAGAGCCCGCACCCCTTCCATCATCAGGAACGCATAGTCGCGGCAGGTGCCGGTGCCTTTCGCCAGGGTTTCGGCCGGCGTCTGGACGCCGCGCTCGTAACGCCGCGAATATGTCAGCTGTTCGCGGATGCCCAAGGTGATCCTGCGAAGCAGCGCCATGGTGCCGACCCTGCCGCCCGCGGGCAGGAACCCGGCGGCCCACCGGTCCACTTCGCCGGCCGGATGATGTCGCTCCAGCGCCCGGGCAAGGTCCAGGCGTTCCTCGCGCGAATAGGCGAACGGGAAATCCTGCGCATCGTCGGCCAGCGCGTAATCGGGATGCGGCGCCTCGATATGCTCCAGCGTCACCTCGCTGTCGAACACGAGTTCCGCCGTCTCGGTGTCGAAGCTCGCCACCGCCAGAGAGTTGTCGAAGACGTCGTGGAGCCAGCGAAGGCTCTGCGGTTCCGGAGAGATGCTCAGTCGCGTCCTGACCAGGCGGAGATCATGGCTTTCCCGCGGCCGGAACATCATCTGGTGATCGCCAAGCCTGACCGGGCAGGCATAACGGTATGTCGTCACGTGGCGCACGGTCAGCAATCGGGGCGAAGCCGCGGGGGAGACGGGGGGCAGGACAGCCGTCAGGTCGATCGCCTTCCCGGCAAGCGCATTCCATCCCCGCCCATGGCTGCCGATCCGGTCATGCAGCCCCCTTGGGCGGGACCAGTCGGCCCGGCGGCGGCATGATGGAGGTTTTGATCGCCGGAGCGGCCTTCGCCTTCTTCGGCTTCTTGGCTTCGCGATTGCTCTTCTTCTGACCCTTGGCCATGGCGATTCCCCGGATGTGGCGGCGAGAACGAAGCGACCCTGCAGGTCCCAGCGCCGAGCAGCCTGTTTCCCGGAAACAGGAACGCGAAACGCGGACACGAGTCTAGACCGATCACATGTGGGTACCGAAAACAAAATTGCAAGTAATTCGGCTGAACCAACAATATCCGTCCATTCCCTGTGGAATGGTCTTGCGGTAAATCGGCGCGGTGTGAAACCGTCCGAACGACGGCCCCGGCCTCGAAACATCCGTGCGCGGACCGACCGACGCAACGATTTCCCGCTATTGTCGGAAGCGCCCGCAGGCCCTCTGGAAGGCCGGTCCGGACTCACGTCATCGAGCCGGCCTGGAGGGTCTCCTCCAGCGATTTGAGATCGCCGTGCATCAGGAGTTTCTCGCCGTTCCAGATGCAGTAATAGGGCGTCTCCGGCGAGACGAACGGATGATCGGCAGGAGTCCCCTGACCGTTCTCCACGGTGCTCGCGCTTCTCCATTTCACATAGATCGTCACGAGGGTCTTGTCCTCGTCCTTTTCCAGATACGGATGCGAGTAGATCAACGACCCGCCAGGGGGAACCAGCTTCTTCGAAAGATCGATGCACAGGCTGACCTTGTCGAGGCTGTCCTTCCGCTCGGGCGCCAAGCGTTCGGTAGCGCCAGCTCCGGACGGACAAGTCAGCAGAAGCACGCAACATGCAATTCGGCAATTATTTATCGTTATCATCGCCGATCCTGATCGGATAAATCGAGCTGTTCAGGTAAAGGTAGACTCGGCGTCAAATACAGCAATCCGCTCAAATGAGACTGACCCCAAAGGTAGAGTGACCGAGTCCCATCAGTCGGACCGTATGGCCTGCATCTATACCGTAAGTCCGCCATCCGTCTGGTTTGGGTATCACGTTCCATTTTGGGTGTCGAGATCGTTATCCGCTCCGCCTGGATCTGGACTTCGCGGTCCAGGGCAGCGTCGGGATGCCTTCCCGCGGGATCGTGCAAGGCCGGCGGCACCATCGGGGGTGCGACAATCACCGGATAAGATCCGTGAACCGTGTCGTATACCCGACATGATCCCGACAGCAGGCCGGGTCGTCGCGTTGCCAACACGACACTGCGCGGTCCGTGAGGATCGAATAACTCGTTGATCTATAGTGGAGATTCCGGAGTCTTCCGGATTGGCCCCGTTCTTGCTCAGTCCTCCCGCAGAGCGTCTAGGCGCCCTTCGGCTGCAAGGGAAGGATTGGACCATGAATGTAATCTCGTTGGACAGCATCCTCGGCGTGGGGGAGTTGAAGTCCAAGCCGGCACCGGCCGCTTCGGGCTGCACGACATCCAGTTGCGGCTCCTCCGACGGTCCCTCGGACATGGCGCCGGAAGTCTGGGAGAAGGTCAAGAACCATCCCTGCTACAGCGAAGAGGCGCACCACTACTATGCGCGCATGCACGTGGCGGTGGCCCCGGCCTGCAACATCCAGTGCAACTACTGCAATCGCAAGTACGACTGCGCCAACGAGAGCCGCCCTGGCGTCGTCAGCGAGAAGCTGACCGCCGAGCAGGCCGTCCGCAAGGTCCTGGCCGTCGCCGCCGAGATCCCGCAACTCTCGGTGGTCGGCATCGCCGGGCCGGGCGACAGCCTCGCGGCCGGAGCCAAGCAGACGATCGAGACCTTCGAGCAGCTCTCCAGGCTGGCTCCGGATATCAAGCTGTGCCTGTCCACCAACGGGCTGGCCCTGCCGGACTATGTGGACCGGATCAAGGACCTGAACATCGACCACGTCACGATCACCATCAACATGGTCGATCCCGAGGTCGGCCAGCACATCTACCCCTGGATCTTCTACGACCATAAGCGCTGGACCGGGATCGAGGCGTCGAGGATCCTCCACGAGCGCCAGATGCTGGGGCTGGAGATGCTGCGCGACGCCGGCATCCTCGCCAAGATCAACTCGGTCATGATCCCCGGCATCAACGACGAGCACCTGATGGACGTCAACCGCGAGGTCAAGGCCCGCGGCGCGTTCCTGCACAACATCATGCCGCTGATCTCGGATCCGGCGCACGGAACCCATTTCGGCCTGACCGGCCAGCGCGGGCCGACCGCGCAGGAGCTGAAGGCGCTTCAGGACAGGTGCGAAGGCGACATGAAGCTGATGCGCCACTGCCGCCAGTGCCGCGCCGACGCCGTCGGCCTGCTGGGCGAAGACCGGGGCGAGGAGTTCACCGCCGAGAAGGTCATGCAGATGGACATCGACATCGACGGCGGCGGCTTCACCAAACGCGAGACCTACCGCGAGCATGTCGAGGCCGAGCGCGCCCAGCGCCACCAGTCCAAGGCCGCCGCCATCGCCGAGGTCGCCCACATCGCCGGCGAGAAGCCGATCCTGATCGCGGTGGCGACCAAGGGCGGCGAGCGGATCAACGAGCATTTCGGCCACGCCAAGGAGTTCCAGATCTACGAGGTCGATGCCAGGGGCGCCAAGTTCGTCGGCCACCGGCGCGTCGACCTCTACTGCGAAGGCGGTTCCGGCGACGAGGACGGGCTGGAAACGATCATCCAGGCGATCAACGACTGCGTCGCCGTGCTGGTCGCCAAGATCGGCGGCTGCCCGAGCAAGTCCCTGGAAGCGGCCGGGATCGAGCCGGTGGACCGCTTCGCCTTCGAATACATCGAGGAATCGGCCCTGGCCTACTACGCCGCCTACACCGAGCGGCTCGGGACGGGTGCGATCCGCCAGAAGATCGGCGCCGACGCGGTGATCCGCCAGGGTGCCTATACCGCACGTCGCGCCTGATCCGGACCGGAGATCCGACTAAGGCGCGTGGTGCGCTGATCGGCCACCTTGGCGAGAGACCAGGGTGGCGTGAGAATCGAGACTGCGAGCGGAATCCCGGCGGCGAGGCCGGGTACAACAGGAGAAGACCGATGGCCTACAAGATCAAAGCGAGCGATTGCACCGTCTGCGGCGCCTGCGAAGCCGAATGCCCGAACGAGGCGATCAGCTTCAAGAAGGGCACCTACGTGATCGACGCGTCCAAGTGCACCGAGTGCCAGGGCAGCTTCGACTCCCCGCAATGCGCGGCCGTCTGCCCCGCCGACTGCTGCGTGCCGGCCTGACGCCCCGCATCCGGAGCCTCGGAAGGACGGGAAAGCGCCGGTCCAGGCGTCTTCCCGTCTTCGGCACCTCGGCCCCGCCCATCCCCTTTTCCGCCCAGCGTTGACGGGAGCGCGCGAGTGACACCGCCCGACACGGCGCCTTTGGATCTGACGACGAGTGGTCCGGACGACGATGCCTGGCTGTCGCGCCGCTACTATGGCGGCGACCTTCCGGCGGAGGCGGAGCGGCAGCTTCATTTGGCGGGCCGCCACTATTGCGACGACGCGCTGGCCGAGTCCCATCTGGCACGGGCGGCGGCGATCGCGCCGGGTCACCGGGCGGTCGATCTCGGACACTACAAGTACTTCCTCTACAAGGCACGCCTTGCCGAGACGCTGACCTACGCCGTCCGGATGCTCGACCATGCGAGCGCCGGCATCGGTCTCAATCATTCCGACTGGCGGCTGGTCACGCGCCGCCACGCCGATTTCGACGCCCTGGAGCCGGCGCCCCGGATCTATCTCTTCACGGTCAAGGCGCTGGGCTACCTGCATGCCCGGCTCGGCCGGCAGGAGGAGGGGCGGGCGCTGCTGGAGAAGGTGGCCGAACTCGATCCGGCGGACCGGATCGGCGTCAGGCCCCTGCTGGCAGTCCTCGACCGGCGCGCGAACGACCGCGAGGATGACGAATCATGACGTTCCATGACATGGACGAGGCCCTGGACTGGCTCGGCCGGCCGGTGGACTGCTCCGCCTGCCGCTATGCCGACCGCAAGCCGGATGGCCGGTGCCAGCCGCTCAAGGCCTGCGTCCACGATCGCTACGCCAAGCGCATCCAGCGGTTCTTCCAGTGGAACGAGGATCTCGCGGTAGAACAGCTGGACCATCCCTACTTCGAGGTGCGCGCCATCGCCGTGCGCCATGCGCCGCTGTTCCACGTGCCGCGCCTCATGGACGACCTGGACGAGACGGTGCGCAGCAGCGTCGCCCGCCGCCTGCCGCGCCGGTTGCTGCTCAAGATGCGGGGCGATCCCGACCGGGAGGTGCGGATCTCCGTCGCCAGCCGGCTGGAGGAAGGCGACCTCGCCCCGATGATGCGCGACCCGGACTACTCCGTCCGCCTGCGCGTGGCCCGCCGCGTCCCGGAAGGCATGCTGCCGGCCATGATGCGCGACGAGGACGCCGAGGTGCGGCTGGAGGTCGCCCGGCGGATCGGCCTGGAATGGCTCGCCAGCATGGCCTGGGACGATAGCCAGCGCGTCCGCCTGCATGTCGCCCAGCGGCTCTGCCCCGACAAGCTCAGCGCCATGGTCAACGATGCCGACTGGTGCGTGCGCTACGTCGTCGCGAGCCGCATCGCGGACGAGTACCTGGACTCCCTGATCGACGATCCGGTCGACGAGGTGCGCGAGATCGCCCGGCGCCGGCGCGCCGGCCTCGTCCTTCAGGACGACGTTCCATGACATCCGATGACATCACCCCGAGCCGGAGCCCCCGCCATGGCCAACCGTGATCCGCAGGACGCCAACGAACTGGAAGGCCCGCCCGAGTACGAGGTCGGCCAGAAGGTCCGCAGCATCCGAGACATCCGCAACGACGGGACCTATCCCGGCGCGCCGGTCGGCGACGTGCTGATCCCGGCCGGCTCCGTCGGCTACGTGATCAGCATCGGCTCCTATCTCCAGATGTATCACATCTACAGCGTCGATTTTTACGAGCATCGCCGGGTGATCGGCATGCGCGCCAAGGAGCTGGAGATGGTCGATGCCCTCGCCAACGCCCCGCAGAGCCACGTCCGCGCCGGCTGAACCGCCGCCCGTCCCGATCCCACCCCCGGAGCGAAGCCATGACCGATCAGAAATCCCTCGAAGACACCGGCCTCACCTCCGACATCGCCGTCCCGGAGCCGGAGGGCGGGACCGGGTACGTGCCGCCGCGCGAGCCCAAGTACGAGTGGGGCATCGCCGTCAAGGCGCTGTCCGACCTGCTGAACGACGGCAGCCATCCCGACAGCCCGGCCGGAAGCCTTCTCGTGGTCAAGGACACGGTCGGCGAGATCATCCGCGTCGGCTACGCCCCGGAAGCCAACAACCTGCCGGTCTACCTGGTCGAGTTCCCCGGCGGCAAGCTGGTCGGCTGCCTGGAGGAGGAGATCGCCCCGGTCCTGGGGGCCCGGTCCATGGTTCCGGGACGGATGGATTGATCCCGGCCCCGCAGGGCGCCGCGACCGACTGATGCGAGGTGTGCCGTGATCTACCTGGACAACAACGCCACGACCATGCCGGCCCCCGAAGTCGTGGCCGCCATGCTTCCCTACCTGGGAGAGCTCTACGCCAACCCGTCCAGCGCCCATGGTCCGGCGATGGCGGTCAAGCAGGCGGTGGGGCAGGCCCGCGGCGCGGTCGCCGGGCTGATCGGCGCCAAGGCGTCGGAGGTGGTGTTCACGTCGAGCGCCACCGAGGCCAACCACCTGGCGATCCTCGGGACGCTCCGCGCCCGGCCGGACCGGCGCCACGTGGTGACGACGGCGGTCGAGCATCCGTCCAACCTGATGCTGTTCGAGGACCTGCGCAGCCAGGGCTACCATGTCACAGTCCTGCCGGTGGACGCCTCCGGCCTCTTCCGCCGGCACGAACTGGCCTCGGTCGTGTCGAGCGATACCGCGCTGGTCTCGGTGATGTGGGCCAACAACGAGACCGGAGTCCTGATGCCGGTGGCGGAGGCCGCCGACATCGCCCGGTCGCGCGGCGCCGCCTTCCACACCGACGCGGTCCAGGCGGTCGGCCGGCTGGAGGTCGACCTACGCGAGATGAAGATCGACCTGCTGACCTTCTCCGGGCACAAGCTGCACGGGCCGAAGGGCGTCGGCGTCCTGTTCGTGCGCAAGGGCTTCGCCCTCGCGCCCGTGATCATGGGTCACCAGGAGCGGCACCTGCGCGGCGGGACCGAGAACGTCCCGGCGATCGTCGGACTGGGTGTCGCGGCCCGGCTCGCGGTCGAGGCGCTGGCGGCCCGGTCCGGCGCCGCCGTCGCGGCGCTCCGCGACCGGCTGGAAGCCGGTGTGCTGGCCCGGATGCCGGGTGCGCGGGTCAACGGCGGCGACGCCGCGCGCATTCCCAACACGTCCAACATCAGCTTCATCGACCGCAGCGGCCGACCCATGGAGGGGGAGGCGCTGCTGATGAAGCTCGACCAGGCGGGGATCCAGGTCAGCATGGGCGCCGCCTGCGCCGCGGGCGGCATGGACCCCAGCCACGTGCTGCTGGCGCTGGGGCTCGGCTCCGCCCTGGCCGCGTCCAGCCTGCGCTTCTCCCTCAGCCGCTACACCCAGGCGTCGGACATCGACGCCGTCCTGGATGCCCTGCCGCCGATCGCCGCCCGCCTCGCGGCATGACGGCGATCCGTGCGGGCCGAGTTGACATTTGATGACCTCTGGAGAGTTCCGATGAAAGTGATGCTTCGCAAGTCAGGCGGCCAGTTCATGATCTACGTCGCCAAGAAGGATCTGGAGACGAACGTCGTCTCGTCCGAGAAGCCGGCGATCTGGGGCGGCAAGGTCACCCTGGAGAACGGTTGGGTCCTGGAAATGCCCGACCTTCCGGAAGACACCCGCCTGCCGCTGACCGTCGAAGCCCGCAAGATCGAGGGCTGAGCCATGGCCCTCTCCCTCGCCGGCATCGAGACCATCGCCGCCCAGGCCTCCCAGCTCTACGCCGCCGGAACCCGCCGCGACGCCGTCGTCAAGACGCTCAAGCAGAGGTTCCAGGGTCTGACCATCACCGGCTGCCTGGAGAGCGACCTGTCGGAGGAGCCGTTCCGCGAGGAACCCTCCTACCTGCTCTATCTGGTGGACAGCCACGACCATTGCTGGAAGGTGACCCGCGAGCCGGCCCGGGCGACCGGCATCGTCATCGCCGAGCGCGAGGAGGCGGCATGACCGGCGCTCCCGGCCCGTCGGAGACCGAGGATACCGAGGAAGAGGTCTTCGCGGACATCGCGCTGACCCAGCCGGACATCGGTGCCGCCGAGACCCGGGTGATCGAGCGCATCCTGACCTCGGCCAGCCTCAACGACGGACGCCTGACGGAATCCTTCGAGGAGGCCTTCGCCGCCTATGTCGGCCGCCGCCACGCGGTCGCGGTGACCAGCGGCACCATGGCGATGCTGCTGGCGCTGAAGGCCTACGGGTTCGGGCCGGGCGACGACATCCTGTGCTCGCCCTACGGCTGGCACCAGGTGGTCCATGCCGTGGCGCTGGCCGGCGCCAACCCGGTGTTCTCCGACATCGACTACTGGTCGCACACGCTGAACCCGGTCAAGGCGGCGGAACGCATCACCCCGGCGACCAGGGCGATCATCGCCGGCAACACCAACGGCCATCCCGCGCCCTGGGACGAGTTGAGGGCATTGGCCGGCGAGCGCGGCGTCGTCCTGATCGAGGACTCGACCGAGGCGATCGGCTCGACCTACCACGGGCGGATCGTCGGCAGCTTCGGCGACTGCGCGGTGTTCGACTTCTCCGAACCCGGCCCGCTGCTGTGCGGGGAAGGCGGCATGGTCGTGACCGACGACGACGGCCTGGCGTCCCGCCTGCGCTACCTGCGCAAGCGCGAGCCGGAGCATCTGAAGTCGGTCGTGATCAGCCACAATGTTCCCTGGCAGGCCAAGCTCAGCAACCTGAACGCGGCCCTCGGCCTCGTCCAGCTGAAGCGGATCGGCGAGATCCTGGAGCGCCGCCGCGCCGTCGTCGGATATTACGAGGCGGCGATGCAGAGCTTCGAGGGGATCAAACCGCCCTACCACGCGCCGGGCGTGACGGTGGTCCATTGCCACGCCTACGCGGTCCATCTCGGCACCCGCTTCTCGGTCAGCCTGCGCAACGCGGTGATCGAGGACATGCTGACCCAGGGGATCGACTCGGCGTCGTTCGGCGTCCCGCTCCATATCCAGCAATTCTACGCCGAGCGGGGCGGACGGCGCGGCGACTGCCCGGTCGCCGAAAAGACCGCCGACCGCGTGATCGCGGTGCCGTTCCACGGCGCCCTCGACCGGGACGAGGTCGAGTTCATCGTGCAGCGGCTCAAGGACGCCACCGTCAATTCCGGCGCAGGCGCCGCCATCTATTGAAGGAATCCAGACCATGACGACAGCCCACACCCTGCTGGCGGAAGTCGCCGGCGGCCTGAAGGCGCGGCAGGTGATCCCGTATCTCGGCGCCGGCGTGTTCGACCTGGTCGAGGGCGCGTGCCCGATCCCCCGCTCGCCGGAGGAACTGGTCGCGGCGCTGACCGCCAAGGCCGCCGTGCCCGGCCGCATCCGCCGCCACCTGACCGCGGCCAGCCAGTATATCGAGAGCCACAAGCACCGCCGGACCCTGGAAACCATCCTGACAGGTCTGTTCAAGACCGGGCCGGAGCCCACGGCGCTCCACCGCTACCTCGCCGGAATTCCGGAACTGCCGCTGATCGTCGACACCTGGTACGACGACACCATGGCGCGCGCGCTGGCCGGCTCCCCGTTCTGGGGCCAGATCCAGGGTATGAGCCATCCGCAGTCCCTGGGCGAGTGGGTCCGCTATTTCGGTCCTGACGGCGAGCCGGCCGATGCCGATGCCGCCGCCGGCTGGAACCGGGTGCTCTACAAGCCCATGGGGGCCGTGACGCCGGCCGGCAACTACCTGGTTTCCGACAGCGACTATGTCGAGGTCCTGACGGAGATCGACATCCAGTCGCCGATCCCGGCGGCGGTGCAGAACCTCCGGGCGGGACGCAACTTCCTGTTCCTGGGGTGCCGTTTCGACGGCGAGATCGGCCGCACCTTCGCCCGCCAGATCATCAAGCGGTCGGCCGAGCGGCATTGGGCGGTGATTTCCGGAGAGCTGTCCCGGAACGAGGCCAAGTTCATCGAGACCTACGGCATCACGCGCATCGACCTGCCCCTGGCCGAAGCGGTCGAAGCGTTGTCCGGAGCCTGACCTCAGGTCCGGCGGGAAAGCTCCCGGACCGTGCGGTCAACCGCCGTCGCCAGGTTGCCGAACAGGTCGCTGTCCAGTTCCAGGATCGGTGCCACGGTATTGAGGTTGGCGGCGTCCTTGGCGGCGAGTTCCAGCGACTTGGCGAGCCCGGCGATCCGGGCGGCGCCCAGGTTGCTGGCCACTCCCTTCAGGGTATGGGCCGATACCGCCAGGGCCGCCCAATCCTCCGCGGCGCTGGCGTTCCGCACCCGGTCGAACTCCTTCCCGACATCGTCGCAGAAGGCCGACAGAAGCTCGGCCAGCATCTCGTCGCCCACGCCGGCGCGGATCTCCTCGATCTGCGCCTCGTCGATCAGGTCCCGGTCGTGCTGCGGCTCCGGTTCCTCCCGGCGGGGTTCCAGCTCCACAGCCGGTTCCGGCATCTTCACGGGCCCTCCGGGCACGCTCGGCCGCGTCCGGGCGACGATGGCCCTCAGCTTCCCATGGTCGATCGGCCTGGTCAGATAGGCGTCCAGCCCCGCCGACATGTGGCGGTCCATCTGGTCGGTCATGGCATCGGCGCTCAGCCCGACGATCGGAATCGACGATGCCGGCCCGGCCAGCTCCCGGATCGTCCGCGTCGCGGTCGGGCCGTCCATTTCCGGCATGTGCATGTCCATCAGCACGAGATCGTAGCCGGACGGGTTGTCCGCAGCCCGGAGGCCGCTCTCCGCGATCTCCAGCACCGCCAGTCGACCGTCCGGCACGGAAACGATCTCGTGGCCGTCCTGCTCCAGGATGCGCTCGACCAGCATGCGGTTGATCGCGTTGTCCTCGGCCAGCAGCACCCGGCGAAAGTCGGGTGCCGTCGCCTCTTCCAGTCCGTCGTCGTCGGCATAGGCCGGCGGGGCGCAGACATGCGCCGGTATCCGGACCAGGAAGGCGGAGCCCTCGCCGGGCATGCTGGTCACGCGCACCGTTCCGCCCATCGCCTCGACCAGCCGCTTGCTGATCGCCAGCCCCAGGCCGGTGCCGCCGAACCGGCGGGTAGTCGTCACGTCGGCCTGGACGAAGGGCCGGAAGAGCTGGCGGACCTGCTCGGGCGTCATGCCGATCCCGGTATCGATCACCGCGAATTCGACCATACCTGCGGGACCGACCGAGACCCGGACGTCGATCCGCCCGTCCTCGGTGAACTTGCAGGCGTTGCCGATCAGGTTCGACAGCACCTGCCGAAGCCGCGTCACGTCTCCCTCGATCCAGTCCGGAACGTCGGAGTCGGTGGTCACGAACAGCGACGTCTCCTTGTCGCGGGCGGTCGCGGCGAACAGCATGACCACGTCGCGGGCGATCGAGGCCGGGCTGAAGGGACGGCGCTCCAGGGTCAGGAACCCCGCCTCGATCTTGCTGAAGTCCAGGATGTCGTTAAGCACCCGCAGCAGGTCCTGGCCAGAGCGCCGGATGATCTCGACATAGGAGACCTGCTGCGGCTCGATCGTGCAGACCTTCAACAGGTCGGCGAATCCCAGGATGGCGTTCATGGGCGTGCGGAGCTCGTGGCTCATGGTCGCCAGGAAGCGCGTCTTCGCCTCGCCGGCCGCGTGCGCCGCCTCGCGCTGCCGCTCGGCCTCGCGCTTCGCCCCGTCGAACGCCGCCTTCAGATCGTCCAGATCCTGGCGCGTCCTCCGCAGTTCGGTGATGTCGGCCGCGGAACCGACGACCACGGCGCCCTCGCGGCTGGCGGTCAGCCGTAGCCAGCGCTCGCCGGCTTCGTCCTGATGCGGCAGGTCCACGGCGACGGCCGTCCCGGTCAGGGACGCCTCGTCGCACCGGTCCAGCAATGCCGCCATGATCGCCGTCGGAAGGGATACGGCTGCCTGGTTGGACCTGATGATGCGTGAAACGGACGATTCCGCCGGCCGTTCCACGATGACGACGGCGCTCGGGGAGGCGCGGAGGAGGGCGCCCAGCAGGGAATCAGGACCGGTGCTGTGATCGGTCATACGGTGCCGGCTCCCGATAATCGATGCTCCAACGCGAGTCGGAGGTATTTAGTTCAATTACAATAATACATCCATCGTCAAAGGCAACACCCGTCGCGGAAAACCACCAGCGACCCCTTGTCCATGATCGTCCATTCCTCGTCCCGGGTCAGCGGGCGGGTCGCGATCATCGTCACGACATCTTTCGCCGTCGTCTCCTGCGCGAAATCGACGCTCAGGTCTTCGTCGATCAGGGTGGCGTTGCCGAACGGATGCCGCCGGGTCAGCCAGGCGAGATTGGTGCTGCAGAAGCAGAACAGCGCCCGTCCGTCGGACAGCAGCAGGTTGAAGACGCCCATGCCGTTCAGCTCTTCCGCCAGCGCCTTGATCTCCCGGCACAGGGTCTTGAACGCCGGCGGCCGGTCCCAGCGCTCGCGCAGCCGGTCCAGCATCCAGCAGAAGGCGTGCTCGCTGTCGGTGCTGCCGACCGGCTGGTAGACCGACAGCGGCAGCGCCTTGACGCCCTTGAGTTGGCCGTTGTGGGCGAAGGTCCAGTAGCGGCCCCACAGCTCGCGGATGAAGGGATGGGTGTTCTCCAGCGCCACCCGGCCCCGGTTCGCGCGCCGGATATGGCAGATCACGTTGGTGCTCTTGATGGAATAGCTGCGGATGAACCGCGCGATCTCCGACTCCGCGCTGGGACGCGGATCGTGGAAGCTGCGGCATCCCTTGCCGTCGTAGAAGGTGATGCCCCAGCCGTCGGAATGGGGGCCGGTCTGTCCGCCGCGGCGCATCAGGCCGGCGAAGCTGAAGCAGATGTCGGTCGGAACGTTGGCGTTCATGCCCAGGAGCTCGCACATGCTCCTGGCCTTACGAGAATCCGGCCCTTCTGTCGAGAGGCTTACTGGCGCGGGCACCCCTCGATCGAGCCGCCCACCGGCGCCGCCAGCCCGATCCAGGCATCCACCAGATCCGGCTCGAACCCGGCCTCGCGGCGGTCGCCGACCTGCATCAGGGGACGCCGGATCAGCAGGGGCGCCGCGATCAGGGCGGCCAGCGCCGACTCCTCGTCGAATCGGCCGGGATCGATCTCGCCCGACTTGACCGCCGGGGCCGACCTGTTGAACCAGTCCGCGACGGGCCGCTCGCCGAAGAACGGCCGGAGCGTCGCGGCAGTCCAAGCCTCGGCCAGGAGGTTGCGGGCCTCCACCCTATGGCCCGCTTCGGCCAGCAGGCGCTTCTGCTTCGCGTTGCCGATGCAGCCGGGCTTTTCATAGAAGATCACGGTCGCCATGGCTGGAACGTCCTTTCGTCTCGTCTCAGGGCGTGCGGAAGGCGGGGGCCAGCGCCAGCAGCCCGTCGGTCTGCCGCTCGATCTCGGCCCGCACCTCGCCGTCGAGCTTGCGCAGCCAGCGCGCGGGTATATCGTCGACGCCATAGGTGGCGCCTGCCAGCATGCCGATGATGGCGCCGGTGGTGTCTGCGTCGCCGCCTTGGTTGACGGTCTCGACGATGGAGGATTCGACGCTGTCGGTCCGGAAATAGTAGTGGAACACCGTCTGCATCGTATCGACGATGTAGGCGGTGGACAGCCCCGAATAGGGCGCGAAGCGGAAGGCCCTGTGCTGGGCCACCAGGGCGTTGGCCTCCTCCCGGCATTCCTTGATGCCGCCGCCCAGGATCAGGCGCCGGACCATGCGGCCCAGGCACAGGACCGCGGCGTCCGACAGCGGATTGTTATGGGTGATGTGCGACTGCTCCAGGCTGCGCCGGACGAAGGCCTCGTCATCCCCGAGGGTGGAGAGGATCACCGGCAGGTTCCGCATCGCCGCACCGTTGCCGGCGCTGGTCTCGGACAGGGGAGCCTCGATCTCGCCCTTGATCATGTAGTTCCGGATGCCGCGCCGCGTGGTGTCTCCGACATCGGCCGGAACCCCGCGCAGCCATTCGGCGTAGCCGTCGGCCACGAGCTTCAGGTCCCAGCCGCCGGCCTTCAGCACGGCGCGGCCGAGCCAGACAGACATCTCGGTGTCGTCGGTGACCTGGCCGGGCGACAGCCGCAGCCAGCCGCCGCCCCTGATATGGCGGTGGATGCCGTATTCGCGGGCGATCTCGCTCTTGGTCATGAACTCGACGGTGGCGCCAAGCGCGTCACCGCAGGCCAAGCCGAGATACGCACCCAGGGCGCGATCCCTGATCTTCGGGTCGATCATTGGCTGTGCCGTGCTTTCCAGTGAGCAGTCCTAGACTATCGAGGCGACGACCCGGTAGTCGCCGCCGACGACAAGGTATTCACCTTCTCCCTGGAATGGGTAGCGTGGCAGGAGGTCGCGGAAGAACACGAGCTTGGCGCAGGGAACCCTGGCTTCGAGGATATGGTCGCCGAACTGGCCCGCGATATCCCGGTCATTGCTGAACGATACCAGGTTGTTGAGCCGCAGGACCACGGTCCGGCGGCAGGCCGTCCGGCTGTCGGACGTCTCGACGATATGATGCTCCTCGAAATCGTTGACGCCGCGGAACAGCGTCAAATGGGCGCAATCGGGACCGAACAGGCGCGGTACCGACCACTGGCAGAACTCGAACAGCAGGTCGAGCTGCTCGTGAATCCTGTTGTTGTGGAATCGGGTCGACAGCTTCTGCTCCAGGTACCCGGCCCAGGCTTCCGACGCCATCCGGCGGATCGGCTCCTTGTGGAAGGTCGGCAACAGGCCGAAGCGGCTCTCCGCCCAGCCCTTCAGGACGGCGCCCTCCGCGTTGTTGCTGTCGAACATCCAGCCCTTGAGCAGACGCAGGTAGGAGGACCGGAAACGCTTCCGCCCGTCGGCGCCGGCGCTGCCGCTGAAGTCGGGCGAGATCCCGAAGGCATCGCTCATATAGGATTGGAAGACCTCGGCCGCCTCGTGCGTCCCCTTGGTTCCGTCCAGCCGGACGAAGAGTTCCTTATGGAGCTGCCGCGTGCCGCTGATATGCAGAGGAACCGGCGCGTCGTTGAACGCGGTGGAGCCCAGCAGGGCGGGCGGGACCCTGACGAGGCCGGTCCGGTGCTGGCGCTGGGCTACGGGAGCGGGTTCGTCCGCTTTTTCGTTATCGTTGTCGTCGGTCATGCCGTCACCTTTCAGACGGGTGCAGAATAGCGTCCGGCTCGCCTCTTGTAACCATCTGCCGAAAAGCCTCCCCGCCGCATGGTCATTGTCCACCCGGAAGCCGGCGCGGTGTGCCAGACCCGACAATGTGTAGGGGATTGTCAGGTATCACACAGCTTGCGGACCTCCTGCGACAAGCTGTCACCGGCCTAGAAAACATAGCAGTTTCAAGTAGTTGATGTAGTTTCCCGACTTGGCACGCGGGGTGCATCTGAGGGTCCGTGCTGCGGCCCTGTACCCGCCGCGACTGGACCACGAAACGGCTACTTCAGCCTGCCAAGGAGCGAGAACTTATGGCTAACAAGCTTCGTCAGATCGCCTTCTACGGGAAGGGCGGCATCGGCAAGTCCACCACCTCCCAGAACACCCTGGCCGCCCTGGTCGAGCTGGATCAGCGGATCCTGATCGTCGGCTGCGATCCGAAGGCTGACAGCACCCGCCTGATCCTTCACGCCAAGGCCCAGGACACCGTCCTGCACCTCGCCGCCGAGGCCGGTTCGGTCGAGGACCTGGAGCTCTCGGACGTCGTCAAGATCGGCTACAAGAACATCAAGTGCGTCGAGTCCGGCGGCCCGGAGCCCGGCGTCGGCTGCGCCGGCCGCGGCGTCATCACCGCGATCAACTTCCTGGAAGAGAACGGCGCCTATGACGACGTGGACTACGTGTCCTACGACGTGCTGGGCGACGTGGTGTGCGGCGGCTTCGCCATGCCGATCCGCGAGAACAAGGCCCAGGAGATCTACATCGTCATGTCCGGCGAGATGATGGCGCTCTACGCCGCCAACAACATCTCCAAGGGCATCCTGAAGTACGCCAACAGCGGCGGCGTCCGCCTGGGCGGCCTGATCTGCAACGAGCGCCAGACCGACCGCGAGTACGACCTGGCCGACGCGCTGGCCAAGCGCCTGGGTTCCAAGCTGATCCACTTCGTGCCGCGCGACAACATCGTGCAGCATGCCGAGCTGCGCCGCCAGACCGTCATCGAGTACGCGCCGGACAGCAAGCAGGCCGACGAGTACCGCCAGCTCGCCAGCAAGATCCACAACAACTCCGGCAACGGCGTGATCCCGACCCCGATCACCATGGAAGAGCTGGAGCAGATGCTGATGGACTTCGGCATCATGAAGTCGGAAGAGCAGCAGCTCGCCGAGCTGATGGCGAAGGAAGCCGCCAAGGCCGCCGCCACCGCCTGACGGCACCCGGGGCCGCGTTCCCTCCGGGGTGCGGCCCCCGATCCCCTAGGATTGCGCCCATGGCGCAGTTGATCACTGCAGCGCACCGACGCGCTGGGACCACGCATCGCGCGCGCGGCGCGCAACGGAAGAGCAGCAGGAGGCCGGCATGAGCTTGGCGAACGAAGAGAGCAAACAAGCGACCCAGGCCCTCATCAACGAGGTGCTTGAGGCTTATCCCGAGAAGTCGCGCAAGCGCCGCGCGAAGCATATCGGCATCCAGGCCGCCGAGGCCAAGGATTGCGACGTCAAGTCGAACGTCAAGTCCATCCCCGGCGTGATGACCATCCGCGGCTGCGCCTATGCCGGCTCGAAGGGCGTGGTGTGGGGTCCGATCAAGGACATGATCCACATCTCCCACGGCCCGGTCGGCTGCGGCTACTATTCCTGGTCGGGCCGCCGCAACTATTACATCGGCGTCACCGGCGTCGACAGCTGGGGCACGATGCACTTCACGTCCGACTTCCAGGAGAAGGACATCGTCTTCGGCGGAGACAAGAAGCTCGGCAAGGTCATCGACGAGATCAACGAGCTGTTCCCGCTGGTCAACGGCATCTCCATCCAGTCCGAGTGCCCGATCGGCCTGATCGGCGACGACATCGAGGCGGTCGCCCGCAACAAGTCGGCCGAGATCGGCAAGCCGATCGTCCCGGTCCGCTGCGAGGGCTTCCGCGGCGTGTCCCAGTCGCTGGGCCACCACATCGCCAACGACACCATCCGCGACTGGATCTTCGACAAGACCGAACCGAAGGCCGACTTCGAGGGCACGCCCTATGACGTCACCATCATCGGCGACTACAATATCGGCGGCGACGCCTGGTCTTCCCGCATCCTGCTGGAGGAGATCGGCCTGCGCGTGATCGCCCAGTGGTCGGGCGACGGCACCCTGGCCGAGCTGGAGAACACCCCGAAGGCCAAGGTGAACCTCATCCACTGCTACCGGTCGATGAACTACATCGCCCGCCACATGGAAGAGAAGTTCAACATCCCCTGGATGGAATACAACTTCTTCGGCCCGTCGCAGATCGCCGAGAGCCTGCGCAAGATCGCGGCGCTGTTCGACGACAAGATCCAGGCGAATGCCGAGGCCGTGATCGCCAAGTACCAGCCGCTGGTCGACGGCGTGATCGCCAAGTACAAGCCCCGGCTCGAAGGCAAGAAGGTCATGCTGTATGTCGGCGGCCTGCGTCCCCGCCACGTGGTCGACGCCTACCACGACCTGGGCATGGAAGTGACCGGCACCGGCTACGAGTTCGCCCACAACGACGACTATCAGCGGACCACCCACTACACCAAGGAAGGCACGCTGATCTACGACGACGTCACGGCCTACGAATTCGAGAAGTTCGTCGAGAAGCTGGATCCCGACCTGGTCGCTTCGGGCATCAAGGAAAAGTACGTCTTCCAGAAGATGGGCAAGCCGTTCCGTCAGATGCACTCCTGGGACTACTCCGGCCCCTACCACGGCTATGACGGGTTCGCCATTTTCGCCCGCGACATGGACATGGCGATCAACAACCCCGTGTGGAACCTGACCAAGGCTCCCTGGGCCTGACATCAACTTGGCGGCGGCGGCGCCCGAGGCGCCCCCGCCCTCCATCCCCGCCTGCCGCCGCCGTCCGGTTCCTGCCGGCTTGGAATTCCTAGGAGACGAATATGCCTCAGAATCCCGAAAAAGTTATCGACCACATGGAGCTCTTCCGCCAGCCCGAATACAAGGACGTGTTCGCGCGCAAGCAGGCGGAGTTCGAGTACGGCCATCCCAAGGAAGAGGTCTCCCGGGTTGCCGAGTGGACCAAGTCCGAGGAATACAAGGCCAAGAATTTCTCCCGCGAGGCGCTGACGATCAACCCGACCAAGGCCTGCCAGCCGCTCGGGGCGGTGTTCGCTGCCCAGGGTTTCGAAGGCACGATGCCGTTCGTCCACGGTTCGCAGGGCTGCGTCGCCTATTACCGCTCGCACCTGACCCGTCACTTCAAGGAGCCGAACTCCGCGGTCTCCTCGTCGATGACCGAGGACGCGGCGGTGTTCGGCGGCCTCAACAACATGATCGACGGCCTGGCGAACACCTACAGCCTGTACCAGCCGAAGATGATCGCCGTCCTGACCACCTGCATGGCCGAAGTCATCGGCGACGACCTGCAGGGCTTCATCGTCAACGCGAAGAACAAGGACAGCATCCCGCAGGACTTCCCGGCGCCCCACGCCCACACTCCGGCCTTCGTCGGCAGCCACGTCACCGGCTACGACAACATGATGAAGGGCATCCTGAGCTACTTCTGGGATGCCGAGGGCTCGCCCGCCCGGGAAGAGAACGACAGCGTCAACGTGATCGGCGGCTTCGACGGCTACGCCGTCGGCAACAACCGTGAACTGAAGCGCATCTTCGGCCTGTTCGGCATCGACGCCACCATCCTGTCGGACGTCTCGGACGTGTTCGACACCCCGACCGACGGCCAGTTCCGCCTCTACGACGGCGGCACGACGCTGGAGCAGACCAAGGCCGCGAAGAACGCCAAGGCCACGATCTCGATGCAGGAGTACTGCACCCCGCAGACCCTCTCCTACATCAAGGACAAGGACCAGGCGGTCGCCAAGTTCAACTATCCGATGGGCGTCGGCGCCACCGACGAGTTCCTGCTGAAGCTGGTCGAGCTGACCGGCAAGCCGGTCCCGGCCGAGCTGACCCTGGAGCGCGGCCGCCTGGTCGACGCGATCGCCGACAGCCACACCCACATCCACGGCAAGCGCTTTGAACCGCCCCGGGATTCCCGGAGGCCGATTTAGTTGAGTCACGCCGCTATGGCGACGTCCTCGGTTTGAGCATAGTAGCGCGCTTCGGCCTCGGCGGGCGGGATATTGCCGATGGGCTCGAGCAGGCGCCGGTGGTTGAACCAGTCCACCCATTCCAGGGTGGCGAACTCGACGGCTTCCAGGGTGCGCCACGGTCCGCGGCGCCGGATCACCTCGGTCTTGTAGAGGCCGTTGATCGTCTCGGCCAAGGCATTGTCATAGGAATCGCCAACGCTTCCCACGGAGGGCTCGACGCCAGCGTCGGTGAGACGCTCGGTGTACTTGATAGCGACATATTGCGACCCGCGATCGGAATGATGAATGAGACCGCTGCCTTTGGCAGGTCGGCGGTCGTGAAGCGCCTGCTCCAGGGCATCCAGCACGAAGCCGGCGTGGGCGGTGCTGGAGACCCGCCAGCCGACGATCCGCCGGGCAAAGGCGTCGATGACGAAGGCCACGTAGACGAAGCCCTGCCAAGTCGCCACATACGTGAAATCCGCCAGCCACAGGGTGTTCGGGCGGGGCGCCCGGAACTGACGGTTCACCCGGTCGAGCGGACACGGCGCCGCCAGGTCGCTTATCGTCGTCCGTACCGTCTTGCCGCGTGTCACCCCCTTCAGCCCCATACGCCGCATCAGGCGGGCTACCGTGCAACGCGCCACGGCAAGGCCTTCCCGCCGCAACTGCCGCCAGACCTTCCGGACCCCGTAGACCTGGAAATTCTCATCCCAGATCCGCCGGATAACCACGCTTATCTCGGCATCGCTTCGCCAGCGGGCCGGCGCCTTTGACGGGTCAGTCCGCCGGGCGGCATGGGCGCGGTAGGTCGACGGGGCGATCGGCAGCACCTTGCAGATCGGCTCGACCCCGTGGACGGCGCGCTGCTCGTCGATGAAGGCGATCATTTCCGGAACGGGCGGTCGAGCTCCGCCTGGGCGAAATACGCCGATGCCTTGCGAAGGATCTCGTTTGCCTGGCGCAGCTCACGGACTTCGCGCTCCAGCGCCTTGATCCGCTCCTGCTCGTCCGTTGTCGGACCAGGCCGCTTGCCCTGGTCGCGCTCGGCCTGCCGGACCCAGCCCCGCAGCGTCTCCGCCGTGCAGCCGATCTTGGTCGCGATCGAGCTGATCGCCGCCCACTGCGACGCGTGCTCGCCTTCGTGCTCGAACACCATCCGAACCGCGCGTTCGCGGACTTCAGGGGCGTACTTGGGTGATGCCTGTTTCGTCATGATGACCCCAGTCTCTCAAGAAATGGGGCCTCCGGTAAACCCGGCGCGGTTCACTTCGCCGTCTACGGCGACCCGGACTTCTGCCTGGGCATGACCAAGTTCCTGCTGGAGATGGGGGCCGAGCCGGTCCACATCCTGTCCACCTCGGGTTCCAAGAAGTGGGACAAGCAGGTCCAGAAGCTGCTCGACGGCAGCCCCTTCGGCAAGTCGGGCGCCGCCTACGGCGGCAAGGACCTGTGGCACCTGCACTCGCTGCTGTTCACCGACCCGGTCGACTACATCATCGGCAACAGCTACGGCAAGTACCTGGAGCGTGACACCAAGATCCCGCTCATCCGCCTGACCTACCCGATCTTCGACCGTCACCACCACCACCGCTATCCGACCTGGGGCTATCAGGGCGGCCTGAATGTCCTGGTCCGGATCCTGGACAAGATCCTGGACGACTACGACCAGAAGACGAACATCGCCGGCGAGACCGACTACTCGTTCGACCTGATCCGCTGAGCACGCGAACCCCGGCGCCGCATCTTCCGGTGCGGCGCCGGGCACTACCCTGGACTACGGCGCTTCACATCGGCGCATCTTCGGGTGCGGTCTGCTGACGGGGGATCGAGATGCTGGTCGACAAGGTACAGGAAGTCTTCAATGAACCTGGCTGTGCCACGAACCAGGGGAAGACCGAGAAGGAGCGCAAGAAAGGCTGCACGAAGGCCCTGAAGCCGGGTGCCGCCGCCGGCGGCTGCGCCTTCGACGGCGCCAAGATCGCGCTGCAGCCGATCGCCGATGCCGCCCATCTGGTACACGGGCCGATCGCCTGCGAAGGAAATTCCTGGGACAACCGCGGTTCGAAGTCGTCCCATTCGCAGCTCTACCGCACCGGCTTCACCACCGATCTCAGCGAACTGGACATCATCCACGGCGCCGAGAAGAAGCTGTTCAAGGCGATCAAGGAGATCGTCCTGAAGTACGATCCGCCCGCCGTCTTCGTCTACCAGACCTGCGTCCCGGCCCTGATCGGCGACGACGTGGAAGCCGTCTGCAAGTTCGCCGCCGACAAGCTGGGCAAGCCGATCATCCCGGTCAATGCGCCCGGATTCGTGGGCAGCAAGAACCTGGACAACAAGCTGGCCGGCGAGACGCTGCTGGACCATGTGATCGGGACTCGCGAACCCGAATTCACCACGCCCTACGACATCAACATCATCGGCGAATACAACCTCGCCGGCGAGTTCTGGCAGGTCAAGCCGCTGCTCGACCGGATGGGCGTGCGCATCCTTTCCATGATCTCGGGCGACGGCAAGTACAACGAGGTCGCCTCGGCGCACCGCGCCCGGGTCAACATGCTGGTCTGCTCCCAGGCGCTGATCAACGTCGCGCGCAAGATGGAGGAGCGGTACGGCATCCCGTTCTTCGAAGGGTCCTTCTACGGCGTGTCGGACATGAGCGACACGCTGCGCAACATCGCGATGCTCCTGGTGGAGCGCGGTGCGCCGGTCGAGCTGATCTCGCGCACCGACGCCATCATCCGCGAGGAGGAGGCGCGCGCCTGGCGCCGCCTCGATCCCTACAAGGAGCGGCTGACCGGGAAGCGGGTGCTGCTGTTCACCGGCGGCGTCAAGAGCTGGTCGATGGTGTCGGCGCTCGAGGGCGCCGGGCTGGAGATCATCGGCACCAGCGTCAAGAAGTCGACCAAAGAAGACAAGGACCGGATCAAGAAGATGAAGGGCGAGGAATTCCACATGTGGGAAGACCTCAAGCCCCGCGACATCGCCAAGATGCTGCGCGAGAGCAAGGCCGACATCATGCTGTCCGGCGGACGCAGCCAGTTCATCGCGCTCAAGGCCAAGGTCCCCTGGCTGGACGTGAACCAGGAGCGGCATGTCGCCTTCGCCGGCTACGAGGGCATCGTGGCCCTGGTCGAGGAAATCGACAAGACCCTCGGCAACCCGATCTGGCGCCAGGTCCGCATGCCGGCACCGTGGGAATGAGGGGACGGCTATGTTCAAGGCTCACCAGTCCAACAAGGCCGCCGCGATCAATCCGTTGAAGATGAGCCAGCCGCTGGGCGGCGCGCTCGCCCTGCTGGGCATCGACAATTGCCTGCCCTGCTTCCACGGCAGCCAGGGCTGCACCGCCTTCGGCCTGGTCCTGATGGTCCGGCACTTCCGGGAGGCGATCCCGCTCCAGACCACCGCCATGGACCAGGTCCAGACAATCCTGGGCGGCTACGAAAACCTGGAAGCGGCGGTGCTCACCATGTACGAGCGCAACACGCCGGAGATCATCGGCGTCTGCACGACCGGGCTGACCGAGACCAAGGGCGAGGACATGCAGGGGGCGCTCGCGACCTTCCGCAAGAAGCACCCGGAAATTGCCGCGAAGTGCAACCTTGTCTTCATCAACACGCCGGACTTCACCGGGGGGCTTGAGGACGGCTTCGCCAACACGGTGACCGCAGTCATCGAAAGCCTCGTCTCTCCCGCCGAGATGAAGGTGTCCGGCCGCGTCAACGTGCTGGCGGGCAGCCATCTGACGCCTGGCGACGTCGAGGAGATCCGTGATCTGGTCGAGGGGTTCGGCCTCTCCCCGGTGATCCTGCCCGACCTGTCCACCTCGATGGGCGGTCGCCAGCCCGACGATTTCAAGGCGACCACCCTGGGCGGCGTGACGGTGTCCGAGATCAAGGGCATGGGAGCCGCGGTCCTGACGCTGGCGATCGGCGAGCACATGCGCAAGCCGGCCCAGGTGCTCGAGAGGAAGACGGGGGTCCCCTTCAAGCTGTTCGACCGGCTGGTCGGGCTGGAGGCGGTCGACCATCTGGTCCGGACGCTGGCCGAGGTCAGCGGCAGGCCGGTTCCGCCGCGGATCCGGCGCCAGCGGGAACATCTGGTCGACGGCATGCTGGACGGGCATTTCTATTTCACCCGCAAGCGGGTGGCGGTGGCCCTGGAGCCGGACCTTCTCTACGCCTATTGCGGCTTCCTGCGGGACATGGGCTGCGAAGTCACCGCCGCGGTGGCCCCGACCCAGTCGCCGGCATTGGAGAGGATCAAGGCATGGTCGCTGCTGGTCGGCGACCACGAGGATTTCGAGACGCTGTCCCGCGGCGCCGACCTGGTGATTTCCAACAGCCACGCCCGGCAGTCCGTAGAGCGGCTGGGAACGCCGCTGGTGCGCGCGGGCTTTCCGACCTTCGACCGCCTGGGCGCCGGGCACCGGGTCACCGTGGGCTATCGCGGCACCCGCGAGCTGCTGTTCGAGCTGGGCAACATCTTCCTTGCCAACGACCACGCGCACGCCGCCCACGATGCCGGGTCCACTCCCAGAGGGATGGAGGACCACCATGCCGGTCCGCACGCGGCGGCTTAGGCTCGTCTCCACCACGCCCGGAACGGCGGCCCCGCCGGACGGTTCGGGTGCTCCGGCCAAGCGAGAGGGAATGATGAAGGTTGCATTCTGTACCCAGGATATGACCCGAGTGGACGCCCATTTCGGGTGGGCCAAGAACATCGCGATCTACGAGATAGACTCCACGGGCTATCGCCTGCTGGAGGCGGTCCAGTTCAACGGCCAGATGTTCGAGGACGGCAACGAGGACAAGCTGGTCCCCAAGATCGCCGCCATCGAGGACTGCGCCATCGTCTACCTGGCCGCCATCGGGGCCTCCGCGGCGGCCCGGATCGTCGCGAAGAAGATCCACCCGGTCAAGGTCGAGCAGCCCGAGGCCATCATAGACCTATGCGAGAAGCTGGTTGTCACCCTGAACGGGTCGCCGCCGCCCTGGCTGCGCAAGGCACTGAGCAAGGGCGCGGAAGTCGCCCGCAATTTCGACGAGGAGTGAGAAGAGCATGTCCGAAACGATCGAAGCCCCGGTGGTCGACCAGGAGTTCCTGAAGACCCTGGTTTCGCTGATCCGCGCCGAGGACACCTATGGCGCCTGGGAAGGCAAGAGTGACGACGTTCTGCTGCGGCCCTTCATCCTGACCAAGGAAGAGCGCCGGCTGATTCCGATCATCGGCGACCCCGATCCCGACACCATCACCCGGGTCGAGCAGTTCTACAAGGCGATCGGCCTGACCATCGAGAAGCGGACCCGCCTGATGGCGACGCCGATCATGAAGATGAGCCACGAGGGGTTCGGCCGCATGGTCCTTCTGACCGGTCGGCTGGTGGTGCTGAGCAAGCATATCCGCGATGTCCATCGCTTCGGCTTTCCCTCGGTCGAGGCGGTCGCGCAGGACGGCGCCAAGCTGGTGGACGAGGCCGTGGCGCTGATCGAGAAGCACCGCGACGTGGCCGAACTCTGAGGGAGACCCTGGACATGAGCGACATCGACGCCCTCAAGGACGAGATCAAGAAGCTGAACGCGCGGGCGACCGCGAAGAAGATGGATCTGCACGACCTGTCCGAAGAGCTTCCCGGCGGCTGGGAGAAGATCCTGGACGTGGCGCAGGAAACCTACGACGCCTTCAAGCTGCTGACGGAGAAGCGCGCGGAGCTGAAGGCCCTGACCTCTTAACCACTACGGCCATAACACGACAAGAGAATGCGAGGAGAGTTCACGATGAGCGGATTTGTCCAGGGAAAGACGAAGGGTGGCGGGTCGTGGACTCCCAAGTTCGTGGAAGACCTGAACCAGAAGGCCTGCATCGGCTGCGGCCGCTGCTTCAAGGTCTGCCCGCAGGGCGTCTTGAACATGATCGGCATCACCGAGGACGGCGACATCGTGGACGCCCAGGACGATGAAGCCGAGAAGAAGGTCATGAGCATCGCCAACGGGGAGAACTGCATCGGTTGCCAGTCCTGTTCCAAGGTCTGCGGCAAGAGCTGTTTCACCCACTCCGCCCTGGCGGCCTGATCCCGCCCGGCCGCTCCGCAATTCCTTGTGCCGTGAAGGGTCGGACATGACCATCATGACGCCTGCTCCGTTCGCCCTTGCCGATGCCGCCGTCCTTTACGGCGCGCTGATGGAGGCGGCGGCCGATGCCGGCGATCCCGACAGCCATGTCTTCGCCTGCATCCTGTCGGCCAGGGCCGCCGACGGCGCCGATCCGCTGGACGACGCCATCGGCTTGGCGCCGGATGAACTGGACCGATTGCTCTCCAAGCATTTTCCGGGACTTGCCGGCCTCGACTCCCCGGTCGCCGGGTACATCGCGGCCCGGCGCGGCCGGCGGCAGGGCAGGGCGGTCGCCGACCTGGTACTGGCGGAGGAGGTCGATGATCTCCGAACCCTGCTGCTCGACCATGTCACCGCCCCTGCCGAAGAGGCGGTCTGGCTGGCCGCGATGGTGGCCCGGGCCTGCCTGTTTTCGAACCATTTGTGGCAGGATCTCGGGCTGACCAGCCGCAAGGATCTTTCCGGGCTGCTCCTCCGTCACTTCGGGCCGCTGTCGGCGAAGAACACCGGCGACATGAAGTGGAAGAAATTCTTCTACAAGCAGCTCTGCGACCGCGAAGGGCTTAACCTGTGCAAGGCACCGAGCTGCGGGGTCTGCACGGATTTCAAACACTGCTTCGGTCCGGAGGAGTGACGCGGACCGTCGTGCGCCGGAACTTCGATCAGCGGGGGTTGGCATTCGCCGTGAGTTTCACCCCATCCTTCGACGCACCATGGAAGCGGTTGGTCTACTCCCCGCCGGCGACCCTCTCGGCCAAGGCCGCGATCACGCCGTAGCCGACGGTATCGGCCGGATCCAACTCCCTGAGCTTCGCCAGCATGGCCAGCGACTCTCCGGTACGGCCGCCGCGCAGGGTGATGAAGCTGAGGGCCTTCAGGGTGAACAGATAGAAATGGGAGGCGCCGGTCACGGAAGCCCAATCGGCGGCGCCGGGGGACAGGCGGCGCCAGTCCGGATCGAACCCGCCGAGGCGGGCCGCGGCGTCCAGTCCGATCAGGGCGACGCGCTCCGCCTGATCCAGGCGGCGCTGGTTGAAGTAGAACTTGTAGAGGGCGTAGTACACCGGCAGGACCTTCGGCCCTAGAAGGTGCGCTTCCCACAGCAGGCTTTCCGATGCCTCCAGGTCGCCGGCCAAGCGCGCCTTCACCGCCTCCTGAAGGCGGGCATCGATATGTTCGGGGACGTCGCCGAACGCCATCCTGCCGTCGGGGATCCTGAACTCGAACTGGCGCATCGCGGTATCTCCTGCCGGCAAGTTGGCTCCCGGTAAATACCATAAATTTTTTATGGTTATAAGACTGTTTCTCGCGAGACCCGGCGAGGGCGCCGCCTTGTCGGGTTTGCGACAGGCCTCTGTCGGCAAGCCGCCAAGGTTCAGAGGGGCCGAAATAAAAGTCTGAGTAAAATCAATATATTGCAAATGGCCCGGATCTTGCTGTGTGGAAGATCCTGAGAAATCTCGTCCTAAGGAGACAGGTTCGATGGTGACGCTGACGGATTCGGCGGTAAGCACTCTCCAGCGGGTCCTGGCCGCTTCGGCCGCCGCGCAGGGCTTGCGCATCCAGGTGGCGGACGGCGGCTGCGCCGGGCTGAAATACCAGATGGGCCTGGAAGCGGGCGCCGGCGAGGACGATACCGTGCTGGAATACGGCGACGTGAAGGTCTTCATCGATGCCGGCAGCATGGTCCACCTGAACGGCGTCGTCGTCGATTACGTCGAGGGCGTGGGCGGCGCGGGGTTCAAGTTCGACAACCCCAACGCGACCTCTACCTGCGGCTGCGGCTCATCCTTCTCCACCTCTTCCTCCTCTTGCAGTTCCAAGTCCGCCGGCGCCCATGGCGAGGCCGGCGGATCGTGCGGCCACGGCCATCATCATTGACGCCGCCGCGGCTGCGCCTTTCGGATACCAGGCCGGTCAGGCACCGGGCCGACACAGGAGAACAGACCAATGTGGAACTACTCTGACAAGCTCAAGGAGCACTTCTTCAATCCGAAGAATGCCGGTGTCCTGGAAGAGGCGAACGCCGTCGGCGAAGTCGGCTCCATTTCCTGCGGCGACGCGCTCCGCCTGATGCTCAAGGTCGAGCCCGAGACCCAGGTCATCCAGGATGCCCGGTTCCAGACCTTCGGCTGCGGCTCCGCCATCGCGTCGTCCTCGGCGCTGACCGAGATGATCATCGGCAAGACGGTGGAGGAGGCGCTCCAGGTCACCAACAAGGACATCGCGGACTATCTGGAGGGACTGCCCCCGGAGAAGATGCACTGCTCGGTCATGGGCGCCGAGGCGCTGCGCGCCGCCATCGCCAACTACCGCGGCGAGGAGTGGGTCGACGACCACGAGGAGGGCGAGCTGATCTGCAAGTGCTTCGGCGTCGACGCCGCGATGATCGAGCGCGCGGTCGAGGTCAACGCCCTGACCACGCTGGAGCAGGTCACCAACTACACGAAGGCCGGCGCGAGCTGCAAGACCTGCCACGAGAAGATCGAGGACCTGCTGGAGAGCCTGCTCGCCAAGCAGGGCAAGGTGCTGGAGCCGGTCGCGGCGAAGGCGCCCGCGGCGCCTGCCCTGGTCGGCCTGGGCGACATCGCCCCGCTCGCCGCGGCCCCCGCCGCGCCCGAGGCGGCCAGGCCGGCCGCCCCGGCGAAGAAGCTCAGCAACGTCCAGCGCATGCAGATCGTGATCGCGGCCCTGGAGGAGATGCGCCCCTACCTGAAGCAGGACGGCGGCGATGTCGAGCTGGTCGATATCGACGGCAAGAACATCTATGTGCGCCTCAGCGGCGCCTGCTCCGGCTGCCAGATGGCGTCGGTGACGATCGAGGGCATCCAGACCAAGCTCGTCGAGAAGCTGGGCGAGCTGGTCCGTGTCATCCCCCACACCATGATGGCGGCGGAGTGAGCGGTATGGGAATCTATCTGGACAACAACGCCACCACCCGGGTCGATCCGGCCGTCGTCGCCGAGATGATGCCGTTCTTCACGGAGCATTTCGGCAATCCGTCGTCGATGCACGGCTACGGCGCCGCGGTCGGCGGCAAGATCGAATGGGCCCGCGGCGAGGTGCAGAAGCTGATCGGCGCCGCCTTCGACACCGAGATCGTGTTCACCTCCGGCGGGACCGAGTCCGACAGCACGGCCATCCTGTCGGCGCTGAAGGCTTATCCGAAACGCCGGGAGATCGTGACCTCCGTGGTCGAGCATCCCGCCATCCTCAGCCTCTGCGACTTCCTCGAAAGCAAGGAAGGCTACAGGATTCACCGCATCCCGGTGGACGGTAAGGGAAACCTGGACCTGGAGCGGTACGAGGCGGCCCTGTCCGAGAACGTCGCCGTCGTCTCCATCATGTGGGCCAACAACGAGACGGGGACGATCTTCCCGATCGAGCTGCTGGCCGGCATGGCGAAGAAGGTCGGCGCCCTGTTCCACACCGACGCCGTCCAGGCGGTCGGCAAGCTGCCGATGGACCTGGCGAACTCCGCGATCGACATGCTGTCGCTGTCGGGCCACAAGCTGCACGCCCCCAAGGGCATCGGTGCGCTGTACGTCAAGCGCGGGGTCCGCTTCCGGCCGATGCTCCGCGGCGGCCACCAGGAGCGCGGCCGCCGAGCCGGCACCGAGAACGCGCCGGCCATCGTCGGGCTGGGCAAGGCGTGCGAACTGGCGCGGGAGTCCCTGCCGATCGAGCTGACCCAGGTGGCGGCGCTCCGCGACCGGCTGGAGACGGCGCTGGTCGAGGCGATCCCCAACTGCTTCGTCACCGGCAATCCGGCCAACCGCCTGCCCAACACCGCCAACATCGCGTTCGAATTCATCGAGGGCGAGGCGATCCTGCTCCTGCTGAACGAGGAAGGCATCGCCGCGTCCTCCGGATCCGCCTGCACGTCCGGCTCGCTGGAGCCGAGCCACGTGATGCGGGCGATGGGCGTGCCCTACACGGCGGCCCACGGCGCCACCCGGTTCTCCCTGTCGCGCGACACCACGGCGGAAGAGATCGATACGGTGATCCGGGTCATGCCCGGCATCATCGAGCGGCTGCGCAAGCTGTCGCCCTACTGGACCAGCCAGGGTGCCGCGGCCGGCTTCCAGCCCGTCTATTCGTAAGCAGAACGCTCTACCCGATCTACAAAGTCCTCCTCTGGAGTCCCCGCGATGCCCGAGCCGAGCTCCGTGACGATCAACGACACCACGCTGCGCGACGGCGAGCAGACCGCCGGGGTCGCCTTCACCGTCGAGGAGAAGATCGCGATCGCCCGCGCGCTGGACGCCGCGGGCGTTCCCGAGCTGGAGATCGGCATTCCCGCCATGGGCGAGGAGGAGCGGGAGAGCATCCGCGCGGTGGCCGCCGCCGGGCTGGACCGGGCGCGCCTGATGGTGTGGTGCCGCATGCGGGCCGACGACCTGCAGGAGGCAGCCACCTGCGGCGTCTCGTTCGTCAACATGTCGATGCCGGTGTCCGACATCCATATCCAGCGGAAACTGGGCCGCGACCGGGCCTGGGCGCTGGACCAGATCGACCGGCAGATCCGCACCGCCCGCGACCTGGGGCTGGAGGTCGGGTTCGGCGGCGAGGACAGCTCCCGCGCCGATCCCGACTTCATGGCGCGGGTCGCCGAAACGGCCCAGGCCGCCGGTGCCCGGCGCTACCGTTTCGCCGACACGCTGGGCGTGCTCGATCCGTTCCAAACCTATGGTTTCATCCAGGCGTTGCGCGCCCGCACCGACCTGGAGATCGAGATCCACGCCCATGACGACCTGGGCCTCGCCACCGCCAACTCCCTGGCCGCGGTCCGCGGCGGCGCCACCCATGTCAACACCACCGTCAACGGCCTGGGAGAGCGCGCCGGCAATGCCGCCCTCGAGGAGATCGTGATGGGCCTCCGCCATCTCTACGGCACCGATACCGGCATCGCGGCGATGCGCCTGCCGGCCATCTCGGAGCTGGTGGCGAGCGCGTCCAACCGCCCGGTGCCGATCAACAAGAGCATCGTCGGCGGCGCGGTCTTCACCCACGAGGCCGGCATCCATGTGGACGGCCTGCTGCGCGATCCGCTGACCTACCAGGGATTCGATCCGGCGGAGGTCGGACGTCGGCACAGCATCGTGCTGGGCAAGCATTCCGGCTCGGCCGGGGTCAAGCTGGCGTTCGCCGGCCTGGGAATCCAGCTGAGCGACGGCGAGGCGCAGGCAATCCTGCCGCGGGTGCGCCGGATGGCCGGTGCCTTCAAGCGGCCGCCGACTCCTGACGAACTCCTCCAGTTCCGCCGCGACGCCGCACCGGGCGAGCAGTCGGCCGCCCTGGCATCCTGATCTGAAACCGGGAGACCCGACATGTCCGGAATCGTCGAAGCATCCCCTCCGTCCGGCGCGGCACCGCCGCCGGAACGGAGCATCTGGAGCCTGCTGTGCGAGGACGTGGAATGCGTCGCCGACCGCGACCCGGCGGCGCGCAACACCTTCGACGTCCTGACCTGCTACCCGGGCATCCACGCCATCATAGCGCACCGCATCGCCAACGCCCTGTGGCGCCGCAACGTCCGCTGGCCGGCGCGCTTCGTCAGCTATCTGGCGCGCATGGTCACCAACATCGACATCCATCCCGGAGCCACCATCGGGCGGCGCTTCTTCATCGATCACGGTGCCGGCGTGGTCATCGGCGAGACCGCCGAGGTCGGCGACGACGTGACCCTCTATCATGGTGTGACCCTCGGCGGCACCAGCTGGAACAAGGGCAAGCGCCATCCCACGCTGGAGGACGGCGTGATGTGCGGGGCGGGGGCCAAGATCCTGGGGCCGATCACCATCGGACGCAACGGCAGGGTCGGCGCCAACTCGGTCGTGACCAAGGACGTCCCGGCGGAGATGACCGTCGTCGGTATTCCCGGTCGGATCGTCAAGCCGATCGAGCGGCGCATCGCCGATCACGGAATCGACCTCGACCATCACCTGATGCCGGACCCGGTCGGCCGGGCGCTCGCCTGCCTGATCGAGCACATCAACAAGATCGAAAACCGGTTGGACGAGCACACCGCCGCCGAGGTCGTCGGCGAACTGAGCCAGGCCATGGAAGGCATCGTCTGCGCGCGGTGCGGCAACAGTTGCGACCAGCCCGGCTGCGAGTTGCCGGGATGCGAACATTGATCCTCACGAAGATCCTCACAAACTTCCGACCGACAGGAATTCTCCCATGAGCAGCTTCCAGGACGACTTGGACGATCTGAACACCGCCGAAGATTTCCTGCGGTTCTTCGGAATCGAATTCGATGCGCGGGTTGTCCATGTCAACCGCTTGCATATCCTGCAGCGATTCCACGATTACCTGGCCGAGGAGGCCAACCTGGACAGCCTGGCCGAGGATCTCCTGCGGGACCGGTACAGGGTGCTGATCACGCAGGCGTACCAGGATTTCGTCAAGTCCGACGCGATCGCCGAGAAGGTCTTCAAGGTCCACAAGGACCAAGCCGAACGGCACAATGCCAGCTTCGTTCCGCTGGAGAGCCTGACCCTGTCCGGCGCCCGGTGACAAAGCCGACAAGCGGTGGCTCCTGTCGGTTAGCCGACAAGTGCCGCCGCGAGGAGCAGAATCCGATCAGCTTCGAATAAGCGTATCGAAATCAATGGTTTGCCACCTCTGCTCTGGCGTTTCTCAGGTTGGCATGACCCCTGCATAAGTCGAGTTGAGCAAGCCCTGAGGGGCCACCAGTCGAGAGGATAGCGGGATGCACATCGTCGTCTGTATCAAGCAGGTGCCCGACAGCGCCCAGATCCGGATCCATCCGGTCACCAATACCATCATGCGCCAGGGCGTGCCGGCGATCATCAACCCCTACGACCTTTTCTCCCTGGAAGAGGCGCTGCGTCTGAAGGACCGTTTCGGCGGCCGGGTCACCGTCCTGACGATGGGTCCGCCCATGGCCGAAGCGTCCCTGCGCAAGGCGCTTTCTTTCGGTGCTACCGACGCGGTGCTGCTGACCGACCGCAAGTTCGCCGGCTCCGACACGCTGGCGACCTCCTACGCGCTGACCTCCGCCATCCGGAAGCTGCACAAGGAGGAGCCGGTCGACCTGGTGTTCTGCGGCAAGCAGACGATCGACGGCGACACCGCCCAGGTCGGCCCGGGGATCGCCACGCGCCTCAATCTCCAGCAGCTGACCTATGTCGCGAAGATCGAGGACGTGAATCTCGAAAGCCGCGAGATCACCGTCCAGCGGCGTTCCGAGGGTGGCGTGCAGGTCCTGAAGAGCCGCCTGCCGGCCATGATCACCATGCTCGAAGGCTCCAACACGATGCGCTTCGGCACCATGGACGACATGTTCCGGGCCGCGCGCACGCCGCTGAAGACCTGGAGCAAGGACACCTGCGTCGACGACGAGAACAAGGTCGGCCTGAAGGGCTCGCCCACCGTCGTCTCCAAGGTGTTCGTGCCGAAGCCCCGCGCCGAGAAGGCGAAGATGATCGAAGCCGAGGGCGGTGCCGAGGCCCAGGCGGCGGCGGCGATCGACATGCTTTTCACCACCTACCCGAAGCTGGCGAACGACCTGGTCCGATAAGGGAGGGATCGCGGAAGGCGGGCGCCTGCCACGGCCGCCGCCAACCCCCGATCGCACCCGACCCGTCCGACGTCCGCCGAACCCTTTCTTCGAGACTGTGAGGCCGATATGAGCCAAGCGCCTGCCAATCCACCCCCCGCCAAGAAGGCCGCCGGCGGCCGCAAGTTCGAACTGCCGGAAGAGTTGAAAGTCTACAAGGGTGTCTGGGTCATCGTCGAGCAGGAGCGCGGCAAGGTCCACACCGTCTCGTACGAGCTGCTGGGCGAGGCCCGCAAGCTGGCCGACAAGCTGGGCGTCGAGGTCGGCGCCGTGATCCTGGGCGCTCCCGGCCCCTTCATCCGGGAGATCACCGGCGAGGCGATCGCCTATGGTGCCGACGTGGTCTACACGGTGCTCGACCCCGTGCTGGCCGAGTACCGGACCGAGCCCTATTCCAAGGTGATGACCGACGTGGTCAACACCTTCAAGCCGGAGATCGTGCTGCTGGGCGCCTCGACGCTGGGCCGCGACCTGGCGGGCGCCATCGCGACCACGCTGCTGACCGGACTTACCGCCGACTGCACCGAACTGGACATCAGCGCCGAGAACCGAAGCCTGGCGGCCACCCGCCCGACCTTCGGCGGCACCCTGCTGTGCACCATCCAGACGCTGGCCTACCGTCCGCAGATGGCGACCATCCGCCCGCGCGTCATGCAGATGCCCGAGCGCGACGGCACCCGAACCGGCCGCGTCATCGAAGTGACGCCCAACCTGGCGGAAGAGGTGTTCGTCACCAAGGTCCTCGACTTCATCCCGGACAGCGACCAGGAGGAGGCTCAGCTCGCCTTCGCCGACATCATCGTGTCGGGCGGGAAGGGGCTCCAGAAGCCGGAGAACTTCAAGCTGGTCTGGGACCTGGCCGAAGTGCTGGGGGCCGAGGTCGGTGCGTCGCGGCCCTGCACGCAGGCCGGTTGGGTCACCAGCGACCGGCAGGTCGGCCAGACCGGCAAGACGGTCCGGCCGAAGCTGTACATCGCCGCCGGGATCTCGGGCGCCATCCAGCATCGCGTCGGCTGCGAGAATTCCGACGTGATCCTGGCGATCAACTCCGATCCCAACGCACCGATCTTCGACTTCGCCCACCACGGCATCGTCGGCGACGCGCTGCAGATTCTTCCGGCCTTGACGGAGCAGTTCCGCCAGCGCCGACTGGTCAACCGCAAGGCGAGCTGACCACCCGCCAGAGGAGAGTGCCTGACATGGTAGAGAAGTTTGATGCCATCGTCGTCGGCGCCGGGCCTTCCGGCAACTCGGCGGCATATACCCTGGCCAAGGGTGGCTTGAAGGTCCTGCAGATCGAGCGCGGCGAGTATTCCGGCTCGAAGAACGTCCAGGGCGCGATCATGTATGCCGACGCGCTGGAGCGGATCATCCCCGATTTCCGCGACGACGCGCCGCTGGAACGCCACATCATCGAACAGCGCATCTGGCTGCTGGGCGACGACAGCTATATCGGCACCAATTACCGATCCGACAGCTTCAACAGCGAGCGCCCGAACCGCTACACCATCATCCGCGCCCAGTTCGACAAGTGGTTCAACGAGAAGGTCCGCGAAGCCGGCGCCCTCGTGATCTGCGAGACGACGGTCACCGAACTGCTGCGCGATGCCAACGGCAAGGTCTATGGCGTTCGCACCGACCGCGAGAACGGCGAGGTCCATGCCGACGTGGTCATCATGGCCGACGGCGTCAACGCCCTGCTGGCCCGCCGCGCCGACCTTCAGCCGGAGCTGCCGCCCGAGAACGCGGCGCTGGCGGTGAAGGAGATCCACTTCATCGACCCCGCGCTGATCGAGCAGCGGTTCCAGGTGAAGGGCGACGAAGGCGTCGTCATCGAGATGATGGGCAAGGTCACCGGCGGGATGGTCGGAACCGCGTTCCTGTACACCAACAAGGAATCGCTGACCATCGGCATCGGCTGCCTGATCTCCGACTTCAAGGAGAAGGGCATCGCCCCGTACAAGCTGCTCGAGGACCTGAAGAACCATCCGGTGATCAAGCCCCTGATCCAGGGCGGCGAGGTCAAGGAGTATGCCGGCCACCTGATCCCGGAAGGCGGTTACAAGGCGGTCCCGCAGGTCTGCGGCGACGGCTGGATGGTGGTCGGCGACGCCGCCCACCTGAACAACGCCGCCCACCGCGAAGGGTCGAACCTGGCGATGACCAGCGGCCGCTTCGCCGCCGAGACGCTCATCGAGCTGAAGAAGCAGGGCAAGGCGCCGGTCGCCGCCAATCTCGCCCTCTACAAGAAGAAGCTCGACGAGAGCTTCGTCATGAAGGACCTGAAGAAGTACAAGAACCTGCCGGAGATCATGCACATGTCGCCGCAGTTCTTCAGCGCCTATCCGGACCTCTTGAACGGCGCCGCCCACAATCTCTTTACCGTGGATAATGTCGACAAGAAGACCAAGGAGAACCAGATCCTGAAATCGTTCGCCAAGCGGCGCTCGCTGTTCGGACTGGTCGGTGACGCATTCAAGCTGGCGAGGGCTTTCCGATGAGCATGATCAAGGTTGAAGACAAGCTTTACCAGAACCGGTACATCGTCGACGAGAACCGTCCCCACATCTACATCAAGGACGCCGAGGTCTGCGCGTCCAACTGCAAGGGCCAGCCGTGCACCTTCTGCTGCCCGGCGAACTGCTACACGAAGGACGACGCCGGCGGCGTCAATCTCGTGACCGACGGCTGCCTGGAATGCGGCACCTGTCGGGTCATCTGCCAGGACCATGGCAATGTCTCGTGGAACTATCCGCGCGGCGGCTACGGCATCAGCTACAAGTTCGGCTGAGGTCGGATCCGATCCGCGGAACGGGGCGCTTCCACGCCCGTTCGGCGGCAGCAAAACGAAAGGGCCTCGGGAGGTTCGCTCCCGAGGCCCTTTTGCTTGGCTGCCGCCGCGGAGAGAGGTCAGTTGACCAGGGTCACCGCGCGTCGGTTCTGGGCCCAGGCCTGCTCGCCGGACGCGCCGATCGCCGGCCGCTCCTTGCCGAAGCTCAGCGTCGCGATGCGGTTGGGCGAAATGCCCTGGGTGACGAGATAGTTCCTGACCGAGTTGGCACGGCGGTCGCCGAGCGCCAGGTTGTATTCCCGCGTGCCGCGCTCGTCGGCGTGACCCTCGATCGTGACGGTCACGTTGGCGTACTGCTTCAGCCACTGGGCCTGCCGTTCCAGCGTCGCCCGGGCCTCCGCGCTCAGATCGACCTGGTCGTATCCGAAGAACACCCGGTCGCCGACGCTGTTGGCCAGATCCTGCTGGGAACCCGGCATCACGCCGCCGGCACCGGGACGCGCACCCGAAAGGCCGCCGGCACCCCCGATGCCTCCGACCCCGACTCCGCCCGGGCCGCCCGCGCCCACTCCGCCGATCGGGGCTCCGTTCACCGCGCCCATGCCGCTGCTGCTCGAGGCGTCCCACGGAGCCGACTCGCAAGCCGTCAGAACGAGCAGGGCGCCCACTATCCCCATAAGCTTCAACCGCATTGCATACCCTTTATGACGACTGGCCTAGATTTGTCCGCAGACACATAGAATAAATATGGCTACTAAACCGTTAACGAAACCAACAAGAAGCCGATTGGCGGCATTCGGCCCCTGCGACATCGTAGCCAAGTGATAGCTGTCACATACCCATCTGCGCAAACTCGATTAGAGTGTGATCCGGTAATGTGGCGGCGAAATCGGATTTGGTACGGCCGCCCCGGCATCACCCCTTCCTGAGTAGCTTCCCGCTCAACCACTCACCCCCAGAAAACGGCCATGTCGATCCTTCCCACCGGCTCACCGGCGGTGGACACACGCACTCCGCCCAGGCGGACCATCCTTTCCCTGACCCTAATGGCTGCGGTCATCGCCGGCACCGCGATGACCCACCTCGGCATCTGGCGCGGCCAGACCGCCCCGGTGGATGTGGCGGCATCGCCAAGCCGCCTGCAGTCGGTGTCGTACAGCCCTTCAGGCCGCGACTTCAGCCCGGAAGACGACCAGCACGTGTCGGTCGCCGACATCCGGAAGGACATGGCGGCGATCAACGGGATCGCCGACGGGATCCGGACCTATACCGTTTCCGACGGTCAGGACCGCGCGCCCGGCGTGGCGGCCCGCATGGGCCTGAAGGTGAGCCTGGGCATCTGGCTGAACGCCGATGCCGAACACAACAGGCAGGAGATCGACCAGGCCGTGGCGATCGCGCGCAGCACGCCCAACGTCGTGCGGGTCGTGGTCGGCAACGAGTCGCTGCTGCGCGCCGACCAGACCGACGAGAGCCTCGCGGCGCTGGTCGCCGAGGTGCGGGCACGGGTGCCGCGGCGCATCCCCGTGGGCACGGCCGACACCTGGTCGGAGTTGCTGAACGCGCCGAAGACGGTCGCGGTGTCCGACTTCGTCGGCATCCACACACTGCCGTACTGGGAAAAGCTCGACAGCTCCGGCGCCTTGCCCTACGCCATGGACAAGATCAAGCGCATCCGGCAGGCCTATCCGGGCAAGCCGATCTGGGTCGGCGAAATCGGCTGGCCGTCGGACGGCGACAATTTCGGCAATGCCCACGCGTCGCGTCCCGAGCAGGCCCGGATCATCCGTGAATTCGCCCAGGACGCCAAGCGCATGGGCGTCGAGTACAACGTGATCGAGGCGTTCGACCAGCCCTGGAAGACCGCGATCGAGGGCAGCCCCGGCCCGTTCTGGGGCGTGCTCGACGCCGACCGGCAGCCCAAGTGGCAGCTCCAGGGCGCGGTCGAGCCCAAGCCGGAAGCCTTCGCGGTCGGCGTCGCCTCGGTGCTGGTCGGCGTGTTCCTGTCGCTGCCCGCCCTGTTCCGCCGGCGTGCCACCGTCCTGCAGACCCTGCTGTGGTCGATCGCCGCCCACGGCTCGGCCGGCATGACCGCCTGGGCCGTCCTGGCCGCCATGGGCGTCTATCCGACCATGGGCACCGTGATCATGTGGGGCAGCGGCCTGACGCTGGGCGGCATCCTGCTGATCCTGGCGCTCGCCGACCTGGACGAGATGACCCGCACCCTGCTGGGCCGCCGGCCGACCCGCCTGCTGCCGGCCGAGGGCGCCGCGGCGCTGATCCGCAACGCCGGCGTGGCCGTGCGGGAGCCGATGGTGTCCGTCCACATCGCCGCCCGGAACGAGGATCCGGCGATGCTGAACGCCACCCTGGACAGCCTGGCCGCCCAGGAGTACGGGGCCTTCGAAGTGGTCGTCGCAATCAACAATACCGACGACATGGGCCTGATCACCCCGGTCGAGGACCATTGCCGGGCCCTGAACGAGCGGCTGGGCCGCACCGTGTTCAAGTTCGCCAACTTCAACCCGATCACCGGCTTCAAGGCGGGCGCTTTGAACCGCGCCCTCCGGATCACCGCCGACGAGGCGGAGGTGATCGCGGTGCTGGACGCCGACTACGCGGTTTCGCCCCAGTGGCTGAGCCGGCTGGCTCCCGCCTTCTCGGACCCGGCCGTCGGCCTCGTCCAGGCGCCGCAGGAGCATCGTGACGGCGACCAGTCGCTGCTGAAGCGCCTGATGGCGGCCGAGTACCGCGCCTTCTTCGACAGCGGCATGGTCGAGCGGAACGAGGACAACGCCCTGATCGCCCACGGCACCATGATCATGGTCCGGCGCTCCGCCCTGGAGGACCTGGGCGGCTGGTCCGAGTGGTGCATCGTCGAGGACACCGAGTTGGGCCTGACCCTGCTGGAGCAGGGCTGGAAGCAGCACTACACGACGGAACGGCTGGGCGCCGGCATCACGCCGGACAGCTACAAGGACTTCCGCCAGCAGCGCCACCGCTGGGCCTACGGCTCGGTCCAGATCATGAAAGCCCACCTGCGGGCCCTGCTGCCCGGCGCCAAGGGGCTGAACGGCGCCCAGAAGTTCCATTTCTGGACCGGCTGGGCGCGCTGGTGGTCCGATGCCCTGGGGCTTATCGCCGGTGCCGGCGCCATCACGTGGACCCTGCTGGCGACCGTGCTGCCGCTGCACCTGCCGCCGCCGGAGGTGACGGCGATCGCCATCGCGGCGCTGATGCTGCGCGCCGCGGCCAGCATGGCGCTGACGAAGTTCGCCTCCCGGCACGGTTGGGGCGAGACGGTCGGCACCGCGCTGCTGGGCATGAGCCTGAACTACACCGTCGGCGCCGCCGTTCTGAAGGGTCTGTTCACCAAGCACGAACCCTTCAAGGTGACGTCGAAGGGCAAGCGGAAGAAGGCGGCGAAATTTCCCGCCGTGCCGGAAGCCGTGCTGGCCGGGTTGCTGGTGGTCTGCTGCCTGATCGCGACCGTGCTCAACCATGCCGGGACCGTGTCGCTGACCCTGTGGACGATCCTGCTGGCTGTCATGGCGGTGCCCAACCTGATCGCGGCGCTGCTGGCGGCGACCGACCTGATGCCGGTCCGAGAGAAGGCCGCCGACCCCATGCCGGAGCCGGTCGCCGTTCCCTCGGCGGCACCCCAGCCGGCCGGCGCGCTGGTCGTCGACGCAGTGGGGGGCTGACCGTCTCCGGGCCTGCCTTATCGTGACGTGAAATGCGACGGCGCCCTGCCGGAGGTCAGACGATCTCCGCCAGGGCGTCGGCATTTTCGTCCAGAAGACTGCCGATCCTCCCGAGCGCAGCGGCAAGGCTGTCGAGGTCGGGCGCCGCTCCCAGCGAGATCCTGACGGAGGCGTCGGGTGCCGGTCCGACGGCGAAGGCGGTGTCGGGGACCAGGGCAAGGCCGAAGCGCCGGGCCTGGGTGGCGAAGCCGGTGGCGCTCCGGCAGGCGGGCAGCCTGAGCCAGATGTGGTGACCCTGGCCGTGAGCCGCGAAGCTGCCGGCCGGCAGGATCCGGCGGGCGACGTCCTGACGGCGGGCCGCCTCGGCCCGGATGTCCTCGACCAGACGCAGGGCGGTGCCATCCTGAACCCACCGTGTCGCGACCGCGGCCGACAGGGGCGGAACCATCTGGCAGACCGCCCGCAGCGCTGCCTGGATCCGGGCGGCGCAGCGATCGTCGGGAGCGACCAGATATGCCACCCGCAGGGCCGGCAGCAGGCACTTCGACAGCGTGCCGAGATACCAGGTCCGGTCGGGCGCAAAGGTCGCCAGCGGCGGCGCCGGCGCTGACGGCAGCAGACCGTAGGCGTCGTCCTCGATCACCGCCAGCCGATGGCGCCGGGCGATTTCCGCCACGGCGGCCCGGCGCGCCGGCGGCATGGTGGCTGCCGTCGGGTTCTGGATGGTGGGGATGGTATAGAGCGCCGCCGGCTTCAGCCGGGCGCAGGCGGCATCCAGGGCTTCGGGAAGCAGGCCGTCCCCGTCCATGGGCAGCCCCTCCAGCGCGATGCCGGTCTGGACGGCGATGGCCCGCAGGCCCGGATAGGTGAACTGCTCTGTCAGGACCGTGCTGCCCGGCGGTGCCAGGGTCGTCAGGAGCGCCATGAGCGCCGCCTGTCCACCGGCCGTGACCAGGACGCGGGACGGCGGGACGGTGCCGAGCAGGGGGGCCAACCACCGGGCCGCGGCGGCGCGCTCCGCAGTGCCGCCGGCACTGGGATGGTAGCTGAGCACCCGGGCAGCATCGCTTCGCCGCAGGATCGCGGCCATGGTCTGGGAAAGCTTCGCCGGGATGGCCGCCGCCGGGGGCTGCGGCGGCAAGTTCATCGAAAGGTCGATTTCCGCAGGCAAGGGTTCGACCATGGGAGGCTGCGCCAAAGGGCCGCGTACGAACGTGCCGCGTCCGGCCGCGGCATCCACCAGTCCGCGCCGGCGCGCTTCGCCATAGGCCCTGGTCACCGTCGTCAGGTCCAGGTCGAGGGCGGCGGCGAGAGCCCTGTGGGTGGGCAGGCGTTCACCCTCCGGCAGGGTCCCGGCGGCGATGCCCTCCTGGATCGCATCCGCCAGAGCGAGATAGATCGGACCGGAAGCGTCGGAAAGATCGGGTATCCAGGAGCAGGGTGCGGAGTCCTCCTTCAAGCTTCGCTCCCCTTTTCACGATTCCCGATCGGCCGCCAACGCGTATCCGGCATTTGTCAGGGCTGGTCGCGCGGGGTCAAGCGGCCTTCGTTCGCCTTGTTGATGTATTGCGAACAGACCAGCCAGCCCTTCAGCGGCCGGAGCAATGCCAGGCAGGATCCCACCAGCAGCGGCAGGGTGGTCACCAGATGGACCCAGATCGGCGCCTGGAACGCCAGTTCCAGCCACGCCGCGAACGCGACGATGGGGAAACTGACGATGGACATGGCGAAGAAAGCCGGGCCATCGGCCGGATCGGCGAAGGAGAAATCGAGGCCGCAGACTTCGCACCGCTTCGTCAGGGTCAGGAAACCGTTGAAGATATGACCCTTGCCGCACCGGGGGCACAACCCCCGTGTACCCAGTTCCAGGGAGCTTTTGCCGAGAGGCTCGCTATAGGGTTCCATGTCGATGCACCGATTGTATGGATCAATTCTATGGGCAATGTATTCGAACATGACATCCATACAAGGATGAATGTCAGGTCTTGGTGTCCAGGTCCTGCACCCGGCCGGGCTGGTTCCCGGTTGCCGTGGGGCATTGAGGGTACGAAATCGGGGCATTCGACTGGAACAACCCCTTCGATCCGACGTTTAGCTCCGTCAGGCCGCATCGGCGCGGCCCCGTTCAGGCGCGGCTTTCCCCAGCACTTGCTCCTGCGAAGCGACCTAGGCTCGAGGTCGTGACGGACTCTGGTGTGTTTCATGGTACAGGACAGGCGGCGGTTCATGGTGGGTGGGAAAGGTAACAGGACGGGCGACGAAAGATCGCTCGACGTGGAGGGCGGCGGCCAGAGCGCCGGCCGCTCCGCCAGTGGCGACCTGGACCGCGGCAACGCCTACTCGCCCACGGGAACCGCGGGCGCCCGCCACTGGCAGGAGAGCTACATCACCCGCCCGGGGCTGGACGACCGCAGCAGCGTGTTCTTCGCGGCCGTCGAGATGACGCGAATGCCGATGCTGGTGACCGATCCCAACCAGCCGGACAATCCGATCGTCTTCTCCAACCTCGCCTTTCTCGAACTGACCCAGTACGAAGAGAGCGAGGTACTGGGGCGGAACTGCCGTTTCCTCCAAGGCCCGCAGACGGACCCCGAGGCGGTGGACGAGATCCGCGCCGCGGTGACCGAGCAGCGGGCGGTCGCGGTGGACATCCTGAACTACCGGCGCGACGGAACCCCGTTCTGGAACGCGCTCTTCATCGGCCCGATCTTCGATCAGGACGGAAACCTGCTCTACTTCTTCGCATCCCAGATGGACGTGACCCGGCGGCGCACGTCGGAGCAGGCGTTCCGTCAAGCTCAGAAGATGGAGGCGATCGGACAGCTCACCGCTGGGCTGGCCCACGACTTCAACAATCTGCTTCAGGTCATCTCCGGCAATCTGGAGATCGCCGCGTCCCGGGCCGGCAACGACGAGGTGCTGCACCGCGCGATCGACCGGGCCGGCCGGGCGGCCGGGCAGGGGGCGAAGCTGACCCAGCAGCTGTTGACTTTCGCGCGCAAGCAACGGCTGGAGCCGCGGCGGGTGAACCTCAATTCGCTGGTGGTCGAGTTCAGCGAAATGCTGGTCCGGACGATCGGCGACAAGGTCGACCTGCGGCTCGATCTCAAGCCGGGGCTGCCGTCCAGCACGCTGGATCCGGTGCATTTGGAAATGGCATTGCTGAACGTGCTGATCAATGCACGCGATGCGATGCCTGACGGCGGCAGGGTGACGGTCGCGACCGCGACCCGGACGTTGAACGGGAAGGCCGCCGCCCACCAGCTTCCTCCGGGAAGCTACGTGGTGCTGTGCGTGACCGACGATGGCCAGGGCATGCCGCCGGAGGTGGCGCGGCGTGCGACCGAGCCCTTCTTCACGACGAAATCGCCGGGTACCGGCCTCGGCCTCGCCATGGTTCACGGCTTCGTCCAGCAGTCCCACGGGCGGCTGGAGATTGAAAGCCGGCCCGGGGAGGGAACCGCCGTGCGGATGATCTTCCCCGTGGAGATCACGCGCCCGGGCCTTCCCGAGCCGGAGGTGGTCGGCGGGATCGGGCGCGAGGAAGACAGGTCCGGTGCCGGTCCGGTCAGGACCATCCTGGTGGTCGAGGACAATGACGACGTCTGCCATGTGGCGGAAACCCACCTGCGGGGCCTGGGCTACCGCGTGGTTTCGGCCCGCAGCGGCGAGCAGGCGATCGAATTGCTGGACGACCGGGATTCCATCGATCTGCTGTTCACGGATCTGGTCATGCCGGGAGGGATGAACGGGTTGGTGCTGGCACGGCGGGTGCGGGAGCGTTTTCCCAGCCTCCCGGTGCTGCTCACGACCGGATACACCGATGAGGAGGCCGCACCGGGAGCGGACTGGTCGGGAATGGATATCCTGAACAAGCCATACCGGCGCACCGACTTGGCCGAGCGGGTGCGGGCGGCGCTCGGCGACGGCGGATCCGCTCGGCCGGTCGACGCGGAAAGATTTCAGCACGAGGGGTGAAGCCGACGTGGCGCATGTGCTTTTGGCCGAGGATGAGGCTTTGATCGCGCTGATGTTTCAGGACGCATTGGAAGGAGAGGGACACCGGGTCACCGTGGCGCGGGACGGTATCGAAGCTCTGGAGGCGGATGCTCGCGACCCGGCGGAAGCCCTGGTCACGGACTTGGCGATGCCGCGCATGGGCGGGCGCGAACTGCTGGATCGCCTGCGCGAACGGCGGCCGGACCTGCCGGCGGTGGTCGTGACAGGATATGCCGGCGAGGTCCACCTGGGTGCCCCGCTGACCGTCCTGCTGGCCAAGCCGGTCAGCCCTCGTGCCCTGACGGCCCGGCTGACCGAGTTGCTGGCCGACAGCGGTACCCTTCGGGACTTCTGAGCCCCGCTTTCTCGCGGGCGACAGGGTGATGTTCCGATGGCTTGACGTGCATATTCGGAAAGTCTGATGCGCGCCGGGCTTTTTCTGTTGCAACCAATTCGCGGCGAGACCATTTTCCGCAGTGCAGCAGCGATGCTGCGACGCCTCTTTGGGCGTTTCCTCCCTAGACTCAGGCCGCCCTCGGGCGGCCTTTTTTTCTTCTCCGCCGGGCGCGATCCGTCAACGATCCGCAAGCCGCCGAGAGGCGGGGGCCGCGACGCTTGTTCATCGGGCATGCAAACGCTAGTGTCCCATCCGCATCACGCCCCCGACACCCGGAACGATCGGGCCGGACTCTCCGGTCCCGGTACGGGGCGGCATTGCATCAACGAAGAGCGCGTTCTTTGAGAAGCGCCTCAAGAAAGCGGCGAGGGAGTGGAGGCGACATGCCCGAGGGTAACAACACGCGCGTGGTGCTGGCGGAGCGGCCGGTGAACCGGGCTCCGGTGGAAGGCGATTTCCGGATCGAGCGGGTACCGCTCGCCGATCCGGCCGACGGCGAGGTGCTGATCCGCAACGGCTTCCTGTCGCTCGACCCCTATATGCGGGGCCGGATGAGCGCCGCGAAGTCATACGCCGAGCCGGTGCAGGTCGGCGGCGTCATGCCCGGCGAAGCGGTCGGACAGGTCGTCGCGTCGCGGCATCCCGCTTGGCGCCCCGGCGACATGGTGCTGGGCAATACAGGCTGGCAGGAATTCGGGGTGCTTCCCGGCGAGCGGATCACCCGCATCGATCCCAACTTGGCTCCGGCCTCCTATTATCTGGGCGTGCTGGGCATGCCGGGAATGACCGCCTACTGCGCACTGCTCTACCTGGGCGAGCCGCAGCCGGAACAGACCGTGCTGGTTTCGGCGGCATCGGGCGCCGTCGGTCAGGTGGTCGGCCAGATCGCGAAGATCCGCGGCTGCCGGGTGGTCGGCATCGCCGGGTCGGACGACAAGCTCGCCTATGTCCGCGACCAGCTCGGCTTCGACGCGGCGCTCAACTACAAGGATCGGGACGGCGGGACCAAGGAGTTCGAGACCCTGTCGCGGGAGGTGGCCGACTGCTGTCCCGACGGCGTGAACGTGTACTTCGACAATGTCGGGGGAGTCGTCCACGACGCGGCCCTGGCCAACATCGCCCTGCACGGCCGGGTCATCGTCTGCGGGACCATCGCGGTCTACAACGAGTTGGAGAAGCGTGACATCGGCATCAGATGGATGAGGCAGCTTCTGGTCAAGAGGGCCCGGATGGAAGGCTTCCTGGTCTTCGACCACGCCCACAGGACAGAGGAATTCCGCCATACCATGGCCGGATGGCTGAGCGAGGGCCGCGTCACCTACAAGGAGGACGTGGCCGAAGGGATCGAGTCCGCGCCCCGGGCGTTCATCGGGATGCTGGCCGGAGCCAACCGCGGCAAGCAGTTGGTCCGGATCAGCCAGGACTGAGACCGGAGGTGCTGGGCGCCAGGAGCGCTCAGCCCGCCTTGCTCGTGGGTTGCTGCTGCTGGGCCGGCTCGTTGGCGAAGCCGTTGTTGAGCGCCCAGATCGCGGCCTGCGTCCGGTTGGTCGCGTTGATCTTGCGCAGCAGGCTCTTCAGGTGGACCTTCACGGTGGCTTCCGTGATGTTCAGGTGGTTTGCGACCACCTTGTTGCTGTCGCCGTTCAGCAGGCAACGGACGATCTGCACCTCGCGCTGGGACAGGCCCTTGCGGGCGCTCGGCATGTCCAGGGTGCTGGTGTTGATCCGCCCGCTGATCAGCAGGGCCGCCAGATGGGTCGGGAAAACCTTCTCGCCCATCATGACGAGGCGGAGGGACTGGATCAGCGCATCGGCCGACAGATCCTTCATCAGGCAGCCGTCGGCACCCGCGGCAAGGGCCGAGATCAGCCGCTGCGGGTCCATGTCGGCGGCCAGCAGCACGATCCGGCCGTCCGGCAGCAGGTCGCGCAGGGTCCGCAGGGTTTCGGTTTCCGTGTCGCTGTTCCAGGTCATGTCGAGCAGCACGAGCTCGACCCTCAACCCGCCTTGCACGAGGGAGACGCCCTCGGCGACGTTCTGAGCTTCGCCGGAGATTTCGAACTTCTCCCCGCTCAGAAGGAGCTTCAGGCCTTCGCGGAACAGCTTGTTGTGGTCGATCAAAAGGACCTGTACAGGAGGCATTGGGTTCCTCAGAGGTATAAATGAAACCATCCCAACTTACCTCAAGGCGACAGGATGAAAGTGGAAAAATAAGGCCTTTTTGTCGCCTATTTAGGGTTATTGTCTTTATGGATTAACACATATTCCCCCAATTTTCGAGAAGAATCAGTCCCGGCTCTTTTGGCGATAAGCGCGCGCTAATTCTTGCCGATCTTTTGCGAATTTCGGTGCCGGGATTAAATCCGTCGGCTCGTGCTTCCGGTGAAATCGCGCCTTGCTTATGGTGACGGGGAGTCCCACATTAGGGGTGTCGATGCTGTTCTGGTCTTCCACGTCTACCGTCCCTCGTGCCGGTACTGGTCTACCCTCAGTCACCTCGATGCCCTATCCGCGATATTGCGCGGGGCAACGCCAGCTTGGGAGAGACATATGTCCACTGGCACCGTGAAATGGTTCAATAGCACCAAGGGCTTCGGCTTCATTCAGCCGGACGATGGCACCCAGGACGTGTTCGTCCACATTTCGGCCGTCGAGCGCGCCGGCCTCGGCAATCTCCAGGAAGGCCAGAAGCTTTCCTACGAGATCGTCCGCGACCCGCGTCGCGGCAAGAGCTCGGCGGAAAGCCTCCGGGCCCTCTGACTGGTACGGGACGGGCGGCTTCGGCCGCCCGTTTTGTTTTTGGCCCGGTCTCCCTCCAGGTGAACCGGCCCCGGTTCGGTTCCTGAAGGCGACCCCGAACAAGGGAGGTCACCATCGTGGATCTTGCTGCCAAGCTTCCCGATATGACGGACAGCGCCCTCGCCACGCTGAACGGAAATGCCTCGCGCCTGCTGCAGAGCGGCACGACGGCTCAGAAGAAAGCCGCGACGGCCCTGATGCCGGCGCTCGAGCAGGAACTGGCGTCCCGCCGGCAGGCCAAGCAGGCCGCCAAGCAGGCGTCGGACGCGGCGCGCCCCGCATCCGCCCGCAAGCGCGCGAAGGCGAAGGCGGCCGAGTAGAACCCGGACCGCCCGGTATCTGCCGTTCCTCAGGCCAGCCGGGCCTGCTGCCACCCCAGCTCCGCCAGCAGCGGCGCCATGCCGCCGACCGCGTCGGCGTCGGCCGAACTGGCGTTGCCCTGGAGTGCCCGAGCGCGCACCCCTTCGGCGATCGCGGCGATCCTGAACAGGCCGAAGGCCATGTAGAAGCGCCAGTTGTCGATCCCGGCGCGGCCCGTCCGTCTCGCATAAGCCGCCACATACGCGTCCTCGGTCGGCAGTCCGAGCGCTGCCAGATCGAGTCCGCCCAAGCCGGTCAGGGCCTTCTGCCCGGTCGGCAGGTGCCAGATCATGCAATTATAGGCGAGATCGGCCAGGGGATGGCCGAGGGTGGACAATTCCCAGTCCAGGACGGCCAGGACCCGCGGCTCGGTCGGATGGAAGATCATGTTGTCGATCCGGAAATCCCCATGGGCGATCGCCGTTTCGTCCCCAGGCGGCCGGTTCGCCGGAAGCCACTCGATCAGCCGGTCCATGGCAGGCATCGGCTCGGTCCGGGCGGCTTGGTACTGGCGCGTCCAGCGGTCGATCTGGCGGCCGATGTAGTTGTCCGGCTTGCCGTAGTCCGCCAGGCCCGCCGCGCGCCAGTCGACTGTGTGGAGCCGGGCCAGCGTGTCGTTCATGGCGTCGAAGATGCCGGCGCGCTCGTCCGGCGACAGGCCGGGCAGGGCCGGGTCCCAGAATATGCGCCCCTCGACGAAATCCATCACGTAGAACGCCGTCCCGATGATCGAGGTGTCCTCGCACAGCAGGTGCGGAGTCGCCACGGGGAAGCCGGCGCTCTTCAGCCCGGCCATCACCTTGTATTCGCGCTCAATCGCGTGGGCGGAGGGCAGCAGGGTGCCCGGCGGCTTCTTGCGCAGGACATAGCGCCGGTCCGGAGTGTCGATCAGGAAGGTCGGGTTCGACTGGCCGCCCTTGAACTGCTTGATGGCCGCCGGACCGCGAAAGCCCGGCAGGGTCGCGGTCAGGTAGGAGACCAGGGCGCCCTCGTCGAACCGGTGCGCCTCGCGCACCGCGCCGGTATCGGTCTTTCCGGGATTGGGCTTCGTCGTCATGGCTTTCTCCGGGTGTCAGAGCGGGTCGGAGATCGTGGCGCCGCCGTCGGCGACGATGACCTGTCCCGTGACGAAACGCGCGGCGCGCGACGCCAGGAACGTGGCGATACCGCCGATATCGTCCGGATCGCCGATCCGTCGCAGGGGCGTGCGCTCCTCGACGCGCTTCAGCAGGTCGGGGTTCTCCCACAGGGCCCGCGCGAAGTCGGTCTTCACCAGGCCCGGGGCGATGCAGTTGACCCGGATGCCGCGCGGCCCCCATTCGACCGCGAGATTGCGGGCGAGCTGCGCTTCCGCCGCCTTGGAGACGCCGTAGATGCCGATCACGGGATTGCCGGTCAGGGCGGTGATGCTGGACAGCAGGACGACCGCGCCGTCCCCCCGCTCCGCCATCTGCGGAAGGACCATGTTGCACAGCCAGAAGGTGCTGCGGACATTGGTGCCCAGGATCTTGTCGAAGGCCTCGTCGCTGACCTCGATCGATGGGCCGTAGACCGGGTTGGTCGCGGCGTTGCAGACCAGCACGTCGATCCGCCCCCAGGTTTCCAGCGTGGTATCGACGAGGGTGCGAAGTTCCTCCTTGCGGGAGATGTTGCACGGCACCGCCATCGCCTCGAAGCCGGCGCGCCCCAGTTCCTCGGCCACGGCGGCGCAGGCGTCCGCCTTGCGGCTGGAAATCACCACCTTTGCGCCGGCCCGCGCCATGCATTCCGCGATCGACCGGCCGATCCCCCGGCTGGAGCCGGTGATCAGGGCGACCTTGCCCGTCAAGTCGAACATGCGCTTCCCCTCAGGTTCCTGTCTTTGGAGCGAAGCCCGTGGCATGGTGCCCCGCCTTTCGTGAACCGCAAGCCGAGGCTTCTGGATTCACTCAAACGTTTGTTCTAATTCTACGCCATGGGGCGGGGCCTGTCGAGCGGGCTCCGTCCATGGACCCAAGGAGAAACCGACATGACGGACCGTCCGTTCAACCGCGTGCTTCTGACCAACGACGACGGCATCGGCGAGCCGGGCCTGGAGATCCTGGAAGAGGCCGCGGCCACGCTGGCGCATGAAGTCTGGGTGGTGGCGCCGGAACATGACCAGAGCGGCACGGCCAACTCCATCAGCCTGCACCAGCCGATCCGGGTCCGCGAGCGCGGGCACCGGCGCTACAGCGTCAACGGAACGCCGGCCGATTGCATCCTGATGGGCGTGCAGCACCTGATGGGCGACCAGCGTCCCGACCTCGTGCTGTCCGGCATCAACGCGGGCGCCAACCTGGGAGACGACGTGGCCTATTCCGGCACGGTCGCCGGCGCCATGACCGCCCTGTTCCTGGGCATCCGCGGGATCGCGCTGAGCCAGTCGTACCGCACCCGCAACTCCGTGCCCTGGGAGACCGCCGCCCACTGGGCGCCGAAGGTGATCCGGACGCTGACGACGGGCGGCTGGTCGGGCAATCTCTGCTACAACGTGAACTTTCCCGACATCCCGCCGGACGAGGTCACCGCGATGGAGGCGGTCCGCCAAGGCGAGGGCGGCATCCTCAACATCGGCATCGAACAGCGGGAGGATACCCGCGAGAAAGCCTATTATTGGCTGCGCTTCCTGCGCGAGCGCCGCGAACTGGCCCCGGATACCGACGTCGCCGCGCTGAAGCGGGGCGCGGTGGCCGTCACTCCGCTGAAGTTCGACCGCACCGACCTGGACGCCATGGCCGATCTGCGCAAGACGCTATCCTGACGCCGAGGCCGTCTCCGAGACCGCTGCCCTGGCCGACGCGTGCGGTCCCTGGAACCCGGCCACCGCGAAGTCGATCATCCGCTCGATCAGCGCGTCGGTGTCCTCCAGGTCGCACAGGCCGCCGGAGATGGCCTCCAGCCGGCCCAGGTCGGTGATGGTGTAGTGCATGAGCGCCAGCGTGAAGTGCAGGCGCCAATAGATCTCCTCCTGCGGCAGATGGGGCATCGCCCGGCCGAGCGGCACCACGAAACGCTGCAGGTGCCCGACATCCTTGTCCATCAGGGCGCGCATCTCCGGCGTTCCGTCGGTGCGTACCCGTGCCATGAACTGGATGAAGACCGACAGCCCGCCGCTGGGGTTCTGGGTCCAGCGGATCGGCGGGCACAGGAGGGCGTGCAGGATCTCGCGTAGCGGTACCGGCCCGCCGGCGGCCCGCGCCTCCGCTTCCTTCAGCAGGGCCACGCGCTCCCGGTTGAGGTCGGCGGCGCGGCGCTTGAACACCGCCAGCAGCAAGGCGTCCTTGGAGCCGAAATGATAGTTGACCGCGGCCAGATTGACGCCCGCGGCGGCCGTGATCTCCCGCAGGGACACGCTGGCGAAGCTCCGCTCCGCGAACAGTCGCTCCGCCGTGTCCAGGATGATCTCCTTGGTCTCCAATCCGCGCATGATCCAGTTCCGCATTCAAACAGCGTTTCAATCTTAATTCATACGTTCGCTTCAATCAATGACGACGGGGCGCGATATGCCCATGGACAAACGGCCTGTAAAGGATCTATCGTCTCCGATTGAAACGATCGTTTGAATGAATTTTCCGATCAGGGAGAGAACGCCGTGTCCGCCAGCCTCCAGACCGCCTCCGACGCCTCCGGCCTGCGTGACAGGCTGCTCGCCTTCATGGACCGGCACATCTATCCCAACGAGGCGGTATGGCATGAGCAGCACGCCGCCCAGGCCGATCGCTGGCAGGCCCCGCCGATCGTCGAGGAACTGAAGGCCAAGGCGCGGGAGGAGGGGCTGTGGAACCTGTTCCTGCCCGCCAGCGAACTGGGCGCCGGGCTGTCCAACAGCGACTACGCGCCGCTGTGCGAGATCATGGGCCGTTCCTTCATGGCGCCGGAGATCTTCAACTGTTCCGCGCCGGACACCGGCAACATGGAGGTCCTGGTCCGTTACGGCACGCCGGAGCAGAAGGAGCGCTGGCTGAAACCGCTGCTGGCCGGCGAGATCCGCTCCTGCTTCGCCATGACCGAACCGGACGTCGCGTCTTCCGACGCCACCAACATCGAATGCCGGATCGAGCGCGACGGCGACCATTACGTCGTCAACGGCCGCAAATGGTGGTCGTCGGGGGCCAACGACCCGCGTTGCAGGATCGCGATCCTGATGGGCAAGACCGACCCGTCCGCGCCGAAGCACCGGCAGCAGTCGATGATCCTCGTGCCGTTCGACACGCCCGGCGTCGAGGTGGTCCGGCCGTTGACCGTGTTCGGTTACGACGACGCGCCCCACGGCCATGCCGAAGTGACCTATACCGATGTCCGCGTTCCCGCCTCCAACATCCTGCTGGGCGAAGGCAGGGGCTTCGAGATCGCGCAGGGACGCCTGGGTCCGGGCCGCATCCACCATTGCATGCGCCTGATCGGCCAAGCCGAGAGGGCGCTGGAAGCCATGTGCGCCCGCGCCCACGCCCGCGTCGCCTTCGGCAAGCCGTTGGCCCACCAGGGCGCCCTGCGGCACGAGATCGCGCGGTCCCGAATCGAGATCGAACAGGCGCGGCTTCTGGTGATGGAAGCGGCGCGCCGGATGGATGCCGTCGGCAACAAGGAGGCTCGGGGCCTGATCGCGATGATCAAGGTGGTGGCGCCCAATGTCGCGCTGGCGGTCATCGACCGGGCGATCCAGGTCCATGGCGGCGCCGGCGTCTGCCAGGACCACCATCTGGCTTATGCCTGGGCCTCGGCCCGTACCCTCAGGCTGGCGGACGGGCCGGACGAGGTTCACCTGGAGTCCGTCGCTCGACTGGAGCTGGCGAGGCACGGCTGAGCCGCATTATCCGAAAACGTCGCCGATAAAGAGGCTTCCCGCCCGGACTGCGGAAGGGATAAAACGCTTCCCGACGTGTTTACGGTTCCGTGCCGCGCCTCGGCGGCACGGGATACAGGGAAGGATCGGCTTCTGCATATGACTTGGCGATGGCTCAAGGTGGTGGCGCTCGGCGCCGCGCTGGTCCTGACCGGCGCTCCGGCGGTGGAACGCGGGCCGTCGGGCGGCCGCGTCGAAGTCACGCTGGGCGCGGACCATGCCGAGGCTCGGCCGAGGTCGGGCGGATCGCGGTCGTCGGGCGGCTATTCCCGTCCCAGCAGCAGCTATTCGCGCACGCCGTCGTTCGGGACACCCAGCCGGTCGAGCAGGACGCCGTCGGCCAGCGGCGGCTATTCGAGGCCGTCGACCTCGGGCGGCGGCATCTTCGGCTCGGGTACGCCGTCTGCCGGCGACCGCGCCATGTCGCGCCAGTCCGGCGGCGACGCGCTCAGCCGCTACCGCGAACAGCAGCAACCCCCGCCGGCGGCGGCTCCGACGGCTCCCAGGCCGGATTACGGCACCCAGTACGGCGGGCAGCGCCGCAGCGGCGGCTCCGGCTGGGGCTGGGGTTCCGGCGGAAGCTACGGCGGAGGCGGTTATGGCGGATCGTTCGGCCGTGGCTACTCGACGGGCGGATACGGCGGCGGCTTCGGCGGCTGGAGCGGCGCGCGCGGCTGGTCGGTGCCCGGCTACGCGGCCCGGTCGGCATCCCGGTTCGGGATCTGGGACGGCTTGTTCCTGTGGTTCCTGCTCGACAACCTGACCCGCCCCGGCTACGCCGACTTCTTCCATAATCATCAGAACGATCCGGGCTACCAGCAGTGGCGGGCCGAGGCCGACCGCCTCGCCGCCGACAACGCGGACCTGCGGGGGAAGTTGAACTCGCTCGACCAGTCCCTGGCTGGCAAGCAGGGACAGCCCCGCGATCCCGAATACCTGCCGCCCGACACCCCGCGCGAGGTGGCGCTGGCGGAGACCGCGGACGCACCCGGCGGTTCGGGCGGCGGCTTCGGCGAGTTCGGCTTCGTGTCGATCCTCCTGGTCGGCGGGGGCGTGATTTTCCTGGTCTGGCTGTGGCGCAAGCAGAGGGGCGCGCGGCCCGCCCGTTCCGGAGGGAGTGGCTCCATGAGCAATCTGAAGACCGCGGGCAACATCCTGCGCCAGAAGCTGTCCGGCGAAACCTACACGCCGTCGCTGTTCCGGGTGGGCATGACGCTGACCATGGACCCGACGCCCTTCATCCTGGCCGGCGGGACGACCAAGGTCACGGCGCCCAGCGAGGTCTCCGGCTCCAACATGCTGGTCAGCGTCGCCATGGTCTCCACCGTCGGCGACGGCGCCGCGACGCTGCACCGGCTCTACCTGCCGGAGGAGACGGGGTTTTTCCAGATTCACCTGAACACCGCGGGACAGCCGGACGAATGCCGCTTCTTCTCCCTGGTGGACGAGGTCCACCCCGGCAGCGAAGAGGAGTGGGGATTCTGGCTGGACCGGCGCGAAGGCATGATCGGCTGGCCGGAGTTCCAGACCAAGGACGGGAAGGTCTACCCGCGTGCCTGGGCGCCCGGGGCCTCGCGCATCCAACCGCACACCTTGTACGAGAACGGCACCGACGCCAAGGGCATGACCGTCCGGACGCTCACCACCATGCTCTACGCCGCCCCGACCGGGGCCGCCGATCCGGCTCCGCCGACCGAATACATCATGGTATCCGCGGTGGAGGAGGGCAGCCGGGCCTGGGTGGATATCCACGCCGGCATCGACGTCAATCCCGCCATGCTCTCGCTCGCCTGAACCGACCCGCCACCAAAGAAGCACGGACACCCCATGGAAACCGATTTCGGCACCGTCCTCTCCAGCCTTGGCCAGGGCCTGCCCGTCCTGCTGCTGCATTTCGTGGTGACCCTGCTGCTGCTGGCGCTCGGCGTCGCCTGCTACACCGCGATCACCCCGTTCAACGAGCGGCATCTCGTCCGCGGCGGCAACGTCGCGGCCGGCATCGTCTATGGCGGCACCATCATCGCGTTCGCCATACCGTTGGCCGCCACGCTGGCCACCAGCCTGTTCCTGCTCGACATCGTGATCTGGGGCCTGATCGCCCTGGTTCTCCAACTCGCCGCTTTCGGCATCGCGACCCTGCTGTTCCGCGACATGCGGCCCATGATCGAAGGCGGGAACGTCGCGGCGGCACTGACGCTCGCGGGAATTCAGATCGGAATCGGTCTGTTGAACGCTGGCGCGATGGCAGGCTGATGCCCAAATCTGCATCGACCAATTTGGCAAGGAGCCCTAGATGATCTCGTTCATTCGCAACCTCGTCGGTGTCAAGACGGACCGCGCCGTCCAGGCCAGCGTCGAGGCGCTGGTCCGCTGGGATCCGCAGGCCGCGACCGAGGCCGAACTGCGCACCATGGAGCAGCATCTGGACGACCTGGGCCTCCAGGTCGCCCACGCCCGCGCCAGCTACGAGCGGGAGAAGAAGGAAGCCGACGCGATCAATTCCCTGTCGCGCCAGCGCCTTGCCGCTGCGGAGCAGATCGAGAAGCAGTTGGCCGCGGAGAGCGATCCGGGCCGCAAGGCCGCCTTCGAAAAGAGCCTGAACACCCTGGTCTCCATGCTGGAGGAGATGGCGCCCGAGATCGAGCGCGAGGAGGCCGAGGCCAAGGATGCCCAGGACTTCCTGCAGATGCTGGAGCAGACCTACGCCGACGCCGGGGCCAAGCTGAAGCGCGCCCGCAGCGATCTCGACCGCGCCCAGCGGGACATGTCGCGCGCCCAGCAGCAGCGCGATGCCGCCGAGCGGCGCGCCGAGGCCGCCCGGCAGGCCGCCGGGCTGGCGAGCGCCACCAGCGGGCTGAGCGTGGCGCTGAAGGCCATGCAGGACTCGGCTGCCCGCGACATGGCGTCGGCCGACGCGGCGGCGTCGAAGGCCAAGCTGCTGAAGCCGACCAAGCCGGAGGAGGACGATCCGAACATCGCGGCCGCCCTGCGGCTGGCGTCGGGCCAGGCGCCGGCCCCGGCCGCCCTTTCCGACCGGCTGGCTGCGATCCGCGCACGCAAGTAGTTCCTCATGCTTCCCGATCGGTGTCCGCCCCGTCTCCCGGGGCGGGGCGGGCACCGGCGCGCCTGACTGCCGGGTCCCGCTTCGCTCCACCTCGGCTGCGGTCCATCGCCTGATCGCATGGGCAGTCACGCCTCGCGTCATGCCGGGGGCAGGATGATCCGGTGGCGGGTGCCGCCGGCGTTCTCCACCGACATGTGGGCTCCGGCCTGAATCGCCAGCCGCCTGACCAGCCGGAACCCCAGACTGCGCGCCCGCTCCGGCGACTCGGCGGCGGGGAGGCCGACACCGTCATCGGCGATGGTGACGGCGACGGTTCCGTCGCGTTCCCGGCGCGCCTCTACCCGGACGGTGCCGGCCCTGTCGCCAGGGAAGGCGTGCTTCAGCGCGTTGGTCAGGAGTTCGTTGACGATCAACCCGATCGGGACCGCCCGGTCCAGCGAGAAGGGGATCTGATCGACTTCGACCTCGAAGGCGATTCGCTCCTGCATGTCTCCGACGACCTGGACCAGGGATCGGATGTAGTCCCCCAGGTCGACGTTCGCGAAGTTCCCGGCCTCGTGAAGCTGTTCCTGCGCCAGCGCGATCGAGCGGACTCGCCACGCCGTCTCCTGCAGCTTGCTCCTGACTTCGGGAGCCTGTGCGGTGCCGGCCTGCATCTCGAGCAGGCTTGAGATGAGCTGCATGTTGTTGCGGACCCGGTGATGCACCTCCCGCAGCAGCACGTCCTTGTCGTCCAGCGCCCGCTTCATGTCGGTTATGTCGATACAAGAGCCGAAATAGCCGGCGAAATTGCCGTCGGAATCGTTGTATGGGCGCCCGTTGTCCAGGAGCCAGCGATACTCGCCGTCGTACCGCCGGAGCCGGTACGGCATCGTGAAGCACTCCCGCCTGTCGAAACTGGTCGTGTAGATCTCGACGCAACGATCGTAATCCTCGGGGTGGACGCCCTCGGCCCAGCCGAATCCGATCTCCTCTTCCATCGTCCGGCCGGAGAATTCGAGCCATGGCTGGTTGAAGAAATCGCATGCCTTGGTCAGGTCCGACCGCCAGATCATGACCGGGGCGTTATCGGCAAGCAGGCGGAACTGATGTTCGCCGTCCCTGTCCGCCTTCGACATGCTGGTACTCCTCGGTATGGCTGTGACATCATGCGCGTCGAGCGGGAAGTGTAGCCTGCCAATCGGCAACATGCGAAGAAAGCTAAGATGGATGCAAGGCTTGGGCTGCGCCGGTTCCAACCACCTTACCAGGTGCCGGGCGGTATACTCCGCGGATTCCCCTGTCGGCGGATCGGAGCAGCCTTATCGCACGCTCCGCGTCCTCATAGTCGAGGATGAGGCCATCACCGCCATGCATATCGAGGACATGGTCGTCGAACTCGGGCATGACGTGGTCGATGTCGTCGATACCGGGCCTGCGGCCGTCCAGGCCGCGGTGAGGCTTCGACCCGATCTCGTGCTGATGGATATCCGGCTTGCCAGAGGCACGGACGGTATCGCCGCCGCCTTGGAGATCAGGGGAGGTCTCGGCATCCGCTCCATCTTCATGAGCGCCCAGACCGACCCGCTTACGCGGCAGCGTGCCGACGTCGCGCAGCCCTTCGGCTATCTGGTGAAACCTTTCGCCATGGATCAAGTGGCGGATGCACTCGGCGGAGCGCTGACCGAGATCGACTGACCGGCCCGACTCCGTCCTTTGGGGCGGCGCGCGCGGGGAAGAGCCGTGCGCCGGTGTATGATCCCGAGCGAGGTCGCCCGACCGTCCCTAGGCAAGGCGGCATAGGGCAGCGGCGGACGTCCCGGCCTGCCCGTATGACATTCTATGTAACCGCCTTATACTCCCGATCACCGCGACACTTCGAATTCTAACCTTCAGCTCGATTACCGTTTCGCGCAAAACCGAATAGCCTCCTTCCCATCAGGCAAGAGCGGTTTCCAAGCGAAGTCCAGTCTCCGAGCTTTCTTGCGCGACCGGAAGCCTTCACCTGCTCACCGAGGAGGAATCATGACAAAGAACGGGCTGTCGAACTCCGGTGAGCCGGACGACCGGCGTCCAGGGAGCATGATCATGGGGACAGCCAGGATCATCGATTTCCAGCGGGCAGCCGCCGCACGCACCGGGCGGTCCGGAGAACGTCGGAGTCCGCGAACCGATGGCCTCGGCGTGCTCCAGGCCCGGATCGGCTCGCTCCGCCATCAGGTCGACCTGCTGTCCGTCCATCTGGGGCTGATGCAGTGCAGGCTCGAACTCATGTCGTTTTCCATCCAGGAAACCACCGACTTCTGCGCCGACTGCCACGAGGCCATGGCGATGACGGATATCGACGCCATGGAAAGGGCGCGGGACGATCTGCGGGACAGGCTGGGGGAGCGAGCCGCGCTTTGGCGGAATCCCGCGGATTTCCGCTTCGATGCGCCACCTGCGTGATTGACTCATACGTTTGTTTGAATATACAGTCCCGCCAAGCCCGGACACCAGGGCATTCAGGAAGAACAATCCCCTCTAGGGAGGTTACGCAGATGACGCCGGTTTCCGGCCTCTCCGTCGCTGCCGGCTTGGCCCCGACCTTCGGGACCGGGCCGGTGGTCGCGTTCCGCCGGTCTGGCCTTGTCGGAGCGTGATGCCGAGCCTGCTGCCAAGCTTGCTGATCGACCGGCGCGACCTGGATTTCCAGCTCTATGACGTGCTCCGGGTCCAGGACCTGACCGCACGCGACCGTTTCGCCGAGCACAGCCGCGAGACCTTCGATGCGTCCATCGATACGGCGCTTCGGCTGGCCGAACGGTACTTCGCCCCTCACAACCGCAAATCCGATCTGGAGGAGCCCCGCTTCGACGGTTCCAGGGTCCATGTGACTCCGGAAGTCCGGGAGGCGCTGGATGCCTTCTCCAAGGCCGGCATGATGGCCGCCGGCCAGGACTTCGAACTCGGCGGGATGCAGCTTCCCCATACGGTGGCGCTGGCCGGCTTCGGGCTGTTCAAGGCGGCCAACATGGCGACCGCCTCCTATCCCATGCTGACCATGGCGGCCGCCAACCTGATCCTGGCCCACGGGTCGGAGGAGCAGAAAGCCCGGTACGTCCCGAACATGCTGGCCGGGCGCTGGATCGGCACCATGGCGCTGACGGAGCCTCATGCCGGCTCTTCCCTGGCGGACATAAGGACCACGGCGGAGCCCGCCGGCGACGGTACCTGGCGGCTGACCGGCAACAAGATCTTCATCTCCGGCGGCGACCACGACCTGTCGGAGAACATCGTCCACATGGTGCTGGGCCGCGTCCGCGGCGCGCCGGCGGGGATCAGGGGCATTTCCCTGTTCCTGGTGCCCAAGTTCCTGGTCGAGCCCGACGGTTCCCTCGGGCGGCGCAACGATGTGGCGCTGGCCGGCCTGATCCACAAGATGGGCTGGCGCGGCACCACCTCGACGATGCTGAATTTCGGCGAGGGGGAGGGGGCCGTCGCCTGGCTGGTCGGCGAGCCGAGCCAGGGCCTCTCCTACATGTTCCATATGATGAACGAGGCCCGGATCGCGGTCGGGCTCGGCGCCGTCATGCTGGGCTATACCGGATACCTCCACGCGCTCGACTATGCCCGCAGCCGTCCCCAGGGACGCCCGGCGGGAGCGAAGGACCCGTCGACCCCGCAGCGGCCCATCATCGAGCATGCCGATGTCCGCCGCATGCTGCTGGCCCAGAAAGCCTATGTCGAGGGCGGGCTGGCGCTTTGCCTCTACGCCGCCCGGCTGGTCGACGAGCGGCGGACCGCCGCGGACGAGGGCGCCCGGCGCGAGGCGGGACTCCTGCTCGACATCCTGACGCCGCTGGTCAAGGCCTGGCCGGCGCAGTATTGCCTGGAAGCCAACGATCTCGCCATCCAGGTCCATGGCGGCTACGGCTATACCCGCGAATACCCGGTCGAGCAGTTCTACCGCGACAACCGGCTGAACCCGATCCACGAGGGCACCAACGGCATCCAGGCGCTGGACCTGCTCGGCCGCAAGGTGACCATGGAGGGCGGTGCCGCCTTCAGGCTGCTGGCCCGCGAGATCCGCGCCGCCATCGACCGGGCCGCGAGCGGGGAGGCCGCCGGTCACGCCGCAGATCTGGCACGCACCTGGGACCTGATCGAACGGGTCACCTCGACGCTGGCCGCCGGACCATCCGACCGCGCGCTCGCCAATGCCTCGCTGTACCTGGACCTGGTCGGCCACGCCGTCGTCGCCTGGATGTGGCTGAGGCAGGCCGTCGCGGTCCGGGAGCATCCCGATGCGGCATTCAGGTCGGGCAAGCTCCAGGCCTGCCGCTATTTCTTCCATTACGAGTTGCCGCGCGCCCGGGCCCATGCCGAGGTGCTGCTCTCGCTCGATCCGACGCTGCTCGACATGCGCCCGGACTGGTTTTGACCGACCCCACATCTTTCTGGAAGAATTGCCCATGAGAATCGGAATCGTCGGCGCCGGGATGATGGGCGCGGAGATCGCCCTGAGCTTCGCCCTCGCCGGGAACGAGGTGCGGCTGCACGACAGCGACGCGACTTCGGTCGAGCGCGCGATGGCGCGGCTCGGCGAGGTGCTGGACAAGGGCGCCGCGCGCGGCTTCTACAAGGCGGAGGACAAGCAGGCGACGCTCGACCGCCTGCTGCCGACGCCGGACCTTGCCGCTTATGCCGACCGCGAGTTCGTGATCGAGGCGGTGTTCGAGGACGTCTCGGTCAAATCCGAGGTCTTCCGCCGGCTGGACGCGATCTGCGTGCCCGACTGCCTGCTCGCCAGCAACACCTCGACCATCCCGATCTCCACGCTGGCGGCGGCGCTGTCGGCGGGGCGTCGGGGCCGCTTCCTCGGCACCCATTTCTTCTCGCCGGTCAGCCGCATGAAGCTTGTCGAGGTGATCCCCGGCTTCGAGACGGCGCCGGAGGTGGTGGAGCGGGTTATGGAGATCTGCCGGGCCGCCGCGAAGGAACCGATCAGGGTGAAGGACGTCGCCGGATTCGCGGTCAACCGGGTGCTGCACGCCTTCCTGATCGAGGCGGTCCGCCTCGCCGAGGAGGAGGTCGCGACGCCGGAGGACATCGACAAGGCGTGCCGCCTGGGCCTCGGTCATCCCGTCGGTCCGTTCGAACTGATGGACCTGGTGACCAACGGGCTGACGCTCCAGGTGCAGGAGATCCTGCACGACGCCTACGGCCCGCGCTTCCTGCCGCGCCCCCTCCTGAAGCAGCGGGTGGCGGCCGGCCACCAGGGGCGCCGCACCGGCCGCGGGTGGAAAGCCTACGGCCGCTAGAGCTGTTCCCGATCAGGTCGGTCCGCCCGAGGCAGCTGATCCGATGCGTTGCGCCATGGGCACAACCTACAAACGTTCGCCCGCATCGCCTCCGCCCTGCATCGAGCGGCAGGTTGCGCCCATGGCGCGACACGGTGCGGCGAGGGGAACGGTGCGCTGCGAGGACCGGAGCGGTTCAACCTGATCGGGTACCGCTCCGGGCTGCGCGGGTTCGGGTCCCGCTTGGCGATTGCGCTACAGCGGGGAGGGCGCCGCGCCGCGCTGGCCCAGGGTGACGCTCCGCATGGCCGCCTCCGCCCTCGGCAGATGGGGCTCGCAATCCGCCGCCTCTCCCGTGAAGACCATGAAGTGGGCGTCCCGCGAGTCGCTCGCCATGAACACGGCGACGACGCGCTCGTCCACTCCGGAGTCCACCACGGCCGATGCGTAGCGGCCGACCGATCCGTCGCCCGTCCGCATCTGCGTGGGCGGCTGCTCGCGCAGAACCCGCAGGGAGCCTTTCACCGAATTCCAGGTCTGCTGGAAGAACGGGACCGGGCGGTCGCCGCCCATCGCGCGCGGCGCCAGGACGGACAGGCTGCACGTCTCGGTCCGGTAAACGACGTTGGCCCCTTCCTGGGACCGTCTCCAGCCGCTGGGTGGATCGAGCGTCAGGCCGTTGGCCTTCTCCGAGGCGATGGCCGCCCCGTGGGAAAGACCCGGGACCAGGATCAGCGCCGTCACCATGGCGGCGGCGACCCGCATCGGGGCGTCCTTCGTGGCAATCCGGGATGTCATCGATCGTCGCTCCGCGTGCCGTGATCACCGCACCTTGATGATACACGTTCCATGCCGATCCCGGATAGTCCGCGACAAGCCAGGGTGGAACCGCGCGTTACCGCGCAATGGTATGCCATCCGCGCTGTTGTCCAGGGCATCGCAACAGGCCAGGGACAAGGCAATGAATGACCGTGAAGCCCGCGAACAGCGTGAAAAGCCGGTGGGCGAGCGTCCGCAGGACATCCGCAGCCGGACCGACGTGATCATGGAGCGCGATGCCCGCCACCTTGCCGACGAGCAGGGCGAATCGGCTTCGGTCGGAGGGCTCGACCCCGAACCCGACCAAGCCATGCGCACGGGCAAGGAGCGCCGGATGGAGAAGGGCGCCTCGCCGACCCTGGACGCGGACGGCAAGCCTTACGGCCATGACGAGGATCCGGATTCGACGGGCACCAAGGCAGGCACCCTGGGCGGCATCGGCGGTCTTCCCTGACACCGGACGCGGTCATCAACGGCAAACCAGAAGGGAAAACAGACATGGATCGATCTATGACGGCTGCTGCGAACTGGGGCCGCTACGCCTTGCTGGCCGGCGGAGGACTGCTGGCCGTACAAGGGCTGCGCCGCGGCGGCTGGGCGGGAGCGGCACTGACGGCGGCCGGGGCGGGGCTGCTCGCCAGCGGCGTCGCCAACGAGGCGGTGAGGGAGCGCCTCCATTTGCCGGACCTGCGCGACATGCCGGCCACCCAGCCGAAACCGGTCACCATCCGCCATTCGGTCACGATCGCCAAGCCGCGCGAGGAACTGTACCGGTTCTGGCGCGACTTCACGAACCTGTCGCGGATCATGACGGAAATCGACCGGATCGACGTGCGCGACCCGCGCCACTCACACTGGGTGGTAAACGGGCCGGGCGGAGCCAAGGTCGCCTTCGACGCGGAGGTCGATGACGATCGTGAGAACGAGCGCATCGCCTGGCGCAGCGTCGGCGACGCGCAGGTGCATAACTCTGGCTGGGTGGCGTTCGCCGACGCGCCGGCCGGCCGCGGCACCGAGGTGCGCCTCGAACTCACCTACGAGCCGCCGATGGGCCGGCTGGGCCGGGGTATCGCCATGCTGTCGGGACAGGAGCCCCAGCTCCATGCGCATCGGGCGCTGCGCCGGCTCAAGCAACTTATGGAAGCGGGCGAGATCACCACCACCGAAGGGCAGCCGTCCGGCCGAAGCGGTTGATCCCCTTCCGCGGCCGGACCCGTCCGTCAACCGTGTTCCCTGCGATGCGTCGGGCCTGCGGGCCCGACGCCCGGAGACGATCCTTCCGGTCGCCCTAGATGTCCGGCCCGATGAAACCCGGCGGACGCGGTTCCTGGACCACGCCGTCGGCAAGCCATGACAGGCAGGCGTCGATGGTGGCCAGCAGGGTGCGCTCCGTGAAGGGCTTGCGCACCAGCCCGACGACCCCCACCCCCCGCGCGATCTCCATGGTGACGTGACCGGTGACCAGCAGCGTCGGCACCTGCCACCGGTCCATGATCAGGCGGGCCGCCTCCAGCCCGTCGGTGCCGCCCAGCTCGACGTCGAGCAGCGCCAGGTCGGGCCTGTGCTCCGCCACCAGGGTCAGCGCCTCGTCGGCATTGGAGGCGATGCCGCAGACTTCATGGCCGGCGCCGGTCACGATCGTCTCCATGTCGAGCGCGACCAGCAACTGATCCTCGGCTATGATGAGACGAACTCCACCCAACGTAATTCCCCTTTGCACTTTCGGTTGTTTGGTCAATTCCTTACCAACAACAAGTAACGAAAGGGATCAGCCCTCTGTACTCCCGAAGATTTGCTGTTTCCTGATGTGGGCGATCGTTCCGGACAGGGTGGTTTCAAGCCGGTCCGCGGCGATGGTGCTCTCGGCATCGGGCGGAGGGAGCGTGCCCTGTCCGCTCCACAGACCGACCACGATGGGCACCGAAGTGCCCAACCTGCCGCGCAGGCGGCGCACCACCCGCCGGGCATGCTGGACCGACTCGGGGTTGAGGTATGACAGGCAGATGAGCCGGACATCCGCGGTGTCGAGCTTGTTGAGGTTGCGGAGCGACACGGCTTCGCAGGGCAGGGCCTCGGCCTTCAGCCCGTCCCGTTCCAGCAGATGGGCAGCCAGGACCGCCGCCGCCCGGTCCAGCTCGTTGCGGCCGGCGATGCACAGGACGCGCGAGGGTACCGGCGGAGGCTTGTCTTCGTCGCCATCGGGGGAAGCAGGCTCTTCGTAATCGTCCAGGCTTTCGACCACGGTGTCGATGCCTTCGGCGATCGCTGCCTGGGTGGCGGTGTCAAAGGCGCCGCGCTGGCGGTCGGCCTCCGCGAGATGAAGCGCGGGCAGGACCAGCTCATCGTACAGGACCGAGAGCGGGCGTTCCTCGGCAGCCTCCTCCGCCAGCTCCGCCGCTTCCGCCGGGTCCCGGGCGAGCAATCGCTGGTAGAACCTCGCCTCGACCGGAAGGACGGGATCGTTGCCGAACATCACGTGGAGGAACTGCAGTTGCGGCACGTGGCGGCCGATGACGACGAGGCAGACCGTCAGCGGCGTCGCGAGCAGAACTCCGACCGGCCCCCACAGGGTGATCCAGACCACGGCCGCCGCGATCACCGCGAGCGGCGACAGGCCGGTGCTGCTGCCGTAGAGCCAGGGTTCCAGGACGTTGTTGCTGAACAGCTCCAGGCTCAGGAACAGACCGATGGTCAGCAGCGGGTCGGTCCAGCCGGGCGAGACGGCGAACGACAGCACGATTGGGAAGAAGGCGGACACGACCGGGCCGACATAGGGGATGAAGCGCAGCACCGTCGCCAGCACGCCCCACAGGATCGGGTTCGGCACTCCGATGAAATAGAGGCCGATCGCGACCGGGATGCCGTAGGTGACGTTGATGATCAGCTGCATCAGCAGATAGCGGCTCACCCTGGCCCCGGCCTCGTCCATCGCCTCCGTCGTCCGGTGCAGGTCGTTCGCCCCGACCAGCCGGATCAGCCGGTCCCTCAGATCCTCCCGTTGAAGCAGCATGAAGATCACGAACACCAGGACGATGCCGGCCGTGCCGATCGGGGCCACCAGCGGCCCCAGGAAGGTCTGGATCTCGTTCCAGGGAGACGGGCGCGGTTCGTGGATCTCCACCGGGATCGGGCGCAGCACGTCGAGCTGTCCGCTCTCCGCGGCCTGGCGGGCGACCGCTTCCGGGCTGGGGGTGGTCGCCTGCTCCAGCTCCCTGCTGAGCTCGCGCAGCATTTCCGAGGCTTGGTCGATCACGCCGCCTCCGCCTCCCTCGGTGGCGCCGCGCACGCTCTGGATCTTGGCCCGGATGTTCTGCTCGTAGTTCGGCAGGTTTCGCGCCAGATCGACCAGCTGGCTCGCGACCAATGTGCCGAATCCCACTATGGCCATGAACATCAGCACGACCACCAGGATCACCGAGGGAACCCGGCCCAATCCCCACCGGCGCAGCCGGATCACGATCGGCGCCAGCGCGAAGCTGAGCAGGACCGCCAGTGCCACCGGCATCAGGATGTCCCTGCCGAAATAGAGCGCCGCGACGACGGTCACGATGATGCCGAGCGTCGTGCCGGGCGAAAACGCCGGGGCCGCCGGCTGGACGCGGACCGGCCGGGCGGCGCCATGGCCGTGGGAGGCGGGGGATTGCGGGGAAAGGGCCCGGGAACTCGACGTCGTGAGTGACATTTTGATGGGCGGCCGCAAGTTGGGAATAGAACCTCCTGTGAACATTCACCCCGATCACTTGTTGCGCCCCTCCTCGCGAAGGGGGACGAAACCGCCCCTCCGGGTGTTGACAGGAGATCAAAGGTCGAAGGAGGTTCGAATGCGTGGACTGGGTATGCTCTTGACGGCGTCGGTCATCCTGACCGGCGCGACTTCGGCCGCTTTTGCCCAGCAGGGCCAAGCACGGGATTGCCTTGCCGAGGTCGACAGGCTGGCCGATTCGCTGGGGTTGAGCGGAAATGCTCCCCAGGCCGGAAGCGGGGGGAGTGCTGCCAGCGAGAACCTCGCCCAGTCCGGCGGCGTCATCCAGCCGCCCGATGTCGGCACCGGCCGCGTGGTCGAGCCGCCGAACCCGAGCGCCGACGGGATGAACACGGCTCCCGCGATCCCGCAGCAGGACGGCGCTCCCGATGGGGCGGTCCCGGATGCGCCCTCGGCCCAGCCGGGGATCGGTGCGGCTGAGCGGGCGCAGCTGGAAACCCTGCTGCTCGGCGCGCGCAATGCCGGACGCCAGGGCGACATGGCCCAATGCACCGAACGCCTCGAAGAAGCGCAGGAACTGGCCCGGGAAAGTGGTGTAGGCTCGCCCATGTAGCCTCTCCACGTCGAACCATGACCCGCAAATCCCGAGGAGCCGAAGGATGGGCTTGATGCGCAGGCGAGTCGCTCTATCCATCGTCGCCGGCGCGGTCGGCACCATCGTCGCGGCATTGCCGGCGTCGGCCTTGCAGTTGAACGACCGCATGCCGCCGGAGATCGCCACCGGCTTCCGGCAGAAACCCCTGGTCGCCGCCGGGACCGAGATGGTCGTGACGGCCAATCCGGAGGCGTCGCGCGCCGGCCTCGCGGTACTTGAGCGGGGCGGCAACGCGATCGACGCCGCGGTCGCGGCCCAACTCGTCCTCGGGCTCACGGAGCCGCAATCCTCCGGGCTCGGCGGAGGCGCCTTCCTGGTCTACCAGGACGCGGCGACCGGCCGGCTGATCACGCTGGACGCGCGGGAAACCGCGCCGGGTGCCGCGACGCCGGCCCGGTTCGAGGGGCTGTCCCTGGCCGATGCGATCGAGAGCGGCCTTTCGACGGGCGTCCCGGGAACGCCGAAGCTGATCGAGGAGATGCACCGCCGGTTCGGCACGCTGCCGATGGCCGACTTGGCGGAGCGCGCGATCGAGCTTGCGCGCGGCGGATTCGAAATATCGCCGCGACTGGCCGACTCGATCAAGGCCTCGGCCCGCATTCCCAACGATCCCGCCGCCAAGGCTTACTTCTTCAATCCGGACGGCACGCCGAAGCAGGCCGGAACCTTGCTGCTCAACGAGGAATATGCCCGGTCGGTCGAGGCCCTGGTGCGGCATGGCAATGCCGATGCCTTCTATGCCGGCCAGATCCGGGACGACATCATCTCGGCGGTCCGTCGTGAGCCCCGCGCCGGGGATTTGGCACCCAGCGATTTCACCTCCTATCGGGTCAAGGAGCGTGCTCCCGTCTGTGGCGCATACCGTGCGTACAAGGTCTGCGGCATGGGGCCACCCTCGTCGGGCGGGATCGCGGTGGCCCAGATCCTGGCGATGCTGGAGCCTTTCGACATGGCGGCCGCCGGGACCAACAGCGTGCGGTCGGTGCATCTCTATACCCAGGCGAACCGGCTGGCCTTCGCCGACCGCAACAGGTACGTGGCCGACGCCGATTTCGTGGATGTGCCGGTGCGCGGGCTGCTGGACCGGCAGTATCTCCGGACGCGGGCCGGGCTGATCGGCACGGAACGCGACATGGGACCGGCGGAACCCGGCGATCCGCCGTTCAAAACGGGCCGGTTCCTCGACGGCGTCCACCGCGACGTCCCGGCGACAAGCCATATCTCGATCGTCGACCGGTTCGGCAACGCCGTGTCGATGACGACCACCATCGAGAGCGCCTTCGGCTCCGGCCGCATGGTGCGCGGCTTCATGCTCAACAACGAGCTGACGGATTTTTCCTTCGCCGCCGGCCCGCCCGAGCAGCCCGTCGCCAACCGGGTGGAGCCGGGCAAGCGCCCGCGCAGTTCCATGGCGCCGACGATCGTGTTCGACGAGGACGGCAAGGTGAGATACGTGCTCGGCTCGCCGGGAGGATCCTCGATCATCTCCTACGTCGCGCAGAGCGTCGTGGCGCTGATCGACTGGGGACTGGACCCGCAGCAGGTGGCGGCGCTGCCGCATTTCCAGAACAACAACGGGAAGGCGCCCGCGACCCTGCTGGAAGCCGGCACCTCGGTGACCGACCTCGCCGCGGAGTTGGAGCGGATGGGGCACGGCGTCACGGTCACCGACCTGACCAGCGGGCTCAGCATCATCGCGGTGGAAGAGGGCAGGCTGCTGGGAGGCGCCGACATCCGGCGGGAGAACCTGGCGGTCGGCCGATGATCCGGCGCGGCCTTCGGGCGCCGGCCACTTGGACCGTCAACGAGCGGATCGTCAGGAAAAAGCCTTGAAGGTGATCAAGGTGAAGGTGTCCTTCACACCCGGCAGGGTCTGCACCTGCTCGGTGACGAAGCGGCCGATGTCGGTTTCGTCGTCCAGGTAGCACTTCATCAGCAGGTCGTACTGGCCGGAGGTCGAGTGGACCTCCGACACCTGCTCCACGTCCTGCACCGCGCGGTCCGCGACCTCGTAGGCCTGCCCGAGGTCGCATTTGACCATGATGAAGATGGTCTGCATGGCCGGGACCGTCCTTACGCTTCCGGAGTGGCGACCGGCCGGGCGCGGCGCAGCAGGAAGGCCGGAATGTGGTCGCCGAAACCGATCACGACCTCGTCGTCATCGTCCTCCTCGCGGCGGCGGCGGCGGTCGTCGCGGTCGCGGCGAGGCGCGTCGGAGCGCATCGACTCGGCCCGCTGCTCGCGGTCGGGACGGGCTTCGCGTTCGGGCCGGGGCTCAGGCCGCGGGCGGGAATCCGACTTCGGCGGACGCGCTGCCTTGGTCTCCTCTTCTTTCCGAGCCTCTTCCTTCCGGGCTTCGTCCTTGCGCGCGGGACGCCGACGGCGTCGGTCGGAGATCTCCTCGAACTCGGCCAGATCGACGCCATCGATCGAGATCAGCGGGATCTCCCGCTTGATCAGCTTGGAAATCGCGGCGACCTGCTTGCCTTCTTCCGGATTGGCGATCGTGAAGGCGCGGCCCTGGCGGCCCGCCCGGCCGGTGCGGCCGATCCGGTGGACATAGTCCTCCGCGTGGAGCGGAGTGTCGAAGTTGAAGACGTGGCTGAGGCCGGCGATGTCGATGCCGCGCGCCGCCACGTCGCTGCACACCAGCAGCGTGATCTCGCCCTTCTTGAAAGCTTCCAGCGTCTCGGTCCGCTTGCTCTGCGGCATGTCGCCGTGGAGCGCCCCGGCGTTGAATCCGTGCTTTTCCAGGCTCTTGTGCAGGATGGCCACGTCGCGCTTGCGATTGCAGAAGATCAGCGCGTTCTTGACGTCCTCGGTGCTGAGCAGATGGCGCAACGCCCGGCGCTTGTCCTCGGGCTGGACGACGGTCAATGCGTGGGTGACGGTCTCCGCCATGGAGGCGGGCGGAGAGACCGACACTTCGCGCGGGTTCATCAGGAAGTTGTCGGCCAACCGCTTGATCTCCGGCGGCATGGTCGCCGAGAAGAACAGGGTCTGGCGCATCTTCGGGAGCAGCGCCACAATCCGCTCGATGTCGGGGATGAACCCCATGTCGAGCATCCGGTCGGCCTCGTCGATCACGAAGATCTTGATGTCGCTGAGCAGGATGTTGCCGCGCTCGAACAGGTCGATCATGCGGCCCGGCGTCGCGATCAGGACGTCGACGCCACGGTCCAGCTTCTTGATCTGGTCGCCGAACGACTCGCCGCCGATCAGCAGCGCCATGTTAAGCTTGTGGTGCTTGCCGTACGTCTCGAAATTCTCGGCGACCTGGGCCGCGAGCTCGCGGGTCGGCTCCAGGATCAGCGAGCGCGGCATGCGCGCTTTGGCCCGGCCGTTTGCCAGGATCTCGATCATGGGCAGGGTGAAACTTGCCGTCTTGCCGGTACCCGTCTGGGCACACCCCAGCACGTCCCGTCCCTGAAGGACCCAGGGAATCGCCTGTTCCTGGATCGGAGTCGGTTGGGTATAGCCCGCATCCTCGACGGCGCGCAGGACTTCGGGCCCGAGCCCAATTTCCGAAAAATTCATTAAGCCAGTGTCGGTTGGAGAAAGCAGCGTAAGCCTATCGGCTTGCAGCACAGATTGGAGCGGCAGTATGGAAAGTCAAACCATCATGTCAACATTCCGTATTGTCGCACCGATTTTTCTCAGCGGTGCGCGGCACGGTGCGATAGGCTTGGCTTCGCAATGCCGCGGACGATAGTGTCACCCGAGGAATTCCGCAAGAAGGATCTGCGCCATGCTGCTCGACTCCGATCGGTCGATCCTGCTCGTGGTCGATGTCCAGGAGCGCCTCGCGACGGCGATCCACGACGTCGAGGCGGTCGTCGGCTGCATCCGGAAGCTGCTTCTCGCCGCGGCCGAACTGGGCGTCCCTGTGCTGGCGACGGAGCAGTATTCCAAGGGCCTGGGCCACACCATAGCGCCGGTCGCGGACCTGATGCCGGCGGGGGCCGTGATCGAGAAGATCAATTTCGGCGCGGCGCGGGAGGCCGGATTCATGGACCGCGTCCGCAAGCTCGACCGAAGCCAGATCGTCGTCGCGGGAACCGAGACCCATGTCTGCGTGCTCCAAACCACGTTGGGACTGGCCGAAGCCGGTTTCGACTGCTTCCTGGTGGCCGACGCCGTCGGCTCCAGGGTACCGCTCAACCGCGACCTCGCCCTGGAACGGATGCGCGGGCGGGGCGTCCAGATCGTGACGTCCGAGATGGTCATGTTCGAATGGCTGGGGCGTGCCGACACGCCCGCTTTCAAGAAGGTTCTTCCGCTGATCCGATGACCAGACTTCCCCTGATCCTGCTTCCGGGCCTGCTGTGCGACGGCGCGCTGTGGGCGCACCAATCGCGCTACCTGGGCGAGGTCGCCGACGTCGGCGTCGCCGACCTGACCCGCCATGACAGCATCGCCGCGATGGCCGACGCGGTGCTGGAGTCGGCTCCGCAGCGGTTCGCCGTCGCGGGCCTGTCCATGGGCGGATACGTGGCGCTGGAGATCGCGCGGCGGGCGCCGGACCGCGTCGCCAAGCTGGCGCTGCTGGACACCAACGCGCGGGCCGATACCGACGAGCAGCGCCGGCGGCGGCGCGGCCTGATGGCCCTCGCGAACCAGGGTGAGTTCCGCGGCGTGACGCCCCGCTTGCTGCCGATGCTGATCCACCCGTCCAGGACGGAGGAGGAGGCCCTGACCGGCATCGTCACGGGTATGGCGGAGCGGGTCGGGAAGGATGCCTTCCTGCGCCAGCAGACCGCGATCATGTGCCGTCCCGACAGCCGCGGCGACCTGCCCGGCATATCCAGTCCCACCCTGGTGCTGTGCGGCCGCCAGGACGCGCTGAGCACACTGGAAATGCATGTCGAGATGGCGGACCTGATACCCCGCGCCCGCCTCGCCGTCATCGAGGAGTGCGGCCACCTCGCCACCCTGGAACGGCCCTTCGCCGCGACGGCGCTGATGCGGGACTGGCTCGTCTATTCCTGAGCCGGGGCTGGAATTCAGGTCAGCAGCCGGCGAGCCTGCAGTCGTCCCCGCCCCGATTCGGGTCGCGAACCGGGAACAGGGAGAAGGTAGCGTCCGAGATCAGGCTGCGGAACGCCGGGTCCTGCGGTGAGGACAAGGCCGGCGCCCAGCCGTTGGTCGACGTCAGGGTCCCGCCCCGGCAGAACGCCGCCTGCAGGCGGATCGGCTGGCCGGGCCGGTCGTCCGTCGCGATCGGACGGCCGCCGCAGATCTGAGGATTGGCCACGTTCTCCGCCGGGTTGAACACCATCACCACCTTGTACCGCGGATCGGCGCTGTCGCCGGGCGTCGTGGTGAAACGGGTCGCCGGGCCGAAATGCTGGTTCTGCATCAGGTCCGTCACCGAGGTGCCGAAGGCGGCCCGGTCCATGCCGAACGGGTTTCCGACGACTTCCGTCATCAAGTCGCGTCCGCCGGCCGCAGCGCTGAACTCCAGCGGGGAATAGGCCGTGCTCGGCGTGTCGGATACCACCCGGCTGCCGCCGCACCCGGCCAGCAGGAGCACCGCCGCCACGATCCCGCAGGATGCCAATCCGGAACGCGCCATGTCGGAACCTCTGGTCGGACAACTTCCCCCTCTGATATGAACCCTTTCCGCCGATCCGCCAATCCGGACGGCGCCGGCGCATTGGTGGAATGCCGACCGTATGCCTGTCCGCCCGCTTCTTCCATTGCTCGTCCTGATCCTGCTGCTCTCCGGCTGCGGACCCGATCCGGGCGAGGTCGGGGCCTGCGGCCGGGCGATCGGCGCCTTCGAACCGGACATGGGCCGGGTCTCCGTCGGCCCGCCGGAGTCCGATCCGTCCGATCCCGACGGCGTGATCGTCGGCTACAGGACGGCAGACGGACAAGCGCGCTGGATCGCCTGCCGCTTCTCCCCGCGGCGGGTGGAGAACGCCCCGCTGGAACTGATCCGCGTCGCCACCAGCCATGTCGGGGAAGTGACGGGCCTGCGCCTCTTCTTCCTGAAGCGCTGGCTTGCGCTGGAGAAATCTGCGCCCGCCGATCGGACGCCGTCCGCCGACTCCTCGGCGGTCCCGATGGAGCCCGGGAGGCTGGCCTGGCTCTACGCGCTTCAGCAGACGGTCAACGGCGCCGTGCTCGGCTGCATCTACGCCCTGCTGGCGGTCGGGTTCTCCCTGGTCTACGGCATCATCGGACGGATCAACTTCGCGTTCGGCGAACTCATGATGCTCGGCGCCTATCAGAGCGTCATCGCCGCCGTGGTCTTCATGGGCCTCGGCGGGGCGGGATGGGGAGCCTTGCCGCTGGTGCTGCTGGCGGCGGTGGCGCTCACGGCGGGGCAGGGCTGGTCGATCGAGCGTCTGGTGTTCCGGCCGCTGCGCCGGACGCCGACCCAGATTCCGCTGATCGCCGCCATCGGAACCTCGATCGCGCTCCAGGAGGGGGTGCGCCTGCTCCAGGGCGGGCGCGACCGCTGGCTGGCGCCGGTGCTGACCGGCAGGATCACCCTGGCCGGCGGCGATGGCTTTCCCGTCACGGTCTCGGTCGGGCAGGCGCTTGTCATGATGGTGACCGTCGCGTGCTCCGGCGGCCTCTGGTGGCTGCTCCGGCGCACGGGGTTCGGGCGCGACAACCGGGCCTGCAGCGACGACATGGCGATGGCCGAGTTGCTGGGAGTGGATACCGACCGGACGGTCGGCGCGACCTTCGCCCTGGGTTCCGCCTGCGCCGCTGCCGCGGGGTTCATCGTGGCATTGCAGTATGGCGGGGTGAACGCGTACATGGGAACGCTGCTCGGCTTCAAGGCGCTGGCCGCGGCGATCGTCGGCGGCATCGGGTCCGTTCCGGGCGCCTTCCTGGGCGGGCTGCTGATCGCGGCGCTGGAGACCGGGTGGGCGGCCTGGTTTCCCATGGCCTACAAGGACGTCGCCGTCTTCGCCGCCCTGATCGCCGTGCTGGTGATGCGCCCGACCGGCCTGCTCGGCGTGGAGCGGACCCGGGGCGACTGAAATCCTCGCCGCGGCTGCCGGCTGCCGGCTGCGGCAGCATGGCACTTGACCGGCATCGGGCGAGCCCCCTATGTTCCACCCCATGCACAGGGCAGCCTTCATAGCGATCATCGCGCGAATTAGCGGCCCGGTCCTCCTCTGAGGGCCGGGGTACTCAACCGCTGACCCAGCCAGACGATATCGCATGAAGGATAGCCTTCGATGGCCATGCCCACCCTGTCGGCACCCGGTGCCGAAACCCGCCCTTACGATGCCGACACGACCGCCTGCTTCTCGGTGCAGGCTTCCGCCGATCCCGGTGTGATGCCGCGCGTTCTCGAGCTTTTCGCCAAGCGTGGATTGGTTCCGACTTCCTGGCATAGCCGGGTCGGCGGCGTTCGGGATGACGAGTTGATCATCGACCTGCAGATGCACGGCATGGTGCGGAGCGAGGCCGAATACGTCGCCGCCTGCCTTCGCCAGATCCCCGACGTGGACACGGTGCTGACGTCGGAGCGGTTCCGGGCCGCCGCGGAATAGGGGCCGCACCGGACAAAACAGCGTGACGAACGCCGTGGGCGGGGGTTTAATCCGCCCATGACCAGTTACCTGCATCACATCCGCGCCTGCAACACGCACGATCTGTCGGACTTCCGCCCCTTCCGGGTGGGAGGGGATCAGGTGGGATGGGTGCGCCACGCCCTGGCGGACCATCTCACCCGCTTCGACGACGTGTTCGACGTCGGTCAGGACGGGATTTTCCTGCGCGAGACTCTCGGCACGTTCGCTGCGCGGTCGGAGGCCATGGCCCGGGTCCTCGACGCCCTGGTCGCCGACGGCACGATCCAGCGCCTCCGCCGGGAAGCCTATCCCGTGGTGACGGCCTGGGGAGCCGAGCCGCTGCTGAAGATCGACCGATCGGCGGTAGCCTTCTTCGGCATCCGTTCCTTCGGGCTCCACATCAACGGCTTCGTCCGGCGACCGGATGGGCTGCATCTTTGGGTCGGCAGGCGTGCCACCGACCGCAGGATCGCTCCGGGCAAGCTGGACAACCTGGTTGCCGGCGGCCAGCCCTACGGGTTGTCTCTCGACGAGAACCTCGTGAAGGAGGCGGAGGAGGAGGCCGGCCTGTCCGCGGACGCCGCCCGCCGCGCCGTGCCCGTCGGCGCCGTATCCTATATGATGGAAAACGAGGCCGGGCTGAAACCCGATACCCTGTTCCTCTACGACCTGGAACTGGCAGAGGACTTCACGCCCAGGAACACCGACGGGGAGGTGGAGGAATTCATGCTGTGGCCGCTCGATCAGGTGGCCGCCCGCGTTCGCGACACCGACGACTTCAAGTTCAACGTGAACTTGGTGATCATCGACTTCCTGGTGCGCCACGGCTGCCTGAAGCCCGAGCAGCCCGACTACCTGGACCTCGTCATGGGTCTGCGGCGCCCCCTCTAGGGAACTTCCCCTTCACGGAAATCCCGCCATGGCCCTGACCTCCGCCGGGGTCCGGCCGGCGGCGCGGAGCGCCCGGAGCGACACCGCCCTGTCTCGCTTGGCGAGCCGTTCGCCGCGCTCGTTGGTCAGCAAACCGTGGTGGTGATACTCCGGCGTGGGATATCCCAGCAGCGCCTGCAGCAGCCGGTGAAGATGGGTGGCGCAGAACAGGTCCTTCCCGCGAGTCACCAGGGTCACGCCCTGCAGATGGTCGTCCACGGTGACGCTGAGATGATAGCTGGTCGGCACGTCCTTCCGGGCCAGGACGGCGTCGCCCAGGACCCTGGGCGTGGCCGGTACCATACCGGCGGCGCGGTCATGCCAGGTGAGCGGCCCCGCCGAGTCCGACGCACGGGCGACGTCGATCCTCACGGCGAAAGGCAGGCGCCGGGCGATTCGGTCCGCTCGTTCCCCTGCCGTCAGCGCGCGGCAGGTGCCGGGGTAGAGCGGGCCGTCCGGTCCGTGGGGGGCGTGCCCGGCGCGCGCGATCTCCTCCTCGATCTCCCGGCGCGTGCAGAAGCAGGGATAGGTCACGCCGAGACTGTCCAGGCGTTCCAGCGCCGCGCGGTAATCGTCCAGATGCTCCGACTGGCGGCGGACCGGTCGGGGCCAGTCCAGGCCGAGCCATTCCAGGTCCTCGATCAGGTCGCGCTCGAACTCCGGCCGGCACCGGGCCGGATCGATGTCCTCGATCCGCAGGAGGAAGCGTCCGCCGTGATCGACTGCCGCGTGCCAGCCGAACAGGGCGGAATGGGCATGGCCCAGGTGGAGATGCCCGGTCGGGCTGGGGGCGAAGCGCGTGACGATGCTCATGGCCCCCTCATGTGGCCCTGCGGCTCGTGCCTTGCCAAGCCCTTCCTGTCCAGGGCGTCTGTGTGGGAAGCGCCGCCGTTCAAATCTCCGTTGGTAGTTCGTAGGGAGATTGACAGGACGAATGGGGTTGGTCAAAACACACCCATGAGCGACCTTGCCAAACTCTCGGGACCCGGCGTCCCGCCCGCGTCCGGTGGACCCGCCCGCCAGCTCGTGATCCTGCTGCACGGAGTCGGCGCCGATGGCGACGACCTGATCTCGCTGGCGGATTATTGGAGCGCCCTGCTTCCGGATGCCGAGTTCATCTCCCCCAACGCGCCCGACCGGTGCGACATGTCGCCCTACGGCTATCAATGGTTCAGCCTGCTGGATCGTTCGATGTCCGCCATGACGGCGGGGGTCAAGCGGGTCGCTCCGGTGATCGACGCCTACATCGACCAGGCCCTTGCGGAACGCGGCCTCACGGCGGACAAGCTGGCGCTCGTCGGGTTCTCGCAAGGCACCATGACGTCCCTTTACGTGGCGCTCCGCCGGTCCGACTCGGTCGCCGCCGTCCTGGGCTATTCCGGCGCGCTGCTCGCTCCCGATCTGCTGGCGGGGGAGATAAAGTCCCGTCCGCCGGTCCTCCTGGTCCATGGCGATGCCGATCAGGTGGTGCCGCCGCAGGCCCTGCCGGCCGCGCAGGCTGTCCTTCAAGCCGCCGGCGTTCCCGTGGAGGTCGAAGTCCGGCCCGGCCTGGGCCACGGAATCGACCAGGACGGCCTGACCCGCGGCGGTTTCTTCCTGAAACGGGCGCTTTTGGGATGACCCGCACGCCGTAGGCTCCGGCCCGTCCGCCCGCGTGGATGGGCCAGTTGGTACGACGCACCGTTACAGCATCATGAAGTTGGGAATGTCCGGCGGTCCAGCTTGTTGAGTTTGGGTCGAGGATGCTCTATGAGAGAAGCGCATCCAAGTCAGGCGCTTGGGCCTGACAGGCAAGGGAACCAGAGGAGGGCGTGGGCTTGGCACCACCACCCGATCACTGTCCGGCGCTGGTACTGAATGCGGATTTCCGTCCGCTGAGCTACTTCCCTTTGTCCTTGTGGTCCTGGCAGGAAGCGGTCAAGGCCGTCTTCCTCGACCGCGTGAACATCATCTCCGAATATGACCGGGTCGTCCGATCTCCCAACTTCGAGATCAAGCTTCCCAGCGTGATCTCGTTGAAGGAATACATCCCGGCGGCCCGCCGTCCCGCCTTCACCCGGTTCAACGTCTTCCTGCGCGACAGGTTCTCGTGCCAGTACTGCAACGAGCCGTTCCCGACCCAGGAGCTGACCTTCGACCACGTGATCCCGCGGTCGAAAGGCGGGCGAACGACGTGGGAGAACGTCGTGACGTCCTGTTCGGCGTGCAATCTCAGGAAAGGGAACAGGCTACCCAACCAGTGCGGCATGGTACCGTTAATGCCGCCCTTCCAGCCGACGGCGCACCAGCTTCAGGAAAACGGACGATCCTTCCCGCCAAACTTCTTGCACGAAAGTTGGCGGGATTTTCTTTACTGGGATACCGAACTCGACCCGTTCTGACCGCTTCGGCCGCCCGGGAAGTGCTGGGGAGCGTAGGTCGGCGTCACACGACTTGTCAGGACCACCGTGCAGCCATGACCGATTGCCGCGCAATATCGACAGGCACCGATCTCAGAAGCGCTGGGCCGCCCAGATCGCGGCGCGCGACCCCGCCTTGATCAGGCCGGTCAGCACCTGATAGGCCGGCGCCTGCTCGGCTTCGTGGGCCAGGCCGATGTCCCGGTGCTCCAGTTCCTCGGCGCGGAACTTCTCGATATAGCCCTTCAGCTCCGGCTCGGTGTCGCCGAGCTGCTCTGCCTGCTGGGCATAGTGCTCGTCGATGACCTCCTCGACCGCGACCGTGCAGGCCATGGCGGCGCGCTGGCCCATCAGCGCCGTGGCGGCGCCCAGGGCGAAGCCGGCGACGTGCCACAGCGGATGCAGCGCGGTGGGCCGTACGCGGCGTTCGACGATCAGCCGGCTGAAGGTGTCCAGGTGTTCCTGTTCCTGCTCCTGCATGTGGCGGATGGTCTTGGCGGCGGGAGAGTTCCGCAGCACGGCCAGTTGTCCCTCGTAGATCCGCTTGGCGCCGTACTCGCCGGCATGGTTCACCCGGATCATGCGGGCGAGCTGCTCGCGGATCTCGGGATCGCCCGGCAGGTAACGGGGACGGGACGGCTTCGGCGGCCCGGCCTCGTCGACCCGGCCGGGAGACGCTTCGATCAGCGGGATTTCGTCACGGCCCGTCGGCTGCGGCCGTTCGTTGGTCAGGGTCATCGGTCTCTCCTCTTCCTCTCAGCGCGCCGCAGAAGCGGCGCGGCCGGCGGCGGCCAGGGCGATCGCCGCCAGCACGAGCGAGATCAGGATATTGTATCCCGCCATGGAAATGCCAAACAGCGACCAGGCGACCTCGTCACACCGGACGACGGGAGTCGCCATGATCTGCGCGCGGAGCGCCTCGACCGAATCGGCCGTTCCCGTGACGCCGCATCCCGGCGTTCCCGTCCACCAATGCTGTTCGACGCCGACATGGAAGACCGCGATTCCGCCGCCGATCAGCAGGGCCACGCCGCACAGGGCGAGAAGCGCCGCCCGCGCCTTCGGTGAGCGGGCCAGCAGCAGCGCCGCTGCCGCCAGGACGATCACGGCGACATAGGGCCAGCGCTGCCAGATGCAGAGCACGCAGGGCTGAAGCCCGACGACGTACTGGAAGAAAAACGCGGCCAGCAACGATCCGATGCCGGCTCCCAGCAGGAACAGCGCGGGCAGGCGGGGGGCGGACAGGGCGTCTGACGTGTTCATGGTGTCCGATGGCGAAGACGGGCCGGGGGCATCAGACCATGTACCGTACGGCCACGAATCCGCCCAGCAGCAGCAGGAAGAACGCCGTGGCGAGAATGCCCAGGTTTTTCTCGATGAAGGTGCGGATCGGCGGCCCGAAATACCACAGCAGCCCGGCGACCAGGAAGAAGCGGGCGCCGCGCGATACGGCCGACGCGATCATGAAGATGGCGAAGTCCAGGTGGGTGACCCCGCTGGCGATGGTGATGACCTTGTAGGGGAACGGCGTGAAGCCGGCGCCGGCGACGATCCAGAAGCCCCACTCGTTATAGAGCGCCGCGAACTGGTCCATCTTGTCGGTGTAGCCGTACAGGTTCATCACCTGTTGGCCGATCGCGTCCCACAGGAAATAGCCGATCAAGTAGCCGAAGGCTCCGCCCACGACGGAGGCGATCGTGCAGACGGCGGCGATCGCCCAGGCCCGGTCGCGGCGTGCCAGCACCATCGGCATCAGCAGGGCGTCCGGCGGTACCGGGAAGACCGAGCTTTCGATGAAGGAGATGAACCCCATCGCCCACATGGCATGGCGATGACCCGCAAGGCGCATCGTCCAGTCGTACAGCGGTCTGATCACGGAAAGGCCACCCCATAGCAGTTTGCCGGCCCGCATGGCGGCGTCCGGTATCCGCGGTCGTGTCTAACAGTCCGCTGCAGTGCACGCAATCGGCACGATCGTCGCTTGGCACGGCGCTTCGAGCTTACCGTCCTTACGCAGCCGCTCCGGCGCGCCGCCGCACGGCAGGGACCGTCAGCGCCGCCGCCGCCAGCACGCCGGCGGCACTCCCCATCGCGATGCCGTCGAAGCTGCCCTGCCGGTCGAGCAGCCAGCCGAACAGCCCCGGGGACAGGGCCGTCGCCAGAACGGTGACCGACACCGACAGCGACCGGATCGCTCCCAGGTGGCGGGTTCCGTACAGTTCGGCCCAGACGGCCGCGACGATGATCGCGCTGATCCCGGCCGTGATCCCGGCCAGCGCCATGAAGCCGGCCGCGGCCAGCGGATCGGCGGTGGAGGAAAGCACGAGCAGGGCCGCCGCCAGCGGCAGCAGGTAGAATGGCATCAGGCGAACGGCGCCCAGGCGGTCGATCAGGGGACCGACGGTCAGCGACGTGACGATGGTGGTCCCGGCGTAGAGCGCGAAGCCGGCGGCGAAGAGGGACAGCGGCCATCCCTTCGACTCGACCAGGGCTATCTGGTGGAAGAACACGCCGGTGTTGATGAAGCCGGGGGCGAGCAACGCCGGCAGCACCATGTAGAATCGGGGGTCGCGCAGCACCTCCGCGCGCGTCCAGTCCCGGGCCGCCACCGGACGGGTCGATGGCGAGGATCCGGCGGGGGACGGCTCGGGCGCGGCTGGCTCCGAGCGGGGCAGCCAGAGCAGGACCGGCAGCACCACCGCCAGAAGGACGCCGGCGCAGGCCGCCCAGGCGCTCCGCCAGCCCAGCAGCGCCAGGGCGGTCACCATCACCGTGGGCAGCAGGGCCTCCCCGGTCGGGTGGCCGAGCGCCGCGAGGCTCAGCGCGGTACCGCGGCCGGTGTCGAACCGGCGGGCCATGGTCGTGAAGGCGGTATGCGGCATCAGCCCCTGTCCGGCGAGCCGCAGGCCGAACAGCGCCAGCACCAGCAGGACCGCGTGGCCGGCGGTCGCCATCCCGATGCAGGCGGCGGCCAGCGCCAGGCAGACGGCGGTCACGTAGCGCCGCAAGCCGGTGGTGTCGATCCAGCGGCCCGCCCAGATCAGCGCCGTTGCGCTGCCCAGGGTCGCGATCGAGTAGAGCAGGCCGAATTCGGCGTTGGTCAGGCCGAATTCCTCGCGGATGTAGCCGCCGGACAGCGAGATGAAGAATGTCTGGCCGAAGCTGGAGAACAGGGTCAGCAGGAAGCCGAAGGCGAGCATCCGCCCATGGGCGGCGATGAAGGCGAGATAGCTCAAGGGGAGTGGACCGGCGGAATGGCTGAGGGGCGCATGACTGTTTGGCATCAAACGATGAAGGGTGCGCCGACATCGGTCAACGCACCCTTCGTCATGGCAGCTCCCCGATGTCCTACTCCGCCGCGTGGCGGACCGGCAGGGCCGGCGCCGGATGAGGCGCGCCGTGCGGGTCGTCCTCCTCCCGGGGTCCGACGAATCGGCCCAGCACGCTGCCGACCCGTTCCGACAGCCCCTCCATGATGGTGTAGAAGCTGGGCACGAAGATCAGCGACAGCACGGTGGAGACCAGCAGGCCGCCGATCACCGCGATCGCCATGGGCGCGCGGAACTCGCCGCCGTCGCCGGCTCCCATGGCGCTGGGCAGCATGCCGGCCGCCATCGCGATGGTGGTCATGATGATCGGCTGGGCGCGCTTGCGGCCGGCGTCGATGATCGCCTCGATCCGGTTCATGCCCTTCCGTTCCTGTTCCACCGCGAAATCGACCAGCATGATGGCGTTCTTGGTGACGATGCCCATCAGCATCAGGATGCCGATCACCACCGGCATGCTGATCGGGTTGCCCGTCAGCAGCAATGCGATGATGACGCCGCCGATCGACAGCGGCAGCGACAGCAGGATGGTGATCGGCTGGAACACGTTGTGGAACAGCAGCACCAGCACGCCCAGCACCATCAGGAGGCCGGCGCCCATCGCGGCTGCGAAGCCGGCGAAGACCTCGCCCATGATCTCGGCGTCGCCGCTCTCCTGGATACGGGTGCCGGCCGGCATGTCCCGGACCTCCGGCAGCGCCTTCACCCGGGCGAGCGCGTCGCCCAGCGTCAGGCCGCCGGTCAGGTCGGCCCCGATCAGCACGCGCCGTTCCCGGTCGTAGCGCTCGATCGACGAGGGACCCTGGCCGAATGAGATGTCGGCCAGCGACATCAGCGGCACGGCGACCCCCGCCGTGTTGGGCACCGCCAGCGTCTCGATCAGCCGCAGGTCGTGGCGGGCCTGGGTGTCGAGCTGGACGCGGATGGGGATCTGGCGGTCGCCCGCATTGAACTTGGCCAGGTTGGCGCCGATGTCGCCGATCGTGGCGACCCGCACCGTCTCCGAGATCGTTTCGGGCGAGACGCCGTGGCGGGCGGCCTCGTCCAGGCGGGGCAGGACCCGGATTTCCGGCCGGTCCAGCCCGGCGCTGGCGGCGGCGTTGGAGAAGCCCGGCTCGCGCCGCATCGCCGCCTCGATCGAGGCGACCGCCTCGCCCAGGGCCACGCCGTCGTTGCCCATCACCGTGATCGACAGCTCGCGCTCGCCGCGCTCGTTGACGTACCAGGCACGGATGTCGGGCACCTCGGCCAGGCGGCGGGATATTTCCCCCTCCACCTGCTTCTGGGTCATCTCGCGCTCGCCCTTCGGCGTCAGCATGACGAACAGCGCCGCCTTGCGAACCTCGCGGCCGGCACCGGTCGGGGTCGTGCCGCCCATCGCGAAGACCGACTTGATCTCCGGCATCTCGCGGAGCGTCGTGGCGATCCGGTCGGTGGTCCGGGCGGTGTCCTCCAGCGTGGCGCCGGGCGGCAGTTCGACCGAGACGACGGAACGGGCCGCGTCCTCGGCCGGGATGAACCCGGTGGGCAGCAGCGACGTGCTCCAGATGGAGACGGCGAAAAGCCCGACGCCGGCCAGCAGCGTCATCCACCGCCAGCGGAGCGTGACCCTCAGGAACCCGGTATAGGCCCGCATCAGCGCGCCGTCGCGCTCCGGCCGGGGCGGGTGGGCGCGCATCAGGTAGGCCGCCATCATGGGCGTGATCAGCCGGGCGACCAGCAGGGAGAACAGCACGGCCACCGCGACCGTCAGGCCGAACTGCTTGAAATACTGGCCGGGAATGCCGCCCATGAAGCTGACCGGGGCGAACACCGCGACGATGGTCAGCGTGATCGCGATGACCGCCAGGCCGATCTCGTCCGCCGCATCCATCGCGGCGCGGTAGGGCGACTTTCCCATGCGCATATGGCGGACGATGTTCTCGATCTCGACGATCGCGTCGTCCACCAGGATGCCCGTCACCAACGTGATCGCCAGCAGGCTGACCAGGTTGAGCGAGAAGTCCATCATGCTCATGACCCAGAAGGCCGGGATGATGGAAAGCGGCATCGCGACGGCGGCGATCAGGGTCGCGCGCCAGTCGCGCAGGAACACCAGGACGACGATGATGGCCAGGGCCGCACCTTCCAGCAGGGTGCCCATGGCGGCTTCGTAGTTGCCCTCGATATAGTCCACCGTGTCGTCGATCAGCGTATAGCTGACGTCGGGGTGGGCTTCCGACAGCCGGGCAAGCTCCGCCTCGACCACCCGGGCAACCTCGACGTTGCTGGCCCCCTTGGATCGGAACACGCTGAACGAGACGACCTGCTGCTCGCCGTTCAGCTTGGCGAAGGACCGCGGCTCCTCGTATGAATCCACCACCTCGCCCAGGTCGGACAGCCGCACCTCGCGCCCGCCGGGCAGCACGATGCGGGTCTGGCGCAGGTCGTCCAGCGTGCGGGCGCCGGCCAGCGTCCGGATCGCCTGCTCCTGGCCGCCCAGTTCGCCGCGGCCTCCCCCCAGGTCGATGTTGGTGGCGCGGAGTTGGCGGTTCACGTCGGCCGCGGTGATGCCCAGCGACATCAGCCGGTCGGGGTCGAGCTGGATCTGGATCTCGCGCTCGACGCCGCCGATCCGGTCGATCCGGCCGACGCCCTTCAGACCCTGGAGCTTGCGCCTGACCACGTCGTCCACGAACCAGGACAGCTGCTCCAGCGTCATGCCGGGAGCGGAGGCGGCGTAGCTCTGGATCGCCTGGCCCTCCACGTCGATCCGCTCGATGATCGGCTCGTCGATGGTGCGCGGCAGGTCGGCGCGGATCTTGGCGATCGCGTCCTTCACGTCGTTGACCGCCCGGTCGGTGTCCACCTCCAGCCGGAACTCGATCGCGGTCGTGGAGGTGCCGTCGGTGATCGTCGAGGTGACGTGCTTGACGCCGGTGATGTTGGCGACCGCGTCCTCGACCTGCTTGGTGACCTGGGATTCCAGTTCGGACGGCGCCGCCCCCGACTGGGTCACGGTGATCGAGACGACCGGCACGTCGATGTTGGGAAACCGCGTGATCGGCAGCGACTGGAACGACACGATCCCCAGCAGCATGACCACCGCGAAGAACACCAGGGCCGGGACCGGACTGCGGATCGACCAGGCGGAGACGTTGAGCGACATGGGACGGGCTCCCGCTTCTCTCTTGGGAACGCTTAAGGGACGCTGCTGGTCTGCACCGCCGATACGGCGGGAGGATGCGGCACCGGGGTTACCCGGTCGCCGTCGCGGACGAAGGTGCCGGACACGGCGATCACGTCCTCTCCCGGGGCAAGCCCGTCACGGATCTCGGCCTTGCCCTCGGCCTTCAGCCCGACGATGACGGGCCGGGTTTCCACGATGCCGTCATGTACCACCTGGATCACGGAACCCTCCGGCCGGTTGAGCACGGCCGACAGCGGCACCAGGATGCCGTCGCGGCGGTCCACCTCGACGGCGCCGCGGGCGAAGGCCCCGACCGCCAGGCCGGGGACGCTGTCAACCGTGAGCCGCACCCTGCCGAGGCGGGACGTGCGGTCGACCTCGGGGGAGACCAGCCGGACCCGGGCGGGAACCGGATCGGTCATGCCGGCGGGACGGACCTGGGCGGGCTGGCCGACGCGCAGCCGGGCGAGCGCCGTCTCCGGCACGGCGGCCTCGACCTCGATCGTGCCGTTGCCGATGATCCGGAACAGCGGTTCGCCGCCGGGGGAGACCAGCGCACCCAGCTTCGCCTCGCGCCGGCTGATGATGCCGGCGGCGGGGGCCTTGATCTGGGTGCGGCCGATGCGAACCTCGATCTCGCGCTGCTGGGCCTCGGCCAGGTCCCTGTCGGCCTGCGAGACCCGCAGGGCGTCCTCGGCGACGGCCACCCGGGCGCGGGCCACCAGGGCCGCCGCCTCGCGCTGCTCCAGCGCCTCCTGCGAGGCGTTGCCCCGCTCCTGGAGGGTGCGGGCGCGCTCGAAGGCGGCCTCGGCTTGGCGCGCCTGGGCATTCGCCTCCGCGATCTGGTTGCGGGCCTGGGCGATGGCCGCCATGGCGCGCGTGATCGATGCCCTGTTCTGCGCCGCCTGGGCATCCAGCATGTCGCGCGACAGGCGGGCCAGGACCTGGCCGCGCTCGACCCGATCGCCTTCCTCGGCGAGCAGTTCGGTGATGGCGAGGCCGTCGATCTCCGGTCCGACCAGGACCTCGTCCCGCGCGACCAGGGTGCCCGTCATCAGGATCGTCTCGGCCAGGGTGCCGGCCTGGGCCTTGACCACGCTGACGCTGGGCGGCTTGGGAACGACGGCGGCGGGTTCCGCCGCGAGGGCGGACGAGGCGGCGGGGAGCGTGGCTGCTGACCAGCCGAGCAGCGCCGCGCCAAGCAGCAGCTTGCCCATGGACGAGAGGCGGTCGGGTGCTCGGGGCATGGTCTTGGCCTTATTCGGAGATGGGAGGCGGAGTGGGAGGGGCGCCTGGCCGCAGGAATCGTTCCAACAGGGTGTCGAGAACGGCGTCGATCCTGTCGTCGGTCATGAAATCGGCCATGGGCCGGTGGGCGATGATGCCGTCGCCCATGGCCATCAGCAGCCGGACGGTGACGTCCACGTCGATGCCGGGATCGACGGTGCCCTGTTCGATCCCCCGGCGAAGCGCCTTGGCGCACGCGGCGTGGGCCTCGTTTATGTTGCGCTCGAACATGGCGCGGATCTCGGGATTGCGCAACGCCTCGGCGATGATCTCGGTGCAGAGCGCCGGCGCCTCCCGGCCATGCATCTCGCGCAGGAAGGCGCGCGCAAGCGCGCACAGGCCGCGCACCGGATCGTCCGTCCGCTCCAGGACTTCGAAGATCTCGGCATTGCGGACGCGGTCGGCCTCCGCGATGGCGGCGATGATCGCTTCCTTGCTGCGGAAATAACGGTACAGGTTGCCTGCGCTCATGCCGGCCTCGGCGCAGATATCCTGCATGCTGGCCTTATGGAAGCCCGACCGCGCGAAGCAGGTCATGGCGGCAGCGAGGATGCGCTGCTGCTGCGCCTCCCGCAAATCCGCCGTCGTCGTTGAGGCAGGGTCTTCCTTGACGCTTGGTGCCATTGCCGCCGTGCTGCCGTCTATGCTGAGAGTGAACGTTCATTCACTCACTGATCTACGCCGATCGCGAACGGGCGTCAAGTGCGACAAATGCAAACAAAAAGGGCCGGCGTTCGGAGCGCCGGCCCTGGAAAGGTCGTTTGGGGTTGCCTGCTGTCCTTACTGGACGAGGGCCTCCTGCACGTTCTCGGGCACCAGCACCTGGTCGATGCCGTGGACGAAGCCGTTGCCCGTACGGATATCGCCGACCGTTATCGAGGCCGGATCCTGGTTCGAACGGTCGGCGGTCCGCTGCTGGCCGCCATCGGTCTGGCCGCCCGTCGCGGCCCCGGACCCGTCGGTCATCGCGGTCTCGGCTTGGCGGAGCTGGAGCAGCGCGTCGTCGACGGCCTGGCGGGCGGCGTTCCGGTCGTTGGCCTGCACGGCCTGATCGGCGCGGGCGATCGCGGAACTCGCCTGCTCGAGGGGGGCCCGGTTCGGCTGCTGGGCCTGGGCCAAGCCGCGGTCGAGCGCCTGGCGCGCGGTCGAGATCTGGTCCTGGACGGCCTCCATCTCCTGGCCCTCGCCGCCCAAGGTCTGGTTCGCGTTCTCCAGCGCGGTGCGGGCGTCACGCACTTCCGACATGGCCGCAGGCTCGGAAGCAGCGGTTTGGGAAGCCGCCGTCTGGTTCGCGGTCTGGCCCTGGGCCGGCGGCTGGGGAGCGCCGATGCTGAGGCGCGGGCGGCCGTTGGTCATCGAAACGTCGATCGGCCCGCCGCCCATCGCGTTGATTTCCTGGGGGATCTGCGTCGAAGCGATGCTCTGGTTCTGGACCACGTGCTGGGACAGCACGGTGCGGAGCTGGTCGCGGTTCTGCTCCTGCGTCAGCTGGTCGCGGACGTTCTGGGGCAGCTTCTCGAAGGCCGCGTTGGTCGGCGCGAAGATCGTGTAGGGACCCGACTGGCTCAGCGTCTCGGCCAGGCCGGCACTCTCGATCAGCCCGACCAGGGTGCTGAACTGGCGGTTCTCCCGCAGCGCCGCGACCACGTTGTCGGCCTGGATGGGGGCCTGCTGCGGGTCGGCGCCGTTCCGCGCGGTGCCCTGGCCACCTTGTCCACCCTCGCCGCCGAGGATGGCGGGAAGCGGAGTCGTCCTGGTGACCTGCTGCCCGCCCGGAAGCATCTGCTCGAGATCGGCGAGGATCTGGCGGCACTCGTTCAGTTGACCGTCGCTCTGCGCCTCCCGGGCCCGCTGGAGCATCAGCTCAGCCTCGGCCTTCTGCTGACCCTGGAGCTGGTCCACCCGGTTACCGACCTGCCCGATCTCGAGCTGCGTGCAGGAAGCCGGTTGCAAGTCCTGGGTGCTGCCGGGGGATGTCTGGGCATGGACCGATCCCATTGTCCCTGCGGTAAGCGCGATGATCGCCGCGCCGAACATAAGCCTGTTCATATCCTCATCCTCCGCGTTTTGTCTCTTGACAAGCATCGAGCCTGTTGACCGCTACAACAACGGAGCGAAGAGAAGGGTTCCCGCGGGAGGCCGGGTCATCCCCCGGTCAGCACATGAAGCGAGGCGTCCCAGTAAGGCACCGGGCCGAACCGTCCGGCCAGGAAATCGACGAAAACCCTGACCTTGGGCGACAGGTGGCGGCCGTGCGGATAGACCGCGTGGACCGCGCCGTCCCCGGCGGCGAAGTCCATCAGCACGACGTCGAGATGGCCGCGGGCGATCTGCTCGCCGATGATGAAGGTCGGCAGGATCGCGATGCCATGGCCGCCGACGGCCGCTTCCCGCAACACCTCGCCGTTGTTGACCCGCAGCGTGCCGGAAACCTTCACCGACCGCACCTCGCCGCCGACCCGGAACTGCCACTGGTCGGCCAGCGGTGCGTTGGTGTAGATCAGGCAATTGTGGCCGCCCAGGTCGTCGGGATGGGCTGGGCGCCCGTGTTCCCTGAAGTAGCCGGGACTTCCCACGACGACCCGCCGGTTCGGGGCGAGGCGCCGGGCCACCAGGCTGCTGTCGCGCAGCTTGCCGATCCGCACCGCGACGTCGTAGCCCTCCTCGATCAGGTCGATGTACCGGTCGTTGAGGTCCATCTCGATCTCCAGGCCGGGATGGCGGCGCAGGAACTCGGCGATGGCGGGCGCGATGTGCATCATGCCGAACGACATCGGGGCATTGATCCTCAAGGTGCCGCGTGGCTGCGCGTGCAGGTCGGCGACGGCGCGCTCGGCCTCCTCCACGTCGGCCACGATCCGCGTGCAGCGGTCGTAGAAGGCCTGCCCCACCTCGGTCAGGCTGAGGCTGCGGGTGGTCCGGTTGAGCAGCCGGGCTCCCAGGCGGTTCTCCAGGTCGGCCATCCGCCGGCTGACCGCCGACTTCGACAGGCCCAGCCGCTCCGCCGCGAGGGTGAAGCTGCGGCAATCCACCACCCGGATGAACACGCACATGTCGTCCAGCCGGTCCATGCGTCCAACCCGCCGTATTGTTGCGTCTTGCAGAACAATGAAGTGAGATTATCAGCGATTATCAGGTCCAACGCAACGCGTTACCTGTTGTGGCGTCGGCGCGGTTGTCCGGTGCCGACGGATCCACCCAGAAGGGAGACGAGACATGGCGAAGGTCCTGGTCCTCTACTACAGCAGCTATGGTCACATCGAAACCATGGCCGGAGCGGTCGCCGAAGGAGCCCGCTCGGTTCCCGGCACCGAGGTGACGGTCAAGCGGGTACCCGAGCTGATGCCGCCGGAAGTCGCGGCCAAGGCCGGCGTCAAGCTGGACCAGGCAGCCCCGGTCGCGACTCCGGCGGAACTCGCCGACTACGACGCCATCATCTTCGGCACGCCGACCCGCTTCGGCAACATGGCGTCGCAGATGCGCAATTTCCTCGACCAGACCGGTGGCCTGTGGGCGCAGGGCAAGCTGATCGGCAAGGTCGGCAGCGTCTTCGCCTCGACCGCGACCCAGCACGGCGGGCAGGAGAGCACCATCCTGTCCTTCCACACCACGCTGCTCCACCACGGCATGGTCATCGCGGGCCTGCCCTACAGCTTCGCCGGCCAGACGACCCTGGACGAGATCGCCGGCGGCTCGCCCTACGGCGCGACCACGATCGCGGGCGGCGACGGCTCGCGCCAGCCCAGCGCGATCGAGCTGGAAGGCGCCCGTTTCCAGGGCCGGCACGTCGCGGAGATCGCAGCAAAGCTGCACGGTTGATACCGCAGCAAAGCTGCACGGCTGATGTTGAAGACCCGTGCTCCCGGTCCGGCCGGGGGCACGGTACCGGATCGCAACGCAACGCAACGCTGGAGGAGACCACCATGGGTTTGCTGATCGACGGACGCTGGCACGACCAGTGGTACGACACGAAATCGACGGGAGGGGCCTTCAAGCGGCAGGAGAGCGCATTCCGCGACCAGGTCACGGCCGACGGCTCGTCGGGCTTCAAGGCCGAACCGGGACGCTATCATCTCTATATCTCGCTGGCCTGTCCTTGGGCGCACCGGACCCTGATCTTCCGCAAGCTGAAGAAACTGGACGACGCGATCTCGGTCTCGGTGGTCGAGCCGCTGATGCTGGAGAACGGCTGGGAACTGGCTCCCGGCGCGGATCCGGTGAACGGCAAGCGCTTCCTCTACGAGGTCTACACCGAGGTGAAGCCCGACATGAGCGGCCGGGTGACCGTGCCCGTGCTGTGGGACAAGCAGAAGCGGACGATCGTCAACAACGAATCGGCCGAGATCATCCGGATGCTCAACACCGAATTCAACGCCTTCGGCGATCCCTCGTCCGACTATTATCCGGCCGATCTGCGCGGCGAGATCGACGAGATCAACGCCTATGTCTACGACCGGGTCAACAACGGGGTCTACAAGGCCGGCTTCGCGACGGACCAAACCGTCTATGAGCGTGCGTTCGACCAGCTCTTCGAGGCGCTAGACGCGCTGGAGGAGCGCCTGGGCCGCCAGCGCTACCTGGCCGGCGACCGCCTGACCGAGGCCGACTGGCGGCTGTTCACCACCCTGGTCCGGTTCGACGCGGTCTATGTCGGCCATTTCAAGTGCAACCTGCGCCGGATCGAGGACTATCCGAACCTGTCCAACTACCTCCGCGAGCTCTATCAGGTGGACGGAGTGGCGGATACGGTCAGCTTCGAGCACATCAAGCGGCACTACTACGGCAGCCACAAGACCATCAACCCGACAGGCATCGTGCCGAAGGGGCCGGCGCTGGACTATGGCGCTCCCCACGACCGAGACCGGTCCTGAAACGGTTCCAAAGGATCCGGAGCGCTGCGGTTCAACCGGAATGCGACGTTTCGCATGCGACGTGTTAACCTTCGATAAAGTGTATACGTCGATACTCTGCCCCTGTTGTCCCGCACCAGCTTCGCAGAGATCGACGGCATGTCGGCCAAGCCATTCACCGCAGAACTGCAACGCCGAGGCCTGCCTTTCCGGCACGGGGCGTCGGCCGACCTGGAAACCGTCGCTAAGCCGGAGCTTGCTGTCCCGGTTCCCGTTCCGACAGCCACGCCCGCGGAGCTGATGGCGGCGATCGACCGGATCGAGCGGCGGCTCGACGAGTTGGCGGCGCTCCAGCCGGTGCTGGAGCCGGTCCCCGCGCCGGGACCGGCCCCCGCTCCCGGACCGGCCCCCGCCCCTGGACCGGCCCCCGCCCCTGGACCGGCCCCCGCCCCTGGACCGGATGTGGCCGACCTGCAGCAGCGCATCCAGGCGACCCATATCGAGATCGCGGCCCTGCGTCATCCCAAGGCGGAACAGGACAGGCTGGTGGTCGCCGGGGAGGAGTTGGCGGCCATCGTCAGCGCCACCGAGCATGCAACCAACGGCGTGCTGAGCGCCGCCGAACTGATCGAGCGGACGGCGGTCAAGCTCAAGGCCAAGACCGACGATCCCGAGGGTAAGGCCGACCTCGACGGGATCATGGAGGCCGTCGTGAGCATCTTCGAGGCTTGCAACTTCCAGGACATTACCGGCCAGCGGATCGGCAAGGTCGTGCGGACGCTCGACTTCATCGAGGAGCGGGTCGTCAACATGATTCAGACCTGGGGCGCCGAGGCCTTCGCGAACCTGCCGGCGTCGGTCGAGGTCCCGGTGGCGGATGAGGCGAAGCTGCTGAACGGACCGCAACTCCAGGGCAAGGCGATCAGCCAGGCGGAAATCGACGCCCTGTTCGGCTGATCGGGGGCGCGCAGCCCTCACTCGGCCGCAAGGGCCGAGCCTCCCATGCAGATTCCCAGCATTTCGAGCAGGTCGCGTTTCTGGAACGGCTTCACCAGCAGGCCGCCGAGACCTGCGGCGCGCCAGCGGGCGGCTTCCGCGGCGTCGGCATGCGCCGTCATGCCGATGATCGGCGTTCCCGCGTTGACTCCCCCGGGGGCTCCGATGGACGAGGCCATGGACAGCCCTGCCATGTCCGGCATCGCCATGTCGAGCAGGACGGCCTGGAACAGCGTCCTGCCCGCCGCGTCGACCGCGCTCCTCCCGGTGGTCGCGGTATGGACCAGGAAGCCCGCGCGCATCAGCATCAGGCCGGTCACCAGGCGGCTGGCCTCGCTGGCATCGGCCAGCAGGATCTTCGGCCGGTTGCCCCCGGATGCGGGACCGGGTGCCGCGGCCTGACGCCCCGCCGGGAGAGGCCGAACCGTGCCCGACGTGGAGGCCGGCGACGTTCCCGGGCCATCGGCGGCCCGCATCGTCAGGTGAAGGCGGAAGCTGCTGCCGGTTCCCGGCTCGCTGAGCACCGTCAGCCGGCCCCCCATCGCCGCGGCGAGCCGGCTCGCGACGGCGAGTCCCAGGCCGCAACCGCCGTAGCGCCTGTTCATCGACCAGTCGGCTTGGGAAAAAGCTTCGAACAGGCTTGCCCGGTAGCCGGGATCGATGCCGATGCCGGAGTCGGTCACGGAAAGCACGAACGATACGAGTTCGCCGCCCCGGTCGCCCGCGGCATCGCCGGCGATCGGGCCGAGGGACCCGGCGGCGCTCTCCAGCGCCACGGCCAGTCCCCCGGCTTCGGTGAACTTGATCGCGTTGGACAGCAGGTTCCGCAGGATCCTGGCCAGTTTCTGGCGGTCCCCCCGTACGGTCCGGGACAACGCCGCGTCGGTCCGGCAGGCGATGGTCAGCCCCTTCGCCTCGGCCGTCCGGATCACCGCGTCGATCTCCGCGGCCACCACGTCGGTAAGGCGGAACGGGCAGTCCAGCAGTTCGACGGGCTCGCTCTCCAGCTTCGCGAAATCCAGGATCTCGTCGATGACCCGGGCCAGATCCCTGCCCGAGTTGCGGGCGGTCTCCATGAAGGCGTCGCGGTCCTCCGGCGCGACGCCCTCCGCGAGCAGGTCGAGCGCGCAGACCACCCCGTTCAGCGGCGTCCGGATCTCGTGACTCATCAGCGAGAGGAACGTGGCCTTGGAGCGTTCGGCATGCCGAGCATCCTCTGCGGTTGCCCCGCCGAAGGACCGGGCCGGCCGGAAGCCGAGGGCCACTCCATCGTCGATCGACACGGCGGAATAATCGAACTGTTCGACGCTTGCCCGGGTCCCGCAGGAGGGACCCGCGAAACGCGCGCCCTCTCCTGATTCGGCGACGGCGGCCAGCCGGTCGGGCAGGCCGCCCGGCACCAGGTCCGGCAATGTCGCCGTCAGCCGCCGGCCGATCAGGTCCGCGGAGCGGCGGCCCATCAGCCGGGCGCCTTCCTCGTTGATCAGGAGCCAGCGGAAATCGACGACGCGGCCGTTCGGGTCGCGGACCGCCTTGAGGAACGCCATGCCGTCGAACGTGGCGGCCATGAGGGCGCCCAACATCCCCTCGGTTCCCTGCGGCCCGGCCTTCGCGGGATGGTGCCCGCCGTCGATCTTCCCGGACCGGCCGCCGATGCTTTGCTTGAGGACTGGCGTAATGCGCGAAAGATGGGGCATGGTCTTCGGCTCGGCGTCTCGAATTGCAAAATGCGAAGCAGCTTGCATAAACCAAAGGATATAGCTGTCGCCGCTGCTCACCCTTATGGTCGTAGCAAACGCCGGGCCATATCCGTCCGCATGGATGGCGAGCGGGCAGGGCACGGGGAGCGGGCGACGGCGGAAAGCGGGAGTTCTGAGTTATGTCGCAACGCATCACCGGATTGTGGCTCGTGCTGGCGGCACTGAGCGGCGGCATCGCGGTGGCGACCGGAGCCTATGCGTCGCACGGGCTGTCCGACGCCCGTTCGGTCGAACTGTTCCGGATCGCCGGGCAATACCAGATGTGGCATGCCCTGGCGCTGGGTGGGGTCGCGACGCTGGCCCGCTTCGGGGCCGCGGGGCGGGCGGGCTGGCTGCTCGGGGTGGCGGGCTGGTGCTTCCTGCTCGGCACCCTGCTGTTCTGCGGGGCGCTCTATCTCCTGGCGGTGCAGGGGCCCAGCCCGCTGGGTGCCGTGGCACCGGTCGGCGGAATGGCCTTCATGGTCGGCTGGCTGGCCCTGGCCGCCGTGGGGGTGCGCTGGACGATGTCCGGCGAAGGGCGGGGCCCGGGCGGGTGACTCAGGCGACGGCGGCGCTGTCCTCGGCCGCCGGTACGTCCATCCGGTCCGGCTGCGGCGCGCAGTAGAGATCGTGGAGCACCTTCATGACGGCCGCCGCTTCGCCGCCCTGGAGGGAATAGTAGATCGTCTGCGCCGACCTGCGGGTGCGCACCAGATTGTCCCGGCGCAGCCGAGCCAGATGCTGTGAAAGGGCGGACTGGCTCAGGTCGACCAGCGTCTCCAGCTCCCCGACCGACTTTTCCCCCAAGGCGAGGTGGCAGAGGATCAGCAGTCGGCGTTCGTTGCTCATCGCCTTCAGCAGTTTGCTCGCTTCGCGGGCGCTTTCCTGAAGATCCTCTATGGTCATACTGACGCGGTTCTCTCGCTGCCGCCGGTCGCCCCGGAACCGGCATGGAAAAGGGCTGAGATAGACTGATAATTCTAAAGTCAGGGTTACATATCGGCGATCCGGCCGGCTCCGTAAAGCCAATTCACCGTTCCGCCAGTCACGCGACCGGATGCGGCGCGGCCGGTCTTGCCGCCAGGCGCCTGCCGGGCGTAAGCCGGTCCGCTCCTATCAGCTTTCGCCATCAGCATTCAAGGAATACCGCCATGGCAAATCACATCCTCGACGCCAAGGACCTGACGTGCCCGCTGCCCGTGCTGCGCGCCCGCAAGGCTATGAAGCACCTGGCCCCCGACGACGTCCTGGTGATCGAGGCGACCGACCCCGCCGCCACGAAGGATTTCCCCGCCTTCTGCGAAGCGACCGGCCACGAGCTCCTGTCGGTCGACCTGGACGGCGCCGTCTATACCTTCAGGATACGGAAGTCCGGTTGACCGGGCGCGGCAAGATGGCGCTCCCTCTTCCCGGGAATAGTTGCGGCGGGAAAGCCGCCGTTCGCGGATACTCGGGAGAGCCGCGCCTTCGCCGTCGGGGGCTGCCACCCCGGCAAGGGAGGATGCGCGGTAGGCCGTGAGGCTGGATTCGGAAAATTCCCGATGCAAACCGGGGAGCGATCTGGGACCATGCCCGTCACGCGGGGAAACGCTCAGAAAAAGAAGAAGACCGATGTATACCTCCCTTTTCAGCCATCCCTCCTGCATCGACCATGACACCGGCATCGGGCATCCGGAATGCCCCGAGCGCCTGAAGGCCGTCCTGGCGGCGCTGGAAGGCGAGGCTTTCCACTTCCTCGACCGCCGCGTCGCGCCGCGCGCCGAGATCGAGCAGCTCGCCCGGGTCCATCCGATCTCCTACATCGAGCGGGTGCTGGCCGCGATCCCGACGGAGGGCCATGTCGAACTGGACAGCGACACCGTGCTGTGCCCCAGTTCCGGGGAGGCGGCGCTCCGGGCCGCCGGCGCCGTGTGCGCCGCCGTCGACGCCGTCATGGGCGGGGAGGCGCGCAACGCGTTCTGCGCGACCCGGCCGCCCGGCCACCATGCCGAGACGGCCCGGGCGATGGGCTTCTGCCTGTTCAACAACGTCGCGGTCGGGGCAGAGCAAGCGCGCAAGGTCCACGGCATCAGCAGGGTCGCCGTGATCGATTTCGACGTCCATCACGGCAACGGCACCCAGGACATCTTCCAGAACGATCCCGGCCTGTTCTACGCCTCGACCCACCAGGCCCATCTGTACCCGAACACCGGGCTCCTGGAGGAGCGCGGCGTGGCCGACAACATCGTGAACGTGCCGCTGCCCGAGATGGCGGGCAGCCCGGAATTCCGCCACGCCATGATGACCCGGATCTTCCCGGCGCTGGAGCATTTCCAGCCGGAGCTGATCATGATCTCGGCCGGTTTCGACGCGCACACCCGCGATCCGCTCGCAAGCCTGCACCTGGTCGACGACGACTATGTCTGGGTTACCCGCAAGCTGGGCGAGTTCGCGCGCGAATATTGCGGTGCACGCATCGTATCCACCTTGGAAGGGGGGTACGACATTCGCGCCCTTGCCTCAAGTTGCGCCGCGCACGTACAGGAACTGATGGCGGCGTGATCCGCCGGGCCTCCACGTCAGGGGGATCGGTCCGCCTTCGCGGTCCGGCAGCCAAGCCGGACTTGCGGACAGGCCGGCGACCGCCCTAAAGTCGCCAAGGTACCCTGGTGACGGTAGGATGATGGCTGACCCCGCAATACCCCCCGATGTCGCAGCGCTGAGTTTCGAAGACGCCCTCGGCGAGCTGGAGCGGATCGTGCGCCAGCTCGAGGAGGGTCGCGCCAAGCTCGACGACGCGATCTCGTCCTACGAGCGCGGCACGGCCCTGCGCCGCCACTGCGAGGCCAAGCTTCGCGAAGCCCAGGCGAAGGTCGACCGGATCACCGTTGCCGCCGACGGTTCGATCGGCGCAGAACCCGCGCGGATCGAATAGTGGCGAACGAACTCTCCTCCGCCATGGGCGAAGCGGCAGAACTGGTCGAGCAGGAAATCGACCATCTCCTGCCGATGTCCGACACCACCGAGGCCAAGCTGTTCGAGGCGATGCGCTACGCATGCCTGGGCGGCGGCAAGCGGCTGCGTCCCTTCCTGGTCATGACCAGCGCCGGCCTGTTCGGCGTCGCCCGCGACTGCGCGGTGCGGGTGGCGGCGGCGGTGGAGTTCGTCCACTGCTATTCGCTGGTCCACGACGACCTGCCGGCGATGGACAATTCGGACCTGCGGCGCGGCCGCCCCACCGTCCACAAGCGCTTCGACGACGCGACCGCCATCCTGGCCGGCGACGCCCTGCTGACCCTCGCCTTCGAGGTGCTGGCCGATCCCCAGACCCACGAGGATCCCAAGGTCCGGTGCTCGCTGGTCGCGGCGCTGGCCAGGGCGGCCGGCATGCACGGCATGGTCGGCGGCCAGATGCTCGACCTGATCGCGGAGACGACGCAGTTCGACATGGGGGCCACGACCCGGCTGCAGCGGCTCAAGACCGGCGAGATGATCGCCTTCTCGTGCTGCGCCGGCGCCATCCTGGGGCGCGCGTCGCCGCCCCAAATGCATGCCCTGCAAAACTACGCCCACGATCTGGGCCTTGCCTTCCAGATCGCCGACGACCTGCTCGACATCGACGGCGACCCGTCCGTTACGGGCAAGCCGGCGCGCCAGGACGCGGCGGCCGGCAAGGCGACCTTTGTCTCGATCCTGGGAGTCGAGCGGGCGCGCGACCAGGCGCGCCTGCTGGCCGACCAGGCCGCCCGTCATCTCGATGTTTTCGATGGCCGGGCGGATATCCTGAAATCTGTCGCAACCTATGTCGTTGAGCGGCGTCATTGAGCGGCGCGCCTGACCAAAGGAGGTTGTATTGACCGCACCCAGCAAGACCCCGTTGCTCGATCGCTGTACCGTCCCGGCCCAGATCCGCAAGCTCAAGCCCGATCAGCTCCGGCAGCTGGCGGACGAGCTTCGGACGGAGACGATCGACGCGGTTTCGGTGACCGGCGGCCATCTCGGCGCCGGCCTGGGCGTGGTCGAGCTGACGGTGGCCCTCCACCATGTCTTCGACACGCCGGATGACAGGCTGATCTGGGATGTCGGCCACCAAGCCTATCCGCACAAGATCCTGACCGGGCGGCGCGACCGTATCCGCACCCTGCGCCAGGGGGGAGGGCTGTCCGGCTTCACCAAGCGGTCGGAAAGCGAGTACGACCCGTTCGGCACCGCCCACAGCTCGACCTCGATCTCGGCCGGGTACGGCATGGCCGTCGCGAATCGGCTGTCCGGCAAGCGCAACCACGTGATCTGCGTGATCGGCGACGGCGCCATGAGCGCCGGCATGGCCTACGAGGCGATGAACAATGCCGGCAGCGACGACAAGTCCCGCCTGATCGTCATCCTCAACGACAACGACATGTCGATCGCCCCGCCGGTCGGCGCCATGAGCGCCTACCTGTCGCGGCTGATCTCGTCGAAGCCGTACCTGAGCCTCCGCCATCTCGCGAAGGATATCGCCGAGCACTTCCCCCGGCCGCTCAAGCAGGCCGCCCGCCGGGCGGAGGAATATGCCCGCGGCATGGTGACCGGCGGCACCCTGTTCGAGGAAATGGGCTTCTACTATGTGGGGCCGATCGACGGCCACAACCTGGACCACCTGCTCCCGGTGCTGCAGAACCTGCGCGACACCGAGGACACGGGGCCGGTCCTGGTCCATGTGGTGACCCAGAAGGGCAAGGGCTTCGCACCGGCTGAGGCATCGGCCGACAAGCTCCATGCCGTCTCCAAGTTCGACGTCGTGACCGGCGCCCAGGCCAAGGCGAAGTCCAACGCGCCCACATACACCCGTGTCTTCGCCCAGGCGCTGATCAAGGAGGCGGAGGCCGACGACAAGATCGTCGCGGTGACCGCCGCGATGCCGTCCGGGACCGGCCTCGACCTGTTCGACAAGCGCTTTCCCGACCGCCTGTTCGACGTGGGCATCGCCGAGCAGCATGCGGTCACCTTCTGCGCCGGGCTGGCGACGGAGGGATACAAGCCCTTCGCGGCGATCTATTCGACCTTCCTACAGCGCGGCTACGACCAGGTCGTCCACGACGTGGCGCTGCAATCCCTTCCGGTCCGCTTCGCCATCGACCGGGCCGGGCTGGTCGGCGCCGACGGCGCCACCCATGCCGGATCGTTCGACATCGCCTATCTGGGCTGCCTCCCGAACATGGTCCTGATGGCCGCCTCGGACGAGGTCGAGCTGATGGACATGGTGGCGACCGCCGCGGCGATCGACGACCGCCCCAGCGCGTTCCGCTACCCCCGCGGCGAAGGCGTCGGCCGCGACATGCCCGAGCGGGGCAGGGTGCTGGAGATCGGCAAGGGCCGCGTGGTCCAGGAAGGCAGCAAGGTGGCGCTTCTGAGCTTCGGCGCCCGCCTGCAGGAATGCATGTCCGCCGCCCAGGACCTGGCGGCGCGCGGCCTGTCCACGACCGTCGTGGATGCCCGCTTCGCCAAGCCGTTGGACGAGGATCTGATCCGGCGTGTCGCCGCCTCGCACGAGGTCGTGATCACCATCGAGGAGGGCTCGGTCGGCGGCTTCGGCAGCTTCGTCCTGCACTTCCTGGCCGGGGCCGGGCTGCTGGACCATGGGATGAAGATCCGGTGCATGGTGTTGCCCGACCATTTCCTGGACCACGATACGCCCGCGAAGCAGTACGAGGAGGCCGGTTTGGCGGCACGGCACATCGTGGCGACCGCCCTGAAGGCGATGGGCGTCGACGGGGCCGCCCAGGGGCTGGCCGGACAGGGTGCGGCGCGGGCGTAGCCTGGCGCACGGCGCCGTGCCGGGAAGACCAGGAGTGCGGCGCGACTTGCCGCATCGGGCAGCGACGGCCGCAGGTGCCGCGCGCCCGATCGGCGCACAAGCGGGCTTCGCCTTGCACGCCCCGCAAGCAGCTGAAAAAGGTCGAAGCCGGCAACTCCCGGGTTTCGCTGGTGATGGGCGCGAGCGTCATCACTTCTGAAGATCCGGGATTCGCTTACCCCGACCCCTACGGTGCGTCGTAGGCAAGGTCGCGCCGGCCCATTTCACTACATGGCCTGTCCGGTCTGCTGCAATGGAACTGCGCAGGCCAGGAAGTCATGCGGCATCAAGTTCGCTCTACTTTTGGGATATTGCATTGCATAAGAAACATTCCGTATCACACGGGATGGATTCGGCAGGACTCGCCATTCGCAATCATCTCATCATCATGACTAATGGTATTAATCAAATCGGGTAGGGTTCCGATCTTATTGTCCGAGAAAGCTCGAGTATGAATAATGAGAATGTCGCTGTGCGCAGCGTTCTATGGGCTATTGCGCTCGTCTTGTCTTTGGTGCTTGTTTTTCAGGACCAGATCGCAACGGGATTTGCCGTAACGACCGGCGATCGGCTTGATGGGATAATCCAGATCAGCATTCTTGAGCATTGGAATAATGTTTACAAAGGTTTATCCGACTGGGACACGACGAACTACTTCTTTCCTTATGATAGCACACTCGCCTACAATGACGGCTATTTCCTGTTCGGATTCTGGCATGCTTTGTTCAGAGGAGCCGGGGCAGATCCTTTCCTCTCCGCTGAGCTGGTCAATTTCGTTTTCCGTATAATCGGGTTCTCCGCGACGTTCATACTGTCGCGCCAAATCCTGCGATTGGATTTCGGCTGGGCATTGTTGGCGGCGGTTCTATTTACCGTCAGTTCGGGCGCGTTCCTGCAATCCGGCCATGCACAGATACTGACCGTGTCGTTGGTGCCGTTGTTCGTGTGGCTGGCTGCGCGGATGGTGTCCGGTCTGGTCACGGATAGCCGGGCAGCGGCGCTGGGGTGGGGAACCGCAGCAGTCGTGCTCTATGCGGCATGGCTGCTCACCGCCTTCTACACGGCATGGTTCCTGGCGTTCTACACCCTTCTCTGTCTCTTGGCTTTGCCCTTTACCGGACAGGTCGGCAGGTCGATAGCCTACCAAGGGCTGGCTCTGGCTCGGCGCCACGCGTTAGTCCTGGTGCTGTTGCTCGGGGTCACGGCGATCAGCCTGATGCCTTTCCTCGAGCTCTATCTTCCTCGCGCGGCCGAGACGGGGATGCACGACTACTCCCAGGTGTCGCCATACCTCGGGGCGCCATTCACGCTGTTCAATGTCGGGCCCGACAACCTGCTCTACGGCGGTATCGTCCGGACGGTGAATGCACATCATCCCGACATTTTCCCCTTGAGGGGGGAGCACGTCGTCGGGATACCCCCGGTGCTGCTGATATGCTTCGTCATCGGCGCGATATGGTGCTGGAAGCACCTATCGGTCCTGCGGGCACCGATCGTCGCTGTCGTCGTGTTCTGGATCTTGACGCTCAATATCGGCGGCAACTCGCTGTGGATCTGGATCTATCAGGCGGTTCCCGGTGCCAAGGCGACCCGTGCCGTCGTCCGATCCTACATCTTCCTGGCAGGACCGGTAGCCGTGATAGCGATAATCGGGCTGGCCGGCATGTTCAAGATGCGGGGCCGCGTGCTTCTGCAGGTGGGACTTGGATTGCTGCTGGTGGTTGAGCAATTGAACACCGGGAGTGTCGCGTTGCTCGATGGCATGGAGGAAAAACGCCGGCTCGCCGACCTTCCTCCGCCCCCCGCGGAATGCCTGGCCTTCGCAGCCATGGTCTCCCGTGAAGGTAAATCGCCGGGCCAGCCGGATCTGCTGAAGCAGTACAGCCATAACGTCGATGCGATGCTCATCGGAGAAGTATTTGATCTCGAAACCATAAACGGAGTCTCTACATTCAACCCGCCTGACTGGAACTTCAATGATCCTACGCGGTTCGACTATGCGCTGCGCGTCAAGGATTATGCGGACAAGCACGACATCGAGGGACTTTGCGGCCTGGACATTGCCGCTCTTCGGTGGGATCAGGAAATCAACTCATCTATTCCCATGCCTTCAATGCCGCTCGCCCAGCCCATGGAGGTGGGAATCGGTAAGCAGGGTTCACAGGCTCTCGGCTCGGATTGGTGGCCCAACGAGAGCTGGGGAATCTGGGGGCGCGCGCGTGCGACGCTTTGGATCATGCCGCCCGCACCCGGAAACGATACCTTCCTGTTGACGGTCCTGGCCCAGGCGTTTCCTCATGCTCCAGCGCCTTCCCAGCGCGTGAAGGTGTTCGCCGACGGCGCGTTGGTGGCGACGTGGGACGTATTGCCGACGCCGTCGGAGTTTTCCGCCGTCCTGAAGCGGCCCAAGGGCCAGGCGATCAAGGTGGAGTTTGTCGCCGAGGACCCCATAAGCCCGAGCTTGCTCGGGACGAGCCTCGACAGTCGAGTGCTGGGCTTGGGTTTGCTGGAATACCGATTGGATCCGCTGTCCCGCGACAGACTTCCCTGACAGCGATCCACGGGCTTGCTATCGATGCGGCGTCGCGATGTCAGATTCGTTTGGAAAGGAAGACCCCGGCATGACGCGCTCGCGCGTTGACAATCTGCTGGTCGAACGCGGCCTCGTCGAAAGCCGGTCGAAGGCACAGGCCCTGATCATGGCCGGCCTCGTCTATTCCGACACGCTGCGCATCGACAAGGCGGGCCAGATGCTGGCGGGGGATGCTCCGCTCTCGGTAAAGGGGCAGGACCATCCCTGGGTGTCGCGCGGCGGGCTGAAGCTGGTCGAGGGATTGGATCACTTCGGCATCGATGCCGAAGGCTTGGTCTGCCTGGATGTCGGCGCCTCGACCGGCGGCTTCACCGACGTCCTGCTGTCCCGTGGAGCCGCCAAGGTCTACGCCGTCGATGTCGGGCATGGCCAGCTTGCCTGGAAGCTGCGGCAGGACCCGCGCGTAGCGGTGCTGGAGCGGACCAACGCACGCAATCTCTCCGCGGCGGAGGTCCCCGAGCCGATCGACCTGGTGGTCTGCGACGCCAGCTTCATCAGCCTGATGACCGTACTGCCGGCGCCGCTGAGCCTGACACGGCCGGGCGGCAGGCTGGTGGCGCTGATCAAGCCCCAGTTCGAGGTGGGCAAGGGCCGGGTCGGCAAGGGAGGAGTGGTCCGAGACCCCGGACTGCACCGGGAGGTATGCGACACCGTCTCCGCCTGGCTGTCCGGGATACCCGGTTGGCGCGTCCTGGGTATTACCGAAAGCCCGATCCAGGGACCGGAAGGGAACCGGGAGTTCCTCGTCGGGGGTGTCCGGGAGGGCTGACGGGCCACCCCTCCAGAGAGGTGCGCGTCACAGAATGAACACGGCCGGCCGGCGAGTCCTTGCCGGTAAATGACGCGCCATAGACCCAGCGCCAGCAGACCGGGACACCCTATGACGGCACAGACGACCACAAGCGGAACAAGCCGCGGCAAGAACGATGGCCTGGAAATCTTCCGGTACGCCAATGCCGCCATTCCGGTTCTCGTCTGGCTGGCGCCGCTGGCCTCCGGGCTCCTGTCCCTGTACATGGGCAAGAGCATGGCCTGGGACCTGCTCCATTATCATTATTATAACGGCTATGCCTTCCTGAACGACCGGCTGGGGTACGATATCCTGCCCGCGGTCTTCCATACCTTCCTCAACCCCGTCCTGGACATCGCGTTCTATGTCGGCGTGGAAACCCTGCCGGCGCGCGCCGTCGGGTTCACCCTCGGCGCCATCCACGGCATCAACGTGATCCTTCTGTTCCATTGCGCCCGCCTGGCGCTCGGGCCGAGGGTCAGGGGATCTTCCGCGATGCCCAACCTTCTGCCGGGCTTCCTGGCAGCCGCAGGCTTCGGGACGGCCGCCGCCATGGGTACCCTCGGGTCGTGGCACCACGACCTCATCGCCAGCCTGTTCTTCCTGGGGGCGCTCCTGATCCTGCTGGGCAAGCCCGGCGGCGGCAGGGGGCGCCTGCCGAAGCTGCTGCGCCCGGCCTGTGCCGGACTGGTGGTCGGGATCGGGCTGGGGTTGAAGCTGACCCTGGCGCCCTTCGTGCTGGCGATCGTCGCTGCACCCCTGGCTACCGCGGGCCGGGCGGGCGACCGAGTCCTGGCCTGCGCCGCGGCCGGGATGGCGGCGGTCGTGGGGCTGCTGTTGTCGGCCGGCTTCTGGATGGTGCGGATGCAGGCCGAGTTCGGCAATCCCTTCTTCCCGTTCTTCAACCGTCTGTTCGGATCGCCTTTCGTCGGCGCCGGGGAGGGCCGGGACCTGCGCTACCTCCCGGCGGACGTGCTGGAGTATCTGGTCTATCCCGTCATCTTCAGCTTCGATGCCGACCGTATCTCCGAGGCGCCCTGGCGGGATTTCCGCCTGCTGGCCGCCTTCGCCGTGGCGGTCGCCCTGCTCGTCGCCGCCCTGACCACCCGCATGGTCCGCTGGCGGCTGAACGGCGGCGTCTTCACGGGCTTCAACGCCCGGATGCTGCTGTGGACGGCGTTGGTCGGCTATGCCGGCTGGCTGGTCCTGTTCTCCATCTACCGCTATGCGGTACCCCTGGAAATGCTGGTTCCGCTGCTGCTCTGCGTCATGCTGGTGGCGCTGCTCGGCCCCCGGGCCGGCACCTATGCCACGGTGGCGTGCTGCCTTGCGCTGGTGGCGACCACCAGCAAGGCGGACTTCGCCCGCAAGGACTGGAACGACGATCCGTTCGTAGGAGCATCCGTTCCCGTGCAGTACCGCGGCCTCCGGGACGCCGTGATCCTGATGGCGGGGCGCAGCGCCGATGCCCACTTCATTCCAGCCTTCCACCCGTCCAACCGGTTCATCCGGCTGGACGGCTTCGACTATGCCTACAGGGCCGACGACCCCTTCACCCGGCAGGCCGCGGCGATCGTCTCGGGGCATGAGGGACCCGTGTTCGGGATGTTCCGTCGCGACCGGCGCGGGCAGGGTGTCGAGGAGGCGTTCCGCTCCTTCGGCTTCGTGATCGGGGACGACAGCTGCGCCAAGGTGGAGTCGACCGTGCGCCCTCCGGAACCGACTTTCCTGTGCCGGCTCTCCCCCCTCGGGCGACGTTAACGCAGCAGCCCGGTCGGAGGCATGGACAGGGTCTCGGCGGCGGGGTCGCGGACCAGCGGGGCCAATTCCCGGAGCAGGGGCTGAAGCCGCCCCAGCACAGCCGTCGTGGCGGCCGCTTCCGACCGTCCGGAGACCAGGTCGAGCGCCTGCCGCCAGGGCGATTCAGGCTCGGGGAAGAGTCGAAGCGTCACGCCGGCATCGCGGGCCAGGCCGGCCGCTTCCCGGGCGAAGCCCAGCGCCGCGTCCATGTCCCCCAGTTCGTCCACCAAGCCCAGCGCCTTGGCCTGGGAGCCGGTCCAGACACGGCCCTTGGCGATGTCCCGCACGGCGGCGGCCGGAAGCTTTCGTGCCTCGGCGACGTTCCGTACGAAGGCGCCGTAGATGTCGTCCAGGATCGTATCGAGCCGCTGGGATTCGCTTTCGCTGTAGGTTGACAGCGGCGACCACATGGTGGCATTGCGGCCGCGGGTCACCTGCTCCCAGTCGATGCCCAGCCTGCCCCAAAGGCCTGTCGTCACCACCTTGCCGGCGATGACGCCGATCGATCCGGTCAGGGTGCCGGGTTGGGCAACGATCCTGTCGGCGTTCATGGCGATCCAGTAGCCGCCCGACGCGGCGGCTTCGCCCATCGACACGATCACGGGCTTCCCGGCTTCCCGCGCCTTGACCAATGCCCGGCGGATCGTCTCCGAGGCGACGGCGGAACCGCCGCCGCTGTCGATCCGGAACAGGATGGCGCGCACCTTGGGATCTTCGGCCGCTTCCTCGAACGCAGCGGCGACGTCGTCCGATCCCATCGAGGCTCCGCCCATCAGCGGATCGACGCCGCTCTCTCCCCTCTGGATGGAGCCGGTGCCGTAGATCAGCGCGATCGTCGGGCCGGATCCATGGGGCCGACCGGCGACGTCCAGATAGTCGCCGCCCTCGACCAGTTCGGCGCCGGCCCCGGCGCGGTCGAGCGCGGCGTCCCTGATCTCGTCGAAATATCCCAGCTGGTCCACCAGCTTCGCCTCCACGGATTCGCGGTCCAGGAACGGCCCGCGGTCGATCAGCTGGCGCAGGGCGGCAGGGTCCATGCCCCGTCCCTCGGCTATCCCGGAGACGAGCTGCTCGTGAAGGTCGCCGACCAGGGCTTCGATCATCTCCCGGTGCGGTTCCGTGAATTCCCGCTCCGTGAAGGTGTTCATGAAACTCTTGTACTCTTCGCGGTGCCGCAGCTCCGGCTGGACCTGCAACTCGTCCAGCGCTTCGCGGGCGAACGGTATCGTGGCGCCGATGCCCGTCAGCCCGACCATGCCGACCGGCTGAAGCCAGATCCGGTCGAACGCGCTCGCCAGATAGTACGCGCGGTCGCCCGGCCCCAGTTCGCCGAACGTCTCTGCGAACGCGTAGGCGAAACGTCCGCTGTCGCGGAACCGCTGGATCGCCGCGCGCAGTTCCTGGACCTTGCCCGTACCGATCCGGTCGCCGCCGAGCCGAGCCACGACGCCCTTCACCCGAGGATCGCTCCGCGCACGGTCGAGCGAGTCGACCATGTCGCGCAGGCTCTCCGTACGTGCGAATAGCGCGCCAGCCAGCGGATCGTCGGGCACGTACTCCGCCAGCGGCTGGTCCAGGTCCAGCTCGAGCACGATGGTCTCGGGAGCGGGCTCCTCCCGCTCCAGGAAGCGGTAGGCGAGATAACCGCCGCCGGCGGCCAGCAGCACGGTGATCAAACCGATCAACGCGAAAAGGCCCTTGATGAAGCGGAACATCATGTCTCCCGAATTGGCCCGCGCCGGTTGCTACCCGACCGCTGGGTGCCTTACCGGTCCATTCCGTGGTACTCGGGGTTGGGGATCATATCAACCGCCGAAGCGACCCGGTTGGACATGTTGTAGAAACCGGCGACGTCGGCGATATCGAAGATGTCGGCCTCCGCGAAGCCGGCGTCGCGAAGGGCCTGCCGATCCTCCCCGTCCATCAGGTGCGGCGTCACGGTCAGCTTCCAGGCGAAGTCCAGCATGGTGCGGTGGCGCGGCGACAGCGGCGCCACGCGATAATTCATCACCAGCATCTCGCCCAGCTGCGGATCGCCCGACAGCCTGCGGACCGCCTGCCCGTGGGCGACCAGGCAGTAGTAGCAGCGGTTGGCGGAGGATACCACGACCGCGATCATCTCGCGCTCCAGCTTGTCGAGGCCGCTGTCGCCCAGCATCAGCTCGTTGTACAGCTTGATGAATGTACGCAGCTTCTCCGGCCGTGCGCTATAGGATCGCAGCACGTTGGGCACCAGGCCGAGCTTGTCCCGGCATTTCGCGAAATAGGCCTGAAGGTCGTCGTCCAGGGTGTCCGCGTCGGGTACGGGCAGCGCCATCGCGTGATCAGGCTGTGGCATCTCTGTGTTTCCTCCTGGGTAATGGCGGATCTGTTTTGACCCGTCTATTGTGCGGCCCGTACACTGTCCTATGTAGGCGGTACGGATTCAAGCCCGGTACGGCGGTGGACGACATCCACCCCGTACGTCGTTCGCGCCCCAGCCCTCGGGCTCCCTTTTGTTGATGGTTGCTTTCCCATGACTGCCGTTATCGGTGCCGAAACGGCCTGCGACACACGCCGCATCACCGATCTCCTGACCGAATTCCGGAATAACCTTCCGGCCGACCGCGTCAGCCTCGCCGACCTCGTGGACGCCCTGCGTCATCGCGCGTTCGGCGGCTTCATGCTCGCGATGGCCCTGCCGACGCTGCTGCCGCTCCCGATCGGAATGGCGATCGTGTTCGACCTTCCGCTGGTGCTGCTTTCCGTCCAGCTGATGATCGGGCGTCAGTCGGTCTGGCTGCCGCGCGGGCTGCTCAGGGGCAGCGTCAAGCGGGATCAGGCGGCGCGCATGCTCGACAGGCTCATCCCGCGGATGCGCCGGCTCGAAGACGTGCTCAGGCCGCGCATGCTGTGGCTGACCTCGCCCCTTGGGGAACGCCTGATCGGCGCCTTGTGCGTCGCGCTGTGCGTCGTCCTGATGACGCCGATCCCGCTTCTGGGCTGGTTCCCCGCGATCGCGCTGTGCGTGATCTCACTGGGACTGGCGGAACGCGACGGCATGATGCTGATGGCCGGGTTCGGCCTGAGCGTCGCGACGGTGTTCGTTTCCGCCGCGATCCTGGCCGGCGTCGTCCAGGCGGGCGAAGCCCTGTTCCCGGCCCTCGGCCTCTAGCCGGGCCTCCGGGGCGGCTTGCCGTCCGAGGATCGCTCCGACCACGTGGCGGAGCTGGTCGGCCTGGACGGGCTTGTGCAGCAGATGGCTGCCGTTGGCGCGGGCTTCCCGCAGGCGCTCCGGCGCGGTGTCGCCGGTCATGATGATGGCCGGCAGGTCGGGCGACACGCGGGAGCGTGCCAGCGCCACGGCGTCCGCACCCGTGCTGCCGCCCGGCAGGCGGTAGTCGGCGATGATCAATGCCGGCACCGTCTCCAGCCGGCCGAGGCTGTCCGCCAGTTCCTCGACGGTCTGGGCCGTGACGACCGGCAGCCCCCACTCCTCGAGCAGCATCTCCAGGGCTCCCATAACGGCGGGATCGTCCTCGATCAGGAGCACGGGACGGCAGGCCAAGGCGCCGCCGTTCGCGTCGTCTCGGGCCTGGAGCTGCGGACCCGGTACGGGAGCGGGTGCCGCGACCGGGATCGTGACCGAGAAGACCGATCCCCTCCCGACGGTGGAGCGCAGGGCCACGGGGTGGCCGAGCATACTGGCGATCCGGCTTACGATCGCGAGGCCGAGCCCGAACCCGCGGCTACGGTCCCGCTCCGGGTTGCCGATCTGGTAGAACTCCTCGAAGATCCTGTGCTGCTGTCCTTCCGGGATGCCGGCGCCGGTATCCGCGACCACCACCCGCACCATGCCGCCGCTGCGCCGGCAGCCGAGCAGGATGCGGCCGGTGGCGGTATGCGCCACGGCGTTGGCGAGCAGGTTGCGCAGGATACGGATCAGCAGGTCCGGGTCGGTGGCGACGTTGGTCGCGCACGGCACGGTGCGCAGGGTGATGCCCTTCAGTTCGGCCTGGGGCGCGAACTCGGCGTGCAGACGCGACAGGATCTCGCCGATCGGGACGGGCCGGGGGGTCGGCTCGATCAGCTCCGCGTCCAGGCGCGACAGGTCGAGCAGGTCTCCCAGCATGCCGTGGACGGCGTCGATCGAGGACCGCACCCGCTCAAGCACCTCGCGTGCCTTCGGGTCCGCGATCCTGCCGTCCAGCACGCCCAGGAACAGCGATGCCGCCTGGATCGGCTGGCGCATGTCGTGGCTGATCGCGGCCAGGAACTGCGACTTCGCCCGGCTGGCGCGCTCCGCCTCAGCCGTGGCGGCGGCGAGCTTGTTCTCCGAATTCTTCAGCGACGTGACGTCGGTAGATATCCCGCAGACATAGTGCTTGCCGTTCCGTTCGTCGCTCACGCGGAACTTGCGGGCGAGGTATGTATGGACGTCGTCGCCGATGACCGCGGTCTCCTCGAAGGTCTGCGGCTCGCCGGTTTCGAGGATGATACGATCGTTGGCCTGGAACTGCGCGCACATTTCCGGCGGGAAGAACTTGTCGTCCGTCTGTCCCCGGGCCTCCGCGTCGCTGACGTGGAAGATCCGCTCGCAGTGCGGATTGATCTTCACGTAACGTCCCGCTTCATCCTTGATATAGAGTATGGCCGGAACCTGGTCGAAGAAGGCCTGAAGGAAATGGCTCAGATTGACATCATCCATTTCCTTCGCGCGTTCGCCCGTCCCGGTCTCGTCGTCCGTTTCGGCAGGCATGTTGCGCATTACCACCCTGAACCGTTTTCTTCACTATCGAAGTGAAACAAGCGGAGGATTGAATCGGCCCAACGAAGATTTGAAAAGAATGCCGTGAACCCGGCCCCCCTCCCGATCGCTCCTTTCACCCCCCGCACTGGGCGCGGTGGCGCATCATGTGGTCGGCCAGGACACAGGCCATCATCGCCTCGCCGACCGGTACCGCCCGGATGCCGACGCAGGGATCGTGCCGGCCCTTGGTCAGGATCTCGGTCTCGTTGCCGTCGAGGTCGACGGTCAGGCGCGGCGTGAGGATCGAACTGGTCGGCTTGACGGCGAACCGGACGACGATGTCCTGCCCGGTGGAGATCCCGCCCAGGATGCCGCCGGCATGGTTGGACAGGAAATGCACCGAGCCGTCCGGGTTGCGGCGCATCTCGTCCGCATTGGCCTCGCCGGACAGCTCGGCGGCTCCGAAGCCGTCGCCGATCTCCACCCCCTTGACCGCGTTGATGGTCATCATGGCGCGGGCGAGGTCGCTGTCCAGCTTGTCATACAGCGGATCGCCCCAGCCGGCCGGCACTCCGGACGCCACCACCTCGATGACCGCGCCGGCGCTGGAACCGCTCTTCCGGACCTCGTCCAGATAGGTCTCCCAAAGGGCCGCGGCTTCGGCGTCGGGGCAGAAGAACGGATTGGCGTCCACCTGACCCCAATCCCAGCGATCGCGGTCGATCCGGTGCGGTCCGACCTGGACCAGCGCGCCCCGGATCGTGACGCCGTCGCCCAGGGCCTTGCGCGCGATCGCCCCGGCGGCGACCCGGCAGGCCGTTTCCCGCGCGGACGACCGGCCGCCGCCGCGATAGTCGCGGATGCCGTACTTTTCCTGGTACGTGTAGTCGGCATGCCCGGGCCGGAACTTGCGGGCGATGTCGCCATAATCCTTGGACCGCTGGTCCTGGTTCTCGATCATCAGCGAGACGGGCGTGCCGGTGGTCAGACCCTCGAACACACCGGACAGGATGCGTACCGTGTCCGGTTCGCGCCGCTGGGTGGTGAACCGGGTCTGTCCCGGCTTGCGCCGGTCCAGGAAGTGCTGGATGTCAGCCTCGCTGAGCGGCAGCCTCGGCGGGACCCCGTCCACGACGGCGCCGATGGCGATCCCGTGGCTCTCGCCCCAGGTGGTGAACCGGAAGGCCGTGCCGAAGCTGTTTCCCGCCATTGTCTCAGCCCTTGGCCGCGCCGGAGGATCCCTGTCCGGTCAGTCCCTGCAGGAGCTGGGCCGTCTCCGCGGCCGAATCCACGGCCACCATGCCGACCGTGTGGTAGCCGGCATCCACGTGGTGGACCTCGCCGGTGACGCCCGAGCCCAGGTCGCTCAGCAGGTAGAGCGCCGAGCCGCCCACTTCCGAGATGGTGACGTTGCGCTTCAGCGGGGCGTTCAGCTCGTTCCACTTCAGGATATAGCGGAAGTCGCCGATGCCGCTGGCGGCCAGGGTCTTGATCGGTCCGGCGGAGATCGCGTTGACACGAATGTTGTGGCCGCCTAGATCGACGGCGAGATACCGTACGCTCGCTTCCAGGGCCGCCTTGGCCACGCCCATGACGTTGTAATGCGGCATGACCCGTTCGGCCCCGTAATAGGACAGGGTCAGCAGGCTGCCGCCGTCGGTCATCAGGGGAACGGCGCGCTGGCAGCACGCGGTGAACGAATAGCAGGAAATATCCATCGTACGCGCGAAGTTGGCGCGCGAAGTGTTGAGATACTTACCGTCCAATTCGTTCTTATCCGAGAAGGCGATCGCATGCACCAGAAAGTCGAGCTTGCCCCACTGGTCCTGGACGGCTTTGAAAGTGGCGTCGAGGCTGGCTTCGTCGGTCACGTCGCACGGCACGACGAGCGGGGACCTGACCGACTCGGCCAGCGGCTTGACGCGCTTGCCCAAGGCGTCGCCCTGATAGGTGAACGCGAGTTCGGCGCCGTGCGCGGCGAGCGCGCTGGCGATACCCCAGGCGATCGACCGTTCGTTGGCCACGCCCATGACCAGGCCACGCTTGCCGGCCATGAGTTGGGAGGAAGTAGACATCGAGGCCTCGTGTTTTTGCTGTCGGCGCTTGAAAGCGGCCGGCATCGTACACCAAAGGAAATGCGGGTCAAAGGTGGGATGGGGCATGGCGGACCGGACGGGAAAAGCGGTTCGCCTATGCCGGTAACCGCCTCGGCCGCGCTCCGCCACCCGCGGGAACATCCGTGATGCAGTTCCAGCTCGGCCGGACATCGGAAAAGATCAAGGGGCTGCCGTTGCGGCTGCGCGACTTCGCCAGCTTCATGCAATACCTGTTCAAGCGGTATTTCGAGGACGACTGCCTGACCACCTCGGCGGCGCTGACCTACACCTCGCTGCTCGCCGTGGTGCCGCTGATGACCATCGGCTTCGCGATCTTCCGGGCCTTTCCCGCTTACGAGACTCTTCAGCAGCAGGCGCAGACCCTGATCCTGCGCAACCTGGTGCCGGAAGTCGGCGATGCCATCCAGGACACCATCATCCAATTCGCCGGCAATGCCGGCCAGCTCACCGCGTTCGGCATCGTCGGCCTGGCGATCACCTCGGTCATGCTGTTCTGGACGATCGAGGGATCCTTCAGCGCGATCTGGCGGGTGTCCGAGCCGCGCTCGCTGATCACCCGCCTCCTGGCGTTCTGGGCGATCCTGACGCTGACGCCCCTGCTGTTCGGCGCGAGCCTGTCGTTCTCCAGCTACCTGCTGGCGACGTTCCAGTTCAACACCGAGGCCGAGATCATCCGGACCTGGCGGCTGATGCTGCCCGGGCTGTTCGAATGGATCGGGTTCACGCTCATCTACCTGCTGATCCCCAACCGTGCGGTCCGCTGGCAGGACGCCGTCCTGGGGGCCTTCATCGCGGCGGTCCTGCTGGAAGTCTCCAAGGGCCTGTTCGGCTGGTACATCACCCAGTTCCCGGCCTACCGCACGATCTACGGGGCCCTGTCGAGCATCCCGATCTTCCTGCTGTGGCTCTACATCGCCTGGTCCACCGTGCTGATCGGCGCGGAGGTCGCGGCGGCCCTGCCGGAGTGGCGGGCCGGCAAGATCACCAAGATCGGTCCCGAAGGACTGCTGCCGGCCCAGCGGGTCGCGGTGGCGCTGGCCGTACTGGCCGAACTGCTGCGCGCCAGCCATCTTGGGGTCGGCATGCGCCGGCGGACCCTGATCGGCCGGGTGCCGGTCGGCGGCGCCGTGATCGACGGCATGCTGGAGCAATTGCGGCAGAGCCACTGGGTCGCGCGGACCAGCCAGGGCGCCTGGGTGACCACCCGCGACCTCAGTTCCTCGACCCTGCACGACCTGCTGAAGGGCCTGGGGATCGGCCTGCGCGGAACGGTCCGCGGCGTCGGAGCCCTGGACGCGCCCTGGCAGGAACGGTGCGCCAAGCTGCTGGAGGCGGCGGACGAAGCGGAGAAGGACCTGCTGTGCATCCCCATCAAGGATCTGCTGTGCCCGCCGCATGAAAGCGCCGAATTCCTCAGCTTCAGCCACAGCCGCCGACGCGCCGGGGAGTGATACCGGGCCGTCCGGCGCGCATCGCGGAATTCCCCTGGCCTTGTGACGGCACGCACTGCCTTTGGCCCCGTCATTTGCGACGAGTACCGTGCAAAACGCGGTTCAGGGAGAGAGTGATGGCGGTTTCGTTTGTATTGAATGGCAAGCCGGTCACCTTGGACGTCGATCCGGAGATGCCCCTGCTGTGGGCGATCCGGGATGTCGCTGGTCTGACGGGAACCAAGTTCGGCTGCGGCATGGCCCAGTGCGGCGCCTGCACGGTGCATGTGGAAGGCCAGCCGACCCGGTCGTGCTCCATGGCGGTCGGCGATGTCGGCGGCCAGTCCGTCACCACCATAGAAGGCATCGCGGGCAAGGCGGCGACCGCCGTCCAGGCCGCTTGGGAACGGGTCGAGGTGCCGCAATGCGGCTATTGCCAATCCGGCCAGATCATGTCGGCGGTCGCCCTGCTGGAGCAGACGCCCAAGCCCAGCGACGACGACATCAACGCGGCGATGAGCGGCAATATCTGCCGCTGCGCGACCTATGTGCGCATCCGCGCCGCGATCCATGACGCTTCCGGCATGATGGAGGGCTGATCCATGCTCAAGAATTTCGCGATCGACCCGAAGCCGAGCCGGCGCCGCTTCCTTCAGGGCAGCGCCGCCGCGGCGGCCGGCCTGACGATCGGCTTCCACTGGAGCGGCGGTCCGAAGATCGCCTCCGCCGCTGCGGCCGGCGGGGCGTTCGCTCCCAACGCCTTCGTCCGCATCGGCACCGACAACACGGTCACGGTCCTGTCCAAGCATCTAGAGATGGGGCAGGGGGTCTATACCGGGCTTGCCACCCTGGTCGCCGAGGAACTCGACGCGGACTGGTCGCAGATGCGGGTCGAGGGAGCTCCGGCCGATGCCGCACTCTATAACAATCTGGCGTTCGGCCCGGTCCAGGGGACCGGCGGCAGCTCCTCGATCGCCAATTCCTACGAGCAGCTTCGCAAGGCGGGTGCCACCGCCCGGGCCCTGCTGGTCGAGGCGGCTGCTCGGGAGTGGAAGGTGGACCGCGCCGGGATCGCGGTCGAGAAGGGCGTCGTCTCCCACGCCGCGTCGGGCCGGTCGGCGACCTTCGGCGACCTCTCGGCCAAGGCGGCGGCCCTGCCGGTACCGGCCGACGTGCCCCTGAAGGATCCGTCCCGGTTCACCCTGATCGGCACCTCGGTTCCCCGGGTCGACACCCGGTCGAAGTCGAACGGTACCGCGACGTTCGCCCTGGACGTTGTGCTGCCCGGCATGCTGACCGCCGTGATCGCCCGCGCGCCGGTGTTCGGCGCCACGGTCAAGTCGGTCGACGATGCGGAGGCGCTGGCGATCCCCGGCGTGGTCAATGTCGTCCGGGTACCTTCCGGCGTCGCGGTCGCCGCCACGAATTTCTGGGCCGCCTCCAAAGGCCGCGAGGCCCTGGCGATCGAGTGGGACGAGTCCCGGGCCGAGACCCGGGGCACCGCCGAACTGCTGGCGGAGTACAAGGCGCTTGCCGGAAAGCCGGGTGCCCCGGCGCGAGTCGAGGGTGACGCCGCCAAGGCGCTCGCGGGTGCCGCGAAGACGGTGACGGCCTCCTTCGAATTCCCCTATCTGGCCCATGCCCCGATGGAGCCGCTGGACTGCGTCGTCCGGCTCGACGGCTCGGGATGCGAGATCTGGGCGGGCGACCAGTTCCAGACGATCGACCAGAACAACGCCGCCGCGGCGGCCGGGCTGAAACCGGAACAGGTCAGGATCAACACGCTGGTGGCCGGCGGCAGCTTCGGACGCCGGGCCAACGCCGCCTCGGACTATATCGTCGAGGCGGTCCATGTGGCCAAGGCGCTGGACCGGGGGACGCCGGTGAAGCTGGTGTGGACGCGGGAGGACGACATCCGCGGCGGCCGGTACCGGCCGATGTACTACCATACCCTGACGGCGGGCCTGGACGCGGCCGGCGACCCGGTCGCTTGGCAGCACCGGATCGTCGGGCAATCGATCATCGGCGGCACGCCATTCGCCCCGGTGCTGATCAAGGATGGCGTGGATGGAACGTCGGTCGAGGGTGCTTCGAACCTGCCCTACGACATCCCGAACATGCTGGTCGACCTCCACACGACCGAGGTCGGCGTGCCGGTGCTGTGGTGGCGGGCGGTCGGCAGCACCCACACGGCCTATTCGACGGAGGTCTTCATCGACGAACTGGCGAGTGCCGCCGGCAAGGATCCCGTCGAGTTCCGCCGCGCGCTGCTCGCCAAGCATCCCCGCCACCTGGGCGTGCTGAACCTGGCGGCGGAGAAGGCCGGATGGGGGACGCCGCTGCCGGAAGGCAAGGCGCGCGGCGTCGCCGTCCACGAGTCCTTCTCGACCTTCGTCGCACAGGTTGCCGAGGTCACCATGCAGACGGACGGGTCGGTCAAGGTGGACCGCGTGGTCTGCGCGGTCGATTGCGGGCTCGCGGTCAACCCCGACGTGATCCGGGCGCAGATGGAAGGCGGCATCGGCTTCGGCCTGGGCGGCGTGATGTACGGGGAAGTGACGCTGGACCGGGGCAGGGTGGAGCAGTCAAATTTCCACGACTACCGGGTGCTCCGGATCGAGGAGATGCCGGCGGTGGAGGTCCACATCGTCCCATCGGCGGCTGCTCCGACCGGAGTCGGCGAGCCGGGCGTGCCACCCGTCGGCCCGGCCGTCGCCAACGCCGTGTTCGCCGCCACGGGCCGGCGCATCCGGAACCTGCCCTTCACCCGCGACATGAACGTGTAAGGGTGGGCATCATGCCCACCTCGGGTGGGCGTAACGCCCACCCCCGCGGATCGCCGGGAGCCGGCGTTCAGATGACGACGAAGTAGGCGATCACCAGCGCGATCGCCGCGAGCACGAAGGAGATGGTGAGGACGTAGCGTCCCACCCCCTCCTTCGTCGCCTGCTTTGCCTCGACTGAATTTACTTTCTTTTCTGCCATGGTGGTTCAACCCATCGAAGGAGGGACTTGGCTCGGCGGCAAATCCGGCTGGGGAGCCGGCGGCACGTCGGCGGGGCCGGGATTTGGCAAATCCTCGTTCGGCAGCGGCGACCCACCCGGCGGGAGGGGCTGCGGCGGGAGTGGCTGCGGGGGAAGCAAATTGACCTCCACTTGGTTGCGGGTACCACCCTTAACAGGGGAAACGGCATTTCCGTTCAGAGGGGTCGCGAAGATGGTGGATGCCGGCGTTCGCTTCCGGCCGGAAACGGCAAACCGCGGCCTGATCGGCTGGATCGGTTCCAAAGCGATCCCTGCGTTCGATAGCCGCATCCTTCCTGTCGGTGCCGCCGTCGCGCTGTGTTGCGCCGCCTTGCGGTTGCCCGATCCGCAACCGCACCGCGACAGCCTCACCGCCGCCATCGCCTTGGCTCATCGTCTGACCATGGTCACCCGCGATCGGCGGGAATTCGAGCCGATTGGCGTCAGGCTTCCCAACCCCTGGCGGAGCGCCTGACGCCGGCTCGATCAATCCCCCGTGTCGCTCAGCACCCTGAACTTCGGCAGCAGAACGGTCACCACCGTGCCGACGCCGACCTCGCTGGCGATCGTCAGCCGGCCGCCGTGAAGCTCGATGAAGTTCTTGCTGATGGTCAGTCCCAGCCCCGTCCCCTCGTACTCCCGGCTGAAGCTGCCGTTCGCCTGCTGGAACGGCTCCATCACCAGGTCCAGCGCTTCCGGCGGGATGCCGATGCCGGTGTCGCCCACATGCACCTCGATATCGCCCTCGGCGTTCCTTCCGCCCGACAGGGTGATCCGGCCGCCGGGATGGGTGAACTTCACCGCGTTCGACAGCAGGTTCAGCAGGACCTGCCGCAAGGTCCGTTCGTCCGCCATCACCACGGGCAGGTCGGCGGCCATCCTCGTTTCCAGCGACAGCCCGCGGTCCCGTGCCTGGCCGCCCACGATCGACAGGGCAGTGCGGGCGACTTCGCCGATATCCACCGCCGTCTCGAAAAGCTGGTACTGCCCCGCCTCGACCTTCGACATGTCGAGCACGTTGTTGATGATCTGGAGCAGGTGCTGTCCGCTGTCGTGTATGTCCCGCGTGTAGCTGGCCTGCCGCTCGCTCAGCGTGCCGCCATAGCCTGACTCGAGCATCTCCGAGAAGCCGATGATCGCGTTCAGCGGCGTGCGAAGCTCATGGCTCATGTTGGCCAGGAACTCCGTCTTGGCGCGGTTCGCGCGTTCGGCGTCGTCGCGCGCGGACCGCAGGCGCCGGGCCATCTCCTCGAGGTCGCGGCCCTGCTGTTCCAGGCGCGACTTGGTCTCCTGCAACTCGCGGATCTGGGCGCGAAGGTGCTTCTCGCGGCGGACCGCGCTGGAGATGTTCTCGATCTGGATCAGGCAGCGCCGCTCGCCACGCTCGGAGTCCAGCGCCCGTACCAGGACGAGTTGGTCGATCGGGTCGCCGAAGCGGTCGCCGGCCAGCCCGTGGAGCGGGAAGGGCATGGGGTTGAAGGCGTGGGAAATGAAGCCGGCCCGGCCATGCTCGAGCGCCTCCCGGATCGCTTGATGCGCACGGGAATTCGCGATCGTCGGCCACAGCCCGGTCAGCGGCGCTCCGAGCGCCGTCGTCTCGGGAATTCCGGAATGAACGGCCAGCCAGCGGTTCCAGACCACCACACGCTCGTCCCGGTCGACGACCAGGAGACCGATATCGCTGTTGTGGACGATCTGGTCTGACAGGCCCGGGGGAATCGACATGGCGCCTTCGATTCCGCCCGTCAGGCGTCCATGCTGGCCACGAAGGCGCGGATGGCGGTCTGGAATGCCTGGATCGACGCGATGTCCTGCAGGAAGAGGACATGGCCCTCGATGCGCTTCGCGAAGAGGCCGAAATCGACCCGGATGATCAGCACATAGGTGCTGGCCGTCGTCCCGGCCGCCGTTCCGATGATCTCCTCCGGCCGGCCGATCTGATAGACCGGGATCTCGGTCCTGATCTCGGAATGCAGCAAGTTGGCGAAGCTGGCGAGGCAATGGTTCAGAATGACGTTGCCGACCTCCGTCAGCGCCTCCTCCTCCAGGTCGGTCATGTCGCCCAGCGGCGGGCTGTCTGGCAGCAGCCGGCGGACCAGCTCCAGGCTGCTGCCTTCCGGGAAGATCAGCATGGCCTGGCCGTCGAAGGGGCCGGCGAAGGTTTGCCGGACCGCGCAGATCCGCTGCCCCGCCGGGCAGCCGAGCTGATCGGGGGCATCGGTCCGGCGGACGATCTCCAGGCTGGGAACGGAGAGGGCGACCTCGGCATCGACCATCTGGCCGAGCGCGCCGGCGGCCCTGCCCATACCGAGATTGAACAGTTCGATGATCGCGTCGCTTTCCGCTTCCGTCAACTGCATGACGGTCCTCACGGGATCGAGGCCAGAAGGTCGCGCATCTTGTCCGGCGTGATCGGCTTCTCGACGAAGCGGAACCCCTTGTCGGTCACCTTGCGGCGGATGCTGTCCTGGACGTTCGCGGTCAGGATGCTGATGTCCAGGTCGGGAAACCGGCTGTGCAGCTCGCAGGACAGGTTCAGCCCGTCCATGCCGGGCATGTTGAAATCCACGATCGCGACGTCGGGGGTGACCTCGGCGACTTTCTCAAGGGCGTCGTCCGCGTTCTTCGCCGTGACGATCTGCCACTCCGGCCGCGCGCCGCGGACCATGCCCGATACCATGTTGCGGGCAAGCTGGCTGTCGTCGATGATCAGGATCGTGGTCATGAAGTGACTTTCAGAAAACTCAGAAACGCTGCCGTCCGAACCGTGTCGAACGCGCCGTCGGAGCGTCCTGGATCGTACCTACAGATATGGCCGATGAGTCATTTACAGATGCTTAAATGAAAATTACTGGGATAAACGCACAAACACTCCGTCCATGGAGATCATTCGTGCCGTGCGCCGGTTGAAATAGCCCGGGATGAAGAGCGCCGGCTGGAATCCGAGCCGGGCCAGCCCGTCGATCATGTCTAGATAACCCGGCTCCCCCTGGTAGACCGGAACGACGGACAACTCCAGCTGGATGCAGCTGATCCGGTCGAGCCGGCCGGCGGCGCCGTCCAGGACGGCGGATTCGGTGCCCTGGGTATCGATCTTCAGGAAGCAGCGGTCGCCGGGCGCCACATGCGCGTCGAACACCTCGTCGAGCCGCGTGATCGGCACCGTGACCGACCCGGTATAGGCGGCGCTGTCGAGCAGTTCGCCCATCTCCGGCCGGAACGGCAGGGTCGAGCTCATGTCCGACTCCGCGGAGACATTGAGCGTGACGGTGCCGCGGTCGGCACCGAGCGCCGCCTGCGGGGCGATCTGCCACAGCCGGTCTCCGGCGGCGGCGCGGGCGAGGGCGGCCCTCGCCTCCGGCAGCGGCTCGAACGAGACGATCCTGCCGTCATATCCGCCGTGCCGCAGGCGCGTCGCGTACTGCCCGACATTGGCGCCGACGTCCAGCACCACGGTGATGCCGTGGTGCTCCAGGATGCGGGCCAGGGACCGCGTTTCCTTGCTCACGGCGACCGGCTTGGCGAAGTGGTACTCGACGCTGTTGCTGAGGTCGTGCAGTTCCCGCAGCTCCGTTCCGCGCCGGAAGCCCAGTCGCTGGTAGAGGCGATGGGCGTCGAGGAACCGGGTGTCGCTCCACAGCTCCAGCACCGGGGCGCCACGCCGGGCGGCCTCCGCTTCCACCAGCCGGACCAGGTGCGATCCCAGGCCGGTGCCTCGGGCGCTGCGGTCCACATAGAGCTTCTTCAGCTCCCAATGCCCGTCGGCGGAGCCCAGGGGGCGGCCGCCGACCATGCCGACGATGCGGCCGTCCGAGGGGGACTCGGCGACCCAGAAGCGGCCGCCATGGCCGGCATAGGCCGTCGCGATGGCGCGCAGGTCCGGCTCCTCCCCGTCCACGTCGAGCACGCAGCCGGGATACTCGGCGAACACGTCGGCCATCAGACGGATAAGCTGGTCCGCGTCGCCGTCCCGGCCGTCGCGCACCACGGGAAATGCGTCGGCGCCGCTCACCGGTGCGCGAAGTCCCAGTAGAGGTCGCGGGCACGCTTGAAGACCGGGCCGGGCTCGAAGCGGCTGTCCTCGACCCGGGTGACCGGGACGACCTTGGAATAGTTGCCGGTGGAGAACACCTCGTCGGCGTCCATCAATTCGGCCCAGGTGATCGTGCGCTCGAACACCGGGACCCCCGCGTCGCGCAGCAGCTGCGCCACCCGCTGGCGCGTGATGCCGTTCAGGAAGGTGCCGTTGCAAACCGGCGTATGGGCCGCGCCGTCCTTGGCGATGAACAGGTTGGCGGTCGCGAACTCCGCGACGTTGCCCAGCGGGTCCAGCAGGATCGCATTGTCGAAGCCGCGGCCCTGCGCCTCGCGAAGCGCCAGGCCGGCGTTGGGGTAGAGGGCGGAGGCCTTGGCGTCCGTCGGGGCCGTGCCGGGCAGGGGCCGCCGCCTGGTCGACAGGCAGGCGGTGAACCCCGTCACCGGAGGCATCGGCGATTCATGGACGGTCAGCGCGAAGGCGGTGCTCGCCGGATCGGGCATAACCCAGCCTGCCTCGGCGAAGAACATCGGGCGGATGTAAAGCGCCGTGCCGGGCGGGAAGCGGCCGATGCCGTCGATCGCCAGTTCCTGGATCTCTCCGGCCGTCAGCATGGGCGCCAGCCCCAGGGCGTGGCCGGACGCGATCAGCCGCTCGCAATGGCGGTCCAGGTCGGGGGCCACGCCCTCGAACGCGCGGGCGCCGTCGAAAACGACCGACGACAGCCACATGCAATGGTTCATCGGGCCGATGATCCCCGGATTGCCTTCGAGCCACTGCCCCTTGAAGAAGGTGAGCGCGCTGCCGGCCATGAATCGTACTCCACTGTTTTGCGCTGCGCCGGGGCCGGATTGCCCCGGTTGGATGGTCAACCGATTTGCCTACACCATATCTCCGGTCCGCCCATGAACCAATGGCAAGCATGCCCACGCGGGCCCGGAATGCCTCATTCCGCGGCACGCCGCCCGCCAAGCCGGCTTTCCGGCAGGTCCAGGGAGAGCTGGGGTTCCTCCTCGCCGCGCGGGTCCAGGGGGGCGACCACGGGCGTGGTCCGCGGCAGGCTGCGGAACGGGCCCTGCGCCTCGGACGGCGGAGCGGCGCGCTTGGCCGTACGGTACAGCCCGAATACCACGGCCGCCGCGGCGCCGGCCCCGGTGAAGGCGAACAGCCCCGGGCCGCCCAGGACAGACATCACGGCGGAGCCCGCCAGAGGCCCCATCGTGGCGCCGACCGAATAGGCGAGGATCAGTCCGCCGCTGGCCTGCACCAGCTCCGACTTGTCGATATGGTCGTTGGTGTGGGCGACGCAGACGGGATAGAGCGTGAAGGACAGTCCGCCGAACAGTGCCGCCACCAGCATCAGCATCAGGTCGCCTCCGATCTCGGACGCCGTGATCATGCCGACGCTGACCGCCGCCGTGGCCGCCGACAGGGCGATGATCACGGTGCGGCGGTCGAACACGTCCGACAGCTTGCCCAGCGGCCATTGCAGCGCCACGCCGCCCAGGATGATAACGGTCATGAACAGCGCGGTGCCCGCCGTCCCGAATCCCTGCTGGGTGCCGTAGACCGGCGCCAGGCCGTAGATGGCGCCGGTCACGATGCCGCTGACGAAGGTCCCGAAGATCCCCAGCGGCGACGCCTCGTACAGCCGCCGGATGCCGAAGGAGGCGATGTCGGGCAGCAGGGGCGGGGCCTTGCGGGTCAGCGCCACCGGCACCAGCGCCAGCGAGGTCAGCATCGAGATCGCGATGAACCGCAGCATGCCCGTCGGGTCGTCCAGGTTCAGCAGCTGCTGCCCGATCGCCATGGCGCCGTAGAGCGTGATCATGTAGAGCGACAGCATCTGCCCGCGCGTCCGGCTGGTCGCCCGGTCGTTCAGCCAGCTCTCGATGCACATGAACAGCCCGGCCATGCAGAAGCCCTCGGCCAGCCTCAGCACCGCCCACAGCGGCAGGCTGAGATAGAGCGCGTGCCCCAGGGTCGCGGCGGAGAACACCGACGCGAAGGCGGAGAAGGCCCGGATATGACCGACCTTCGCGATGACCCGGTAGCCGAACAGCGACCCCGCGGTCAGCCCGGCATAATAGGCCGCCATGACGAAGCCGATCGCGACCGGCCCGACCCCCGTGGCGGTCAGCCGCACGCCGACCAGGGTGCTGAGCATTCCGCTGCCCAGCATCAGCAGGGCGACGGCGGTCAGCAGGGAGGAGATGGATCGGACGATCGGCAGCATGATGGATGGGGCGCTTGCTCAGAGGGACGGATGCGGCGGGCGCATCCTGCCCCGTCGGCAAGCCCGGCGCGACCCCCAAAAGCCAAGGGGCAGCAATTCCATCGCGCCGCTTCTCCAGGTGCGTCGCTTGACAGGACCTGACCGGACGGTCAATCCTTCGCAGGCGCATCGAAGCCCGACGCCGGGACCGGACAGGGCAAACGAATCAACAAGATGCCAGGACAGGAGAGAGGCCGCGTCATGGATAAGTTCGCCCGGAATCTTATGGGAGCCGCCTTCGTGGCGCTCGCGGTCGTGGGAACCGGCGTGGGGGCCGGAACGCAGGCCCTGGCGGACACGCCGAAGGACGCGCTGGTGATGGCCTGGCAGTTCGACGATATCATCAGCCTCGATCCCGCCGAGATCTTCGAGCTGTCCGGCGCCGAGTACGGTGCCCAGGTCTACGAGCGGCTGATCTCCTACGACGTGAACGATGTCAGCAAGATCCTGCCCGGGCTGGCGGAGAGCTGGGAGGTTTCGGACGACGGCAAGACCTATACCTTCAAGATCCGCGACGGAGTCGAGTTCCATTCCGGCAACGCCCTCGCCGCGGAGGACGCCGCCTATTCGCTCCGCCGCGCGGTCAAGCTGAACAAGTCCCCGGCCTTCATCCTGACCCAGTTCGGCTTCACCAAGGACAACGTGGACCAGAAGGTCCGGGCCACCGATGCCCGGACGCTGGTGATGGAGACCGACCAGGCCTACGCGCCGACTTTCGTGCTGTATTGCCTGACCGCCGGCGTCGCCTCCATCGTCGACTCCAAGCTGGTCCAGCAGAACGAGAAGGACGGCGACTTCGGGACCAACTGGCTGAAGACCAATTCCGCCGGCTCCGGCCCGTTCAAGCTCCGCCAGTGGAAAGCCAGCGAGATGCTGATGCTGGATGCCTATCCGGGCTACTGGCAGGGCGGTCCGGCCATGAAGCGGGTGATCATCCGCCACATCCCCGAGCCCGCCACCCAGCGGCTCCTGCTGGAGAAGGGCGACGTTGATGTTGCGCGCAACCTCAAGCCGGAGCAGTTCGAGCCGCTCCGCGCGTCCAAGGACATCCGGCTGGTCGAGGCGCCCAAGGGCACGCTCTGGTACATAAGCCTCAACCAGAAGAACGAGATCCTCGCCAAGCCCGAGGTCCGAAAGGCGATGCGCCATCTCGTCGATTACGACGCCATGCGCGGCAGCATCATGAACGGCCTCGGCACCGTCCACCAGGCCTTCCTGCCCAAGGGCTTCCTGGGCGCGGTGGAGGACAAGCCGTTCAAGTACGATCCGGCGAAGGCGCGGGAACTGCTGGCCGCCGCCGGATACCCCGACGGCTTCACCGTGACAATGGACGTGCGCAACACCTCGCCGACCATGGACATGGCGCAGACCATCCAGGCCAGCGCCGCGGCGGCCGGGGTCAAGATCGAGCTGCTGCCCATGGACGGCAAGCAGGCGCTGACCAAGTACCGGGCGCGCAACCAGGACATCTATATCGGCCAGTGGGGGCCCGACTACCAGGACCCGCACACCAACGCCGAGACCTTCGCGTCCAACCCGAACAATGCGGACGACGGTGCGTCCAAGACGCTCGCGTGGCGTAACGCCTGGGACATTCCCGAGCTTACGAAGAAGACGGCCTCGGCCGTGCTGGAGCGCGACGCCTCCAAGCGGGCCGAGACTTATCGTGAGCTCCAGAAGACGGTGATGGAGGACAGCCCCTTCGTCATCATGTTCCAGCAGGTCGAGGTCCCCGCGGTGCGGACCAACGTGGAAGGGCTGGTCTGGGGGCCCAGCTTCGACACCAACCTGTATCGGCTCGCGACCAAGAAGTAGCGGGTCTTGACCGACATCGTCAAAGCGGGCGGCAACACCGCCGCCCGGCGGCCCCGGCGCCCCGCCGGGCCGCTGCGGGGGGTCGCCGGGCTGCTGGCCTCGGTGGCGCTGACGCTTCTCGGGTTGCTGCTGGTGACCTTCCTCATCGGCCGGGTCGTGCCGATCGACCCGGTGCTCGCCGCCGTCGGCGACCGCGCCAATGCCGAGACCTACGAGCGGATGCGGCAGGAGCTGGGTCTGGACCTGCCGCTGTGGCAGCAGTTCGGCCTGTACGTCGCCGACGTGGCGCGCGGCGATCTCGGCACCTCGGTGCTGACCTCGCGGCCGGTGCTGGAGGACGTCGCCCGCGTCTTTCCCGCCACGCTGGAACTGGCGACCGCGGCCGTCATCATAGGGGTGGTGCTGGGCATTCCCGCCGGGGTGATGGCCGCCGTCCATCGCGGCCGCTGGCCCGACCATCTGGTGCGCGTATTGGGGCTGGTCGGCTATTCCGTGCCGGTGTTCTGGCTGGGGCTGGTCGGGCTGCTGCTGTTCTACGCCAAGCTGGACTGGGCGCCCGGGCCGGGCAGGCTGGACGTCTTCTACGACGGGCTGGTCGATCCGGTGACCGGCATCCTGACCGTGGACGCGCTGCTGGCCGGCGAGACCGAGATCTTCTGGAACGCGCTGTCCCACCTGGTCCTGCCGGCCTCCATCCTGGGCTATTTCAGCATCGCCTATATCAGCCGCATGACCCGAAGCTTCATGCTGGACCAGCTCAGGCAGGAATACATCACGACCGCCCGGGTCAAGGGCCTGTCCGAAGCCCGCGTGGTCTGGCGCCACGCGCTGGGCAACATCGCGGTGCCGCTGATCACGGTGGTGGCGCTGTCCTACGCCACCCTGCTGGAAGGCTCCGTCCTGACCGAGACGGTGTTCGCCTGGCCCGGCCTGGGCCAGTACATCACCAACAGCCTGCTGAGCGCTGACATGAACGCCGTGCTGGGCGGCACCCTGGTGGTGGGAGCCGTCTTCATCGGGCTGAACCTCCTGTCCGACCTGCTGTACCGGCTGCTGGACCCGAGGGCGCGGCGATGACCGGCGCATCCATGAAGGGAGGCCTGCGCGACTGGCTGCTGACCGACACGCCGCGCTCGCGGGGGCAGGCGCGGCTTGGCCGGCTCTATGCCGGCTGGCTGGCTTTCTCGCGCAACCGGCTCGCCATGGTCGGCTTCTTCATCATCGCGGCCCTGGTCCTGGTCGCCCTGTTCGCCCCGCTGATCGCCACCCAGTCGCCCTACGACCAGGACCTCGCCAACCGCCTCCAGCCGCCCGGCGCTGCCCATTGGTTCGGAACCGACCAGTTCGGTCGCGACATCTTCTCGCGCGTCGTCCATGGCTCGCGGCTGACGCTCTACATCGTGCTCCTGGTCGCGGTGACCGCCCCGGTGGTCGGGCTGCTGATCGGCACCGTGTCCGGCTATCTCGGCGGCTGGACCGACATCGTGCTGATGCGCATCACCGACATCTTCCTGGCCTTCCCCAAGCTGATCCTGGCGCTGGCCTTCGTCGCGGCGCTGGGGCCGGGGATCGAGAACGCGGTCATCGCCATCGCGATCACCTCCTGGCCGCCCTATGCCCGCATCGCCCGGGCGGAAACCATGACGATCCGCCACAGCGACTTCATCAGCGCCGTCCGCCTGCAAGGCGCCTCTCCGGTGAGGATCATCGCGGGGCACGTGATCCCGCTCTGCACCTCCTCCCTGATCGTGCGGGTGACGCTCGACATGGCCGGCATCATCCTGACCGCCGCGGGCCTGGGCTTCCTGGGTCTGGGAGCCCAGCCGCCGCTGCCGGAATGGGGCGCCATGATCTCGACCGGGCGCCAGTACCTGCTGGAGCAGTGGTGGGTCGCCACCCTGCCGGGACTGGCGATCTTCGTGGTCAGCCTGGGATTCAACCTGCTGGGCGACGGTCTGCGCGACGTGCTGGACCCCAAGAACGGATGACTTCCCTGACACCTCCTCTCCTCACCGTCGAAAACCTGCGCGTCCGCTTTCCGGCGCGCGACGGCTTCACCGAGGCCGTCCGCGGCGTCTCCTTCACCGTCGGGCGGGAGAAGCTGGGGATCGTCGGCGAGTCCGGCTCCGGCAAATCCATGACGGGGCGAGCCGTCCTGCGCCTCGTCCCGCCGCCGGGCGAGGTCTCCGCCGACCGGATCGAGTTCGACGGCATGGACCTGAGCACGGCTTCCGAACGGACGATGCGCGGCATCCGCGGCCGGCGCATCTCCATGGTCATGCAGGACCCCAAGTTCTCGCTCAATCCCGTGATGACCGTCGGCCGCCAGATCGCGGAAGCCTACCAGGTCCACAGCGGGGCGGGCCGGCGCGACGCCCGGCGGCGCGCGCTGGAGATGCTGGAAGCCGTCCGCATCCGCGATCCGGAGCGGGTGTTCGACCTGTACCCGCACGAGGTTTCCGGCGGGATGGGTCAGCGCATCATGATCGCGATGATGCTGATCCCCGACCCCGACCTGCTGATCGCGGACGAGCCGACATCGGCGCTGGATGTCACGGTCCAGATGCAGGTGCTGGCGATCATGGACGAGCTGTGCGGCAGGCGGGGCATGGGGCTGGTCTTCATCAGCCACGACCTCAACCTGGTCGCCTCGTTCTGCGATCGCATCCTGATCATGTATGCCGGCCGCGTGGTCGAGACCTGCCGCGCCGACGAACTGCACGACGCCATGCATCCCTATACCAGGGGACTGCTCGACAGTCTTCCCCGGTTGGACGAGACGCGGCCCGAACTGCCGGTCCTGGACCGCGACCCCGCCTGGATCGGGACAGGGAGCGGCCGATGATCGCGGTGGAGGACCTGAACGTCATCTTCGGCCACGGCGAGAGCGCCATCCACGCAGTCCAGGACGTCAGTTTCCGGGTCGGGGAGGGCGAGAGCTTCGGGCTGGTCGGTGAATCCGGCTCCGGCAAGTCGACCGTGCTGCGCGCCATCATCGGGCTCAATCCGGACTGGTCCGGCATCGTGTCGGTCGACGGGCAGGCGCAACGGCACCGGCGGGAAAAGGCGTTCTTCAAACGCTGCCAGATGGTGTTCCAGGACCCCTATGGCTCGCTTCACCCGCGCCACACCGTCGACCGTATCCTGGCGGAACCCGTCGCGATCCACGGGCTGGGCGACGCCGACCGGCGGATCGAGCGCATCCTGCGGGAGGTCGGTCTCGGCCCCCGGTTCCGCTTCCGCTTTCCCCACCAGCTCTCGGGCGGGCAGCGCCAGCGGGTCGCCATCGCGCGCGCCCTGATCCTGGAACCGCGCGTGCTTCTGCTGGACGAGCCGACCTCCGCGCTGGACGTTTCCGTCCAGGCCGAAATCCTCAACCTGCTGAAGCGCCTGCGGACGGAGCGCGGCCTGACCTATATCCTGGTCAGCCATAATCTGTCGGTCGTCGCTTACATGTGCGACCGGCTGGCCGTGATGAACCGGGGCCGCGTGGTGGAGGAGATGTCCGTCGCAGACCTGCGCCGGGGCGAGGCCGCGCAGGACTATACGCGGCAGCTGCTGCGGGCCAGCCAGGGCTATGACCGGACGGCGGCCGACAGTTTCCGGGATTTCGCCTGAGTACCGCAGCGGGCCGGGCCATCCTGCCCGAAAGGGGGATGAAGAACGGGTGACAAGGCTGCGTCAGCTTACCACCTGTAATGTCTGTCATTAACATTCCAGGATGGGAGCGACTCAGGCATAGTGGGTCGCAGTCCAGTCTGGCTGCCCATTGGTACCGATATCATGCATGACTCGTTCAGACGTCTATACAATTCTGTGCTTGAGCACCGGGAACTCGATCCCAAGAAGTCGCGCACGGCGAAGCTCCACCAAGCCGGTCGGGCCAAGATGGCCCAGAAGGTGGGGGAGGAAGCGGTCGAGATCGTGATCGAGGCCGTCCAGCACAACCATGATGGCGTGGTTGCCGAGAGTGCCGACCTGATCTACAACCTGACCGTCCTGTGGGCCGACATGGGGATCACGCCCGACGACATCTGGGAGGAGATGCGGCGGCGCGAAACCGCGCTCGGTATCGCTGAGAAACTGCCGAAGAGTTCCGACAGGCCGCCGGTCGCCGATGAACCGGTTCTGGTGCGCAAGGCCGTTTGAAAGTACCTGCGCAGGAAGCTCAGGCGGCTTGCGTCCAACTGGAAATGGGCTCGACGGAGAGTCTGGAATTCCCGTAGCGGGCGTCGTAGGTGATTTCCCGGCCGACCCAGTGGGGCAGGACGACTTCCTGCTCCGGATGGGAAAGCTCGACTTCCGCCACGACGAGGCCGGCATTCAAGCCCCCGAATACGTCGATTTCCCACATCAGGCCGGCGTAAGGGACCGTGTAGCGGACCTTCTCGACCAGTGTTTCCCGTGGCAGCTGCGATAGCATGGACGCTGCGATAGCCAAAGGAATGTCGCTTTCGAACTCCGACCGGACCGCGCCCCGCCTCGGACCCTTGATCGTCAGGTATGCATGATCGTTTCGGATACGAACTCGGATTCGTGACTGCCGATCGAAAGGAAAATAGCCCTGGATTATTCTGTCGCCATGTCGGCAGAGCCCGCCGATATCCTGACAGACCAGGAATCTTCTTTCGATTTCGAATGACATAATTGCCAACCGAGTGCGTTGAGACGGGGGGAGAGTAGACCGGTATGACCGGTACGTAAAGCGGAATACCGCCGACGGTCATATACCTTTTGTTTCGCCCCGCCCTTGCTCTCCCCTGGGCCGGTTGGCGTGCTGACGTGTTGAACCGGATGCCGTTCCCATCTTCCGCACACCCCGACTCCGCTGATTCATGCCGGCACGAGAAGAAGACATCAAGACGACCGCCGCTGCCGTGAGCATGCCGAAGCTGCCCTCGGCGCTGGCACCGTTCCGCTACCCGATGTTCCGGGCGATCTGGCTCGCCACCCTGATGTCCAATTTCGGCGTCTGGATCCAGTCGGTCGGCGCCGCGTGGCTGATGACCTCGATCGCCGACAGTGCCGCCATGGTGGCGCTGGTGCAGTCCGCGACGGCGCTGCCGGTGCTGATGTTCTCCCTGTTCGGCGGCGCGTTGGCCGATCTGTGGGACCGGCGGCTGGTGTTCATGACCGGCCAGATCATCGTGCTGTCGGGAGCCACCCTGATCGCCGTGCTGGAGGGGGCGGGGGCCGTGACGCCGTGGCTGCTGCTGGCGCTGGTGTTCGTGATGGACACCGGGTCGGCGCTCCGCCAGCCGGCCTACCAGGCCTCGGTCGGCGACCTCGTGCCCCGGTCGGAGCTGCCGGCCGCCGTGGCGCTGAACAGCATCGGCTTCAACATCGCCCGGTCGGTCGGGCCGGCGATCGGCGGGCTGGTGGTGGCGACGCTGGGCGTCCAGGCTTCCTTCATCCTCAACGCGGTCTCCAACATCTTCATCATCGGCGTGCTGCTGGCATGGCGGCCGAAGCGGTCAGTGGACGAGCTGCCGCGCGAGAGCCTGCTTCCGGCGATGGCCAGCGGCCTGCGCTATGTCGGCGGCTCGCCCACCGTGCTGACGGTCATGCTGCGATGCTTCGTCTTCACCGCAGCGGCCGGCGCCGCCTGGGCGCTGCTTCCCCTGGTCGCGCGCGAGGATCTGGGCGGAGGACCCTTCACCTACGGCATCCTGCTCGGCAGCCTGGGCGTCGGCGCCATCATCGGTGCGCTGAACATCGGCGTGCTGCGCCGGCGCACCAGCGGCCAGATGCTGGTCGCGATCGGTACGGCCTCCTTCGCCGTCACCATGCTGGTGCTGGGGCTGTTCCCCAACCTTTACGCCGTGATCCCGGCGCTCGTCCTGGGCGGGGCGGCCTGGATGATGACGCTTTCCAGCTTCAACGTCATGGTCCAGCTCTCCGCCGCCAATTGGGTGAAGGCGCGGGTGCTGTCGATCTACCAGATGTCGCTGTTCGGCGGGCTGGCGCTGGGAAGCTGGGGCTGGGGCCATGCGGCCGAGTCGGTCGGCACGGGGCAGGCGCTCACCGCCGCCGGCCTCGCCCTGGCGATCAGCCTGGTCCTGGGCCTGCGCTTCCGCCTGCCGGCCAACATCGCGCCCGACATGTCGCCGATCACGGCGCTGCCGCGCCCGACCCTGGCGCCCGGCCTGGACGCCGGGCCGGGCTCCGTCGCGGTGACGGTCGAGTACGAGGTCGATCCCGCCGATGCCAGGGATTTCGCCGCCGCGATGCGGAGCCTGCGCCGGCTGAGGCGCCGCGACGGGGCCGTACGCTGGACCCTCTATCAGGATGCCGCCAACCCGACGCGCTGGATCGAGGCTTTCCTGCTCCGCTCCTGGCTCGACGACCTGCGCCACCAGCGCCGCACCACCATGGCCGACCGGGACACGCTGGACCGGGTCCGCGCCTTCCATCGAGGCTCCGCCGACCCCCGGGTATCCCATCTGCTGGCCCGCGGCACCCCGCGCATGGGCTGGCCGCCGGGTGCCGATGCCGAGCATTGAGGCTACGAGGTATGGAACCGGATATCCGAACCCATCAGCGTCCATCCGCGGCAGAAAACCAGAAGCACGCCGTTCCACGTCGCCTGGAGAGGCGCTCCGAAGCGGCGACCGGGCGCTCCATGCCGGCTTGCCGGTTGCCGCTTCGCTTTGGCCAGCGCGGCCGGGCCTAGGTCAGGCTGCGTAGCGCCGCACCATCGTGGCGCAGAACTCCGCGAATTCCTCCGGCACCTGCGGCGGGCTGGTGTGGTGGGGGGCCAGCCCGCGATGTTCCGGCGTGAAGCAGAAGGTCACCGTCACGTCGAATTCCTCCAGCGCCTTCATCTGGCGGTCGAACCAATCCAGGGCGTTCGGGCGGAAGCTGTCGGCCCAGCTCAGACCCGTGCGCAGGTGACGCACGCCCAGGTCGCGCAGCCAGCGTACGGCATCGTCCAGCCGATGGTCCTCGTAATGGAACCACTGGCAGATGCCCATGTCGGGCGTGTAGCGGTTGAAGTGGCTCATCGCCAGCTTCGGCGAGCCGTCCTCGCGCAGCAGGCCCATGTAGAAGTGCCGGTAATAGGACGATCCCTCCGCCTCCCGGTGCCGGGTCGTCGCCTCCCAGGAGCGCGGCAGGTCGTACAGGCTGTACCAGTGGATGCGCGGTACCCGGCCGATCAGCAGGTCGGCGGTGCGCTGCAGGCCGAACTCCTGGACCTCCTCCGCGCCGAACGTGGAGACGCCGACCTCGCTTACCCAGACCGGCAGGTCGGTGACCGCCTGTATCTCCTTCAGGCGTTCCGGCCATTCGTGGATCGGCCACAGGTTCCAATCCAGCGGGAAGCCATGGACCGCCACCACGTCCACATGGTCGAGCACGCCGCGCGCGCGGAGCTTGGAGATGAACACCGGGTCGATCGGCGAGATGCCGCCCAGGACGCGCAGCAGGTTCGGTGCTTCCGCCCTGATCGCCTGGCCCGCCAGCGACGCCATCTGGCCGAAGGCGACCCAGTCCGGGTCAAGCTCGGGATCCCAGTGTGACTTGTTGTTGGGCTCGTTCCAGATCATCGCCGCTTCGATCATTGCTGTCCCCTCGCTGGATATACGGCGGCCATCCCCGGCGCCCGGCGCTCGGTCCGGCGGCAGAGATAGACCTCCTCTTCCGCCCGTTGCTCGATCTCGAAACCGCTGTCGCGCAGCATGGCCTCGACGCAGGCCCGGTTCGGGATCCACCAGTTGCTGTCGTCGTTGGAATAGCGGCGCTCGACGAAATGCATCTTCGGATAGCCGGGTTTGTCGAAGATGCCGGTCTCCGTGATGGGGTAGTTCTCCTCCAAGGGCTCGACCTCCTGGCTGCCGCGCATCATGGACTGGAACAGCAGCAGGTCGCTCGCCGCATGCTCGTGGATCAGGTCCAGCGCCAGCAGCGGATGCCGAAGGTGATAGAGCACGCCCATGAATATCACGAGGTCGAAACGCTCGCCGAGCCGGCCCAGGTCATAGACCGACATCTCGCGGAACTCGATCTCGGCACCACTCATTTCGGCTGCGTAACGCGCTTGCCCCAGATACATCGGCTCGGAATCGATCGCGACCACCCGGTCGGCGCCGCGGCGCTTCATCTCGATCGAGTAGAAGCCGCCGTTGCAGCCGATATCCAGCACGGTCATGCCGCGCAGGTCCTCGGGTACCGCGTGGGCGAAGCGCTGCCACTTGACGTTGGGATAGTCGCCCAGGAAATGGTTTGGCGCGGTCCGCACGCCCTTCAACTCGATATTATGAAACCACTGGCCCAGATCATCGATCTGGCGCCGGATTTCGTCCTGCTCGCTCATCATGGTTCCTCGTTGATCCGCAGGATGCGGGGCCCCCAGGGGCCGATCTCGACGGTGCTGACGGAGGCGGGTGCCACCTCCAGCCGCAGGAGCAGGTCCTGCGGCATGCCGAGATAATGGGCCAGGACGGCCCGGATCACGTCGCAATGGCTGACCAGCACGGCGGAGCCCCTCGGGCCGCCGCGGATCAGCTCCTCGATGAAGCCCAGGGCCCGCCCCAGCACCTCCGACATGGTCTCGCCGCGGGGCGGGCGCGTCCCGCTCCGGAAATGGTTCCAGCGGCGCCAGTCCTCGTGCTCGTCCAGCTCGGCGAAGCTGCGGCCGATCCAGTCGCCGAAGTCGATCTCGGCCAGGGCATCGACGGTCTCGACCGCCAGCCCGAGCCGCTCCCCGAGGATGCCGGCCGTCCGTGCGGTGCGTTCCAGCGGGCTCGCATACACGGCGGCGATGCCGCCGGCCCGGGCCAGCCGCTCCGCCGTGCGCCGGGCCTGCTCGATCCCGCGTTCCGACAGGGTCACGCCCGGCGTGCGGCCGGCGAGCAGACCCGGGGAGAGGTCATGCTCGCCGTGCCGCACGAGATGGATGGTCAGGATGCCCGGTGTCACGTTGCCGTCAGGCTTCGCCGTCGATGAAGCGCAGGGTGCGGGCGCGGGCCTCTGCGTCGGTGAACTGCTGCGGCGGCGTCTTCATGAAGTAGCTGCTCGGGCCGATCAGCGCGCCGCCGATGCCGCGGTCCAGCGCCAGCTTGGCGCAGCGCACGGCGTCGATGACCACGCCGGCAGAGTTGGGCGAGTCCCAGACTTCCAGCTTCAGCTCGCAATTCAGCGGGACATTGCCGAAGGTCGTGCCCTCCATCCGGATGTAGCACCATTTGCGGTCGGCCAGCCACGGCACGTAGTCGCTCGGGCCGACATGGGCATTCTCGTTGGACAGGGGCACGTCGAGCTGGCTGGTCACCGCGTTGGTCTTGGAGATCTTCTTGGACTCCAGCCGCTCGCGCTCCAGCATGTTCTCGAAATCGGCGTTGCCGCCGAAATTGAGCTGATAGGTGCGGTCCAGGCGGACGCCGCGCTCGCGGAACAGGTTGGTCAGCACGCGATGCACGATGGTGGCGCCGACCTGGGACTTGATATCGTCGCCGATGATCGGCAGCCGCTTTTCCTCGAACCGGCGGCGCCAGGAGTCGCGCGACGCGATGAAGGACGGGATGCAGTTGACCAGCGCGCACCCGGCTTCCAGGGCCCGCTCGGCATAGAACTCCGTCGCCTGTTCCGAACCGACCGGCAGGTACGATACCAGGATTTCTGCGCCGCTCCGGCGCAGCACCTCGGCGACATCGGCGACCGGGCGTTCCGATTCCGTAACGACCTGACCCAGGTATTTGCCGAGTCCGTCCAGGGTCGGCCCACGTTCCACGGTCACGCCGGACCTGGGCACCTCGGCGAAGCGGACGGTATTGTTCGGGTGGGCATGGATCGCTTCTGCCAGGTCGCGCCCGACCTTGGCGTCGGACACGTCGAAGGCGGCCACCACCTCGACGTCGCGGATATGGTAGCCGCCGAGCGTCACATGCATCAGGCCGGGCACCTGATCGTCATCGGCGGCGTTCTTGTAATATTCCAGGCCCTGCACAAGCGATGACGCACAATTGCCGACGCCGACGATCGCGAGGCGAACCTTTTTTCCGTTCACGAGCATGCTCCGTTCTGATGATCCGCACCAGGCGGAATGGGAGCAACCGCCTGTACCGTCCCTGGTTCCGAAATGGCTTCCGCCACGGCCTTGGATGCCTTCGGCACCGCAAAACCCGGTTCCGACGGCGAGGAGCGAAACACGCCACGTTCCATCTTGTTCCGGCTATCTTGATCCGGGCCACCCCGTGCCGGCATCCGACGGTAGATCGACCAGCGAAGGACGGCATCGTCCGAAGGAAGGTGCAGAATGCCCACGGAAAATACTTCGATGCCATATCGTTCTATGAACAAAAGGCGACTTAAATTTACTATCGGGAGCCGTCACATTGTCTCCGGATGCCAGAGACATAGATGTCGGGAAGCGAAGAGAACTTGTCCACGAATTCTCCGCACCATCCACCGCTGGCAGCGTCTTTCGTCATAGGCCAGGGTTATTCACGACGAGGGATTTTTCATGTCGGCTGACAGGATAGAATGTGTCGTGATCGGGAGCGGAACCTTGGGTGCCGCCGTCGCGAGGCGTCTTGCTCTGGACGGGCGGGAAGTGATGTTGATCGCCCGGCGCGACCGCCAGCAGGATGACGGGGGACTTGCCATGGCCGCCGGCGGGTGGCCGGAGCCGGTCGAGGCCTCGGTGGTGGACCGGCCCCGGACCCTGCGGGCCGGCTTCTCCGCCCAGGGGGCGCAGGCGTTGGCGTCCTATTGTGCCCGCCAGGAGATCCCGTTCCGGCGAACGGGACAGCTCCTGATCGCCCGCGACGACGCCGAGATGGCCGTGCTCGAAGACATCAAGCAGCGCGACCCCTCGGTCGATTTGCTGTCCGTGGCCGATGTGGCCGCCCACGAGCGGGGGCTGCGATGCGTCGGCGGCTTGTTCGCTCCCGACGCGGGCATCGTCGATGGCGACGCGCTTCGCCTTGCCCTGCGGATCGAGGCGGAGAACGCCGGCGCCTTCGTCACCGAGGATTGCAGGCTGGTCGCGGCCTACCCCATGCGACGCGGGTTCGAGGTGGATCTCGGCGGGATGCCGGGCGAGCTGGAGACGGTTCGCTGCGATAGCCTGATCAACGCGACGGAGGATTACGAGGCGGTCCAGATCGCCGCCCGGGTCGACGGCATGCGGAACCATGCGCCGCCCGAGCTGTCCGGACCGGGATCGAAACGGTACAAGCTGGAAGGGACGGCACCGTTCGACCGCCTCGTGGTGCCGGGCTGCCGCGGACCCAAGTCGGCTGCCCTCTTCTTTTCCGGCTTCCAAGGCGAAAGCTGGATGGACGTCCTGTCCGAGTCGAGGGACGTGGCTGGCCGCGGCGACGAGCCGGGCACGGATGGACCCCGGTCGCCCGATTTCCGGATCCAGGGACAGGCGGAACACGGCATCCCGGGGCTGATCAACCTGTTCGGCATCGATGCCCGGTCGGAGACCCGGGCGGCCCTGGCGCTTGCCGATGCCGTGCTGGATGCGCTGTCCGGACGCGCGGACTGGTCGGGCATGCTGCCGGTTCCGCCGTCCAGCCTTGCGGTGGCGTAAGGCGGACGCAGCTCAGAAATCGACCGTGTTGGCCGGGACGACGCGCAGGTTCAGGCGCTTTGTCCGGACGTTCCCGCCCGGGATCTCGTTGAACGCCTGGGTGACGCCCTGAAGGGTCGCCTGCGGGATCGGCCTCAGGTCCTCGATCTTCATCGCATCGGGCAGGGACAGGCCGACCTCTCGGGCCGAGGCGAAGCACGCGACCGCCTCGCTGTCGCCGACGCTGTCCAGGCGGATGTTGAAAGGCTTTTCGTAGCCGGGCGGGATCTCGACCTGCTGGTTCGCCGTCACCAAGGCGTCGGGCTGGAAGCGGTTCGGGAAGACCCGCGCCACGGTTCCGTCGCTGTCCTGATAATAGCAATAGAGGAACGCGTCCGCGGTCGCCTGCACCTTCACCACCAGGGCCTCGCCCTGTTTGAACTGGGGCACCGGGCCGCGGTCGGTGTTGAGGAACAGGTCCAGGCGGCGCTCGCCGTTCGCATCGGTCGGGACCAGCGGAATGCCGGGGCCGCCCGCATTGGCTATGGCGCCGGTGCGTCCGGGCGCGCGGGCGGTCACGCCGGGCTTGCCCAACATCGAATAGTACAGGTCGAAATCGATCCTGCCCGTGGCGATCAGGTCGTTGTCGGTCTGATAGCGAGCCGCCGCCTCCTTGGTGTCTATGTCATAGATGCCGGTGATCGGACCCTCGTAATAGCCGCCGCTGGACAGGATCTGCTGGGCGAAGCGGACCTGCTCGTCGGGCGGGGTGGTGTCGAACCATTCGCGGGCCTGCGCCCGGAAGGTCGGGTTGGTCTGGTCCAGGCCCAGGCACTGCCAGTAGGGCACCCGCGTCAGCTTGCCCAGCGTCTCGACCACGCTCAGGTCGACCAGCGTCCGGACCGCCTGGTGGAATCCCTCCGACTTGTTGAAGGCCACGTTGAAGGCGAACCCGGCCTTGTCGATCCGGCCGCCGGCATCGCCGCTGATGCCCGACCGCACCACCGCGATCGAGTTGCTGGCCGACATGCCCGGCAGGATCTGGCGGGTCACCACCTCGCCGACATTGAGATCGACCGAAACGACCGAGACGATCCGGTCGCGCGACGCTCCCAGGTCCAGGAAGGGCAGGGACACGGAACCGCCCTGCAGCTCGCTCAGCACGTTCTCGTCCAGCTGGGTGATGGCGCCCCGGATGTAATAGCTGGGCACCACGAAGTTGGGCTGCACGCCGATCAGGGCGGACAGGGCCGTGACGTCGCTGCTCGGGTTGGGTTCGAAGTCCACGAAGCGGAACGCGTTGCTGCGCGCCGACATGCGGGAGATCGCGGTGATCAGCATCTCCTTGGTTCCGGCAGCGACCTTGCCGGTGGCATCGGGAATGCCCGAGGTCATGATATAGATGTCGCTCTTGCCGTGCTGCCACAGCAGGGTGTCCATGCATTGCAGGCTGCTGGTGAAGCTGCTGATCGTCTTCGTGGTCGGCGTCTTCGGCTCCACCACGACGGGGGCTATCGCCGGGTCCGACATGCATCCCGCGAGCATCAGGCACCCGCCCGCCAGCCACCCGGCGCGCCTGGCCCAGCCACGGCGGGCCGGTCCGCGACGGCGAAGGCGGATCTTGGGCATGGTGGGACTCCTTTCCTGATCGCTACGGCTTGGGAACTTGAAGGGGTATCAGTCTCTATCTGAAAGACTGGAGGGGGCAATCGCTATTTCGTTTAGCTTTCCACCGTCTAGGGAGAAGTGGACAGTCCCGGATCGGCGTGACCATAATGCTTCTCAAATCATGGAAAAACACAATCCTTGGTATGTCCTGGTCCATGACAGGGCTTAGCCTGAGAGGCATCGCCGATGGCCATGATGGGACTGGAGGAAAAGCTTGCCGTCCTGGCGGAGCATTCCTTGCTGAAGCATGTCGATCCCGGCGATCTGTCGCAACTGGCCGCCTATGCCACCGTGGCGCAGCACCGGCCCCGGACCATCATCTTCCGCCAGGGCGACCCCGGCTCCAGCATGATGGCCGTGCTGTCGGGCCGGGTGCGGATCTGCAGCTACTCGGCCGAGGGCAAGGAGGTCACGCTGAACATCGTCCGGAAGGGCGAGTATTTCGGCGAGATCGCCCTGTTGGACGGCAAGCCGCGGACGGCCGAGGCGGTCGCGATCGAGGACACCAGCCTGCTGGTGCTGGAGCGTCGGCATTTCCTGCCCTGGCTGGAAAGCCATCCCACCGTCTGCCTGCGCATGTTCAACGTATTGTGCGACCGGCTGCGGAGGACCAGCACCCAGCTGGAGGACACCCTGTTCCTGGAAGTGCCGATCCGGCTCGCCCGCTGCCTCGTCCGCTTGGCGACAGCCTTCGGTGTGGAGGAGCGCGGCGGGGGAACCCGGATCGACGTCAAGCTCTCCCAGCAGCAGTTGGGTACCCTGGTCGGCATCACCCGGGAAAGCACCAACAAGCACCTGAACGAATGGCAGCGCGACGGGCTGATCACCGTCTCGGCGGGATCGGTCACGATCCGCGACCTCGACGGCCTGCGCGAGCTTGCCGACTTCTACGACGAGGACGAGGCGGAAGCCTGATCCCCGCCCCGCGGCGATCGCTGCGCCGCGGGGCCGTGCCGTGGCGCCGGTCAGCAGTCGCTTTCCGAGTTGATGCCGCCGACCGTCTGGCAGGCGCTGGACAGGAACCCCGTCGAAGCGTTGACCGCGTTGTTGGCGAGGCCGATGACGGTGGCGTTGCCCTTGACGTTCACGTTGCCCTTGACCGAACCGATGTTCTGGTCGGCCTTCGCCAGGAAGCCGGTGGCGGCGTTGACCGCGTTGTTGGCCAAGCCGATGACGGTGGCGTTGCCGCCGATCTCGACGCCGCCGCGCTGCTGGGCCAAGGCCGGGCCGGCGGCCAGGGAACCGGTGACGATGGACAGGGCGACCAGGGCAGTGGTGATGCGGATCATGGACTGAACTCCTTTTCATTGGGTTTGCGGTGGGTTCCGGCTTCAGCGCCGATCGCGTCCTTCGCGATGAAACAAACCTACCCAAACCCTTGAGCCGTCGATGTAATCCGGCTTACACCCGTCCCGGAATCACTGTGAAGCGGGCCACGCCCGGCTCATCGATGAGCGGCAGTCGCATGGACCGGGTCACGGTGCCGGCAGTCCGAAGAAGTCCCGCAGGCGGTTCAGCAGGTCCGGCCGATGGGGGACCGGCGGTTCGGGCGCCGGGCGCAACGCGGTCGCGCGCTTCTCCGCGTTGTGCTCCGCCCGCTCCGCCATCAGCTCGGAAAGCCTCTCCGCCAGTTCGGCGCGATCATGCAGCAGCGGGCGCAGATGCTCGCCGGCAAGCTCATGGACGACGGCGTCGGTCATGGCCGCCACCGTGGCGCTGCGCGGCTCGCCGGTCAGCAGCGCCATCTCGCCGAAGATCGCTCCCGGCGCCATGCGGTCCAGCACGACGGTCCGGGCACCGCCGTCACCGTCGAGGGTCCCGCGGACCTCCAGCAACCCCTCCGTCACAAGGAAGAGCGAAGACCCCTGGTCGCCCTGGTTCACCACGACGGCGCCGGCCGCGAACTGCCTGCGCATCATCCGGCTCGCCAGGGCATCCAGTTCGCCAGGCGTGAAGGCTTGGAACAAGGGGACCGCGCCAAGCATGCGGCGGCAGATATCCATACCCTCCAGGTCGCGGGCGGTGCGGCTCTGAGGAACCAGGCTGCGGCGCGGCGCGGCGATCGACAGGCCGGCGTCGCGCAACGCCTTCAGCATGGCGGCGGCGACGGCGTCCCGGCAGGCAATCTCGGCGCCGTGGTCGGGCACGCGGAACCGCAGCAGGTAGCAGACGCCGGCCTCCCCAACGCTTTCCACCACCACGTCGGACGGACCCTCGCCCAGCAGGTGATCGACCGACAGCAGGGCGGACATCAGCACCCGCCGCGCTCTCTTGACCGGGACCGCGGCGTCCAGGTGGACCCGCAACGAGGCCCGGTAGGAGGGATCCGGCAGGCTGAGATTGACGAAGCGGCTGCCCGCGATCAGGCCGTTGGGCAGGATGACGGTGGTCCCATCCGTCGTCAGAAGCCGGGTCGAGCGCCAATTGACCTCGACCACCTTGCCCGTCGGCCCCGGTCCGCCGGACGCCGTTCCCACCTGGATCCAGTCGCCGATCCGGTAGGGGTGCTCGACGTTGATCGCGATGCCGGAAAAGATGTCGGCCAGGATGTTGCGCAGCGCGAACCCCAGCACCGCGATGACCACGCCCGACGTCGCGACCAGTCCGGTGACCGGCAGATGAAGGACGAAGCTTGCCACCGCCAGCCCGGCCAGCCCGAAGAACAGGACGCGCGCCAAGTCGCCGACCAGCCGGGGCGCCGCCGGCGACTGGCCGGATGTGGCCGGGGAGCGCAGCAGGCCGTCGACCACGCGGGTCGCGACCCAGGCAAGCCCGAACCAGCCGGCGGACCCGGCCACCAGGGTCACGGTATCGTCCAGGGCGCCGTCCGGTCCCAGCCCGAGCCGCGACCGGACGGCGGGCCACAGGAAGCCCAGGGCGAAACCGCACAGGGTGACCGCCAGCGGCAGGATGGGCAGGGGCGGCCGGTGTCCGGACGTCTTCATCGCGTCTCGCATCATCGATTCCCGGCGAGTTCCAGGGAAGCGGGCAGGCGAGTTTAGGCGTGAAGCGCCGTTCGCGAGAAGCGGAGGAAATGCGCTCCGACGAAAAATGCCCCGCGGCGTCGGCCGCGGGGCGAGAGTGGAGAGGAGAGGAGAGGCGGAAGGGAGCGCGGAGCTGCGCTACGGGATCAGCAGTCGCTCTCGGAACTGACCACGCCGACCGACTGGCAGGCGTTGGACAGGAAGCCCGTGGCCGCGTTGACCGCGTTGTTGGCGAGGCCGATGACGGTCGCGTTGCCCTTGATGTTCACGTCGCCCTTGACGGCGCCGATGTTCTGGTCCGCCTTCGCCAGGAAGCCGGTGGCGGCGTTGACCGCGTTGTTCGCGAGGCCGATGACGGTGGCGTTGCCGCCGATCTCGACGCCGCCGCGTTGCTGGGCCAGGGCCGGGCCGGCTGGCAGGGAGCCGGTGACGATGGACAGGGCGATCAGGGCGGCCAGCGCGGGGGCGTTGGTGATGCGGATCATGACGGTATCTCCTTCAGGGCCTGGGTGGTTGGGTTCGCGGCGGTCGCCGCTGTCGTTCTCGATGGACAAACCCTATCCGCTCCCCGCCCCGGACCCTGTAAACCGGCCCACAGGAGTTTGACTTTCGGTGTGAAGGAGATCGCACCGAGGGCATATGACGCTTGAGCTGCATGGCAGGCGGACAGGCCGATGTATTCCTATATCTTGTGGATGATAGTTTGGAATGTGCAGGTCATTGCATATTTCAACGCCTTTGGGTGACTGAACACACAGGCATTCAGTCTTGACGACGACGGTATTCATTAGTTTCAAAGTGACTGGCGTTACATTTCATTATAATCACTGGGGTGAAATCGTGATTGAAGTCCGTCAAAAGCATGCTAAAAAGATGTCTTAAGCTGGTGGATTTTTCAATTAGGAGTTTTTTAATGCCGACACTTGCCGAACTTGAAGACGAAGAAATACTCAGGCGTTTGATCGTGTCCCCAGACGTGGTGTAGGATTGGCGTCACCAATCATCCTGGTTCCCAGCAGTCTGGCCGGGTTGCTCATGCCCCTGCGGCGGGCAGCATGATGGGGCTATCATCGCCGAGTGGAGCGATAGTTTCCAGTGTCATGTAGCGGGCGCGCTGGACGGCCCATTCATCGTTCTGCTCCAGGAGAATAGCGCCGATGAGGCGAGTAATGGCGTCCTCGTTCGGAAAGATGCCGACAACGTCGGTCCGGCGCTTGATCTCGCCATTCAGGCGCTCGATCGGGTTTGTCGAGTGTATCTTGACCCGATGTTCCTTTGGGAACGTCATGTAGGCCAGCACGTCGGTTTCCGCCTCGTCCAGGAGGGCTGCCAGCTTGGGAACTTTGGCGCGGATCTGATCGGCGACTTGGCGCCACTGGACTTTGGCGGCCTCGGCGGTGTCCTGGGCGAAGGCGGTGGCGATGAACGCGGCGAAGAGGCGCTTGCCCTGCTTGCCAGCATGCGCCATGGCGTTGCGCATAAAATGCACCCGGCAGCGCTGCCATGTCGCCTGGAACACGCGCTGGACAGCGGCCTTGATGCCTTCATGGGCGTCGGAAATCACCAGCTTGACGCCGGCGAGACCGCGACGCTTGAGCTTGCGCAGGAATTCGAGCCAGAAGGTTTCGGCCTCCGATGCGCCGATGTCCATGCCCAGCACCTCGCGCCGGCCATCGGTGTTGACCGCCACCGCGACGGTCACGGCGACAGACACGATGCGTCCCTGCTGGCGCACCTTGACGTAGGTCGCATCGATCCAGAGGTAAGGCCAGTCGCCTTCGATCGGACGGTTCAGGAACGTCTTGACCCGGTCGTCGATCTCTTCGCACAGGCGGCTGACCTGGCTCTTGGAGATGCCGCTCGTGCCCATGGCTTTGACCAGATCGTCCACCCCGCGGGTCGAAACGCCCTGGATGTAGGCCTCCTGGATCACCGCCGTCAGCGCCTTCTCGGCCATCCGGCGCGGCTCCAGAAATCCTGGAAAATAGCTGCCCTTGCGCAGCTTGGGGATGCGCAGTTCCACCGTGCCGGCTCTGGTTTCCCAGTCGCGATCCCGGTAGCCATTGCGCTGTGCGAGGCGGTCAGCCGAGCGCTCACCGTGACCGGCGCCGGTCACCGCCTGAACCTCCATCTCCATCAGCCGCTGGGCGGCAAAGCCGATCATCTCACGCAGCACATCCGCATCTGTGCCCTTTTCAAGCATCGAGCGAAGCGTCATCATCTCGTCGGTCATCGTGGTCACCTTGGATCAGGTATGTGTTGTGGTGACCAGACTTTACCCGAGAACCACGATGACCGCCCGTTCCGGGGCAGGCCCTCCGGTCGGCTACGCCTCCCTGCGGGCCTGCCCCGGAACGGGCGCTCCTACACCACGCCTGGGGACTTGATCCAGGCGTTTCGCGCATCAAGTAGCCATGGGCGTCAAAGAGGGGGCTCCGAGCGTTCCGCAAGGCGGAAATAGCGGAATGGCGACTACCCCGGAAGGCTTCAACCAATTGATTGAGGCGGCAGATAAGCCGACAATGGACGAAAGAGCAGGGCGTATGAAAAGATTCGATTTGTAGAGTGATTCTGTTTGTTCAAGCTTCGCTCGTGCTATGGTATTATTATGTTCGATAAAAATAATATTCTATACCTTGTGACCGAATTTTCGTGCTATATGTTGGCCGCTACCGACCCAAGCAAGCGGTCCCTGATCAGCATCTCAAAGGCGGAGTTCATCGCCGCATTGCGAGAGTGTGAAACCGATTTGGAGTTCCTGCAGACGCGCCGGAAGCTGCAGAACGGCGTATCGGAAGGCAAAGTGGCGGGAGTGCTCTTGTTCAGGCTCTGCCAGAGGCGTATCGTCCATCTTCAATTACATGGGCTTGATGAGGATCCGCCCGAAGCGCATACCTTGCAAGAAAAAGCGGCGATACACACTGTCTTGCAGCTTCTGAACCTCAACATAAGTCAGGATCATCTGTCCAGCTTCATGGGGACTCATCGAAATCCCCATATCACTGCCAAAGCGCTTCAGGATCTGGAGACCGAACTGCTTTATCTGGTGAAAAGGCGGCACTGCAACCAGGAGAACCTGGGCATCTTCTTCGATGCGGTATGTTATCTGGACGCTGGGGTCACCCGCCTGAAGGCGTTCCGCGGCTCGACCTGCTGATGCCGCTCCGGACCGCTCCAATGAACGGCCCGGAGATTTGCGCTTGTATCACTTTGAACGGACAACGGCCAATCAGCCCTTGTTGTCCAACCGTTCGCTGGCTTCCTTGGCCTTGTCCGCCGACAGGCGGGACAGGCGCTCGCTGAAGCTCAGGAGCTCCTTCAGATTGTCCTGAAGATAACGGTTCTGGATGTCCAGGACATCGTTCGGGCTGCGCGCCGACGCGAGCTGCTGCATCATTTCCGACTGCCGCTTGGCCGAATGCTTGGCATACTCCGCGCACTCGGCGGCCGCGCTGCGGGCGCCCGAGGTCATGGTCTCGGCGATCCGCTTCATCATCTCGAAGTTCTGGCCGGAGCGCTGGATCATCTCCTGGGAAACCTTCGCCGACATTCCCGCCACGTCGGCCATGTTGCCCATCTGGTTGCGAAGCTGGTCGGCCCCTTGGCGAAGCGCGTTCTCGGCCTGCTGGGTCCCCCTGCCGGTCGCGGCAGCTCCGGTGTTGCCCTTGTCGTCCGCCATGTTTTCCTCCCGATGCGGATGGTTGTAGAGGCGCCCTCCCGTCTGCCGGAACCGGCGTCGGGCATGGCGACATGGACTCAACACTTGGAAAGACGAAATGTTGTCGGGGATCGGCGCGGAGTTCCCTCAGGTCAATCCCACCGTCCGGATCGCGACCACCGCCGCCGAGGCGCGGTTCTCCACGCCCAGCTTGGCGTAGATCTGCTCCAGATGCTTGTTGACCGTGCGGGCGCTCATGCCCAGGATCTCGCTGATGTCGCGGTTGGATTTGCCGCGGGCGATCCACAGCAGCACCTCCGACTCCCGCGCGGTCAGGCAGAGCCGTTCCTTCAGCAGGGCCTCCTCGGTGCAGCTCCGGTTGTTGACCAGCCTCAGCAGGAACTCGTCGGGGCCGGCGCGGCCGACATAGGTGAACTGGATCCGGTGCCCCTCGTCGCCGCACGTCACGGCGACGCTGTCCGTCCGCCCGTCGGACCCGGAACCGTCGCGCTCCGCGAGCCAACTCCTGACGGCGGAAGGCAGGCGTCCGCCGTCACCGGCGGCCGCGTCCAGCAGCGGGGCCAGCAGGATGCTCGCCTGCGGGGTGCACCACAGCACCTCGCCGGCCTTGCTGGCGGCCAGCAGGAACCTGCCGGTGGCGTCCAGCGCGCTGCGGGCGCTCTGGGCCAGACGCGCATTCGCCAGATGGGCGTGCATCCGCACGATCAGCTCGTCCGGCACGATCGGCTTGGTGACGTAATCGACGCCGCCTGCCTCGAAGCCCGCGACGATGTGCTCGGTCTCGGTCAGGCCGGTCATGAAGATGACCGGCACATGGGCGACGTTCTTTTTGTCCTTCAGCCGCTTGCAGGTCTCGAAGCCGTTCATTCCCGGCATGATCGCGTCCATCAGGATCACGTCGGGCGTGATCTCGTCGACCAGCGCCAGCGCCTTGGCTCCTTCGAGCGCCACCAGCACCGTCACTTCGGCCTCTTCCAGCGCGTCGGTCAGCATGCCGAGCGTTTCCGGGGAATCATCGACGACCAGCACGATGTCGCGTGCCTTCAGCCTATCCAGCATGACCATCGAGCGCCTCCAAGGTCCGCATGTAATCGTCGAGCGCGAGGTCGTTCACCAGCGACTTCATGTGGCTTACGAACGGCCCGCACTCGGGGCTTTTCACCTCGATCTCGTCGAGCTTGGTCTTGATCCCGCGCACATAGCCGATCCGGCCGAGCTGCCGCAGGTCGTCCAGGTGCCCCCGCCCGGGCACCGTGTCCGGCGGAAAGCCGGCCCGCGTCGGCTCGGCCGGCTCGACCGAGGCGTCGTGGACCCAGTCCAGCCCCAGCACGGCCCGGATCGCGTCGAGCAGCGCCGGGATCGTGATCGGCTTTTCCAGATAGCCGTCATGGGCGGTGCCGCCGTCCTCCTCGGCCCCCGGCTCCGCCCGTCCTTCGGCGGCATTGGCGGAAATCATGATGATCCGCGCTTTCGCCTCGCCGGACCGCCGCAGCAGCCGGGCGGCGTCGCGCCCGTTGATCCCGGGCATGGAGATGTCCATCAGCACCAGGTCGGGCTGGATCTCCCGGGCCGAGGCCACGCAGGCCGCGCCGTCCGTAACCGTGAAGACGATGAATCCCAACGGCCCCAGGATGTCGGTGACCAGGTCCCGGTGGTCGGGATCGTCGTCCGCGACCAGCACCGTCCGGCGCGGCCCGGCATAGCCGGTTATGTTTCGCGCGACGGGGGCCAGCCGGCCGGGCCGCCGCACTTCCGACAGCAGCAGCTTGACCCGGAACACGCTGCCCTTGCCGGCGGCGCTGCTGACGGAGATCTCGCCGCCCATGATCTCGGTCAGCAGCTTGGTGATGGTCAGCCCCAACCCCGTGCCGGGCGTCATCCGCGCGCCGGCCTGCTGGCCGCGCACGAACGGCTCGAAGATGCGGCCCAGGTCGTCGGGCAGGATTCCGATGCCGCTGTCCTCCACCTCGATGTCGGCGACCTGGCTGCGATAGCGGATGCGGAGCGCGATGAAGCCGCCGGGCGTGAACTTGATGGCGTTGGACAGCAGGTTGATCAGGATCTGGCGCAGGCGCTTGGCATCGGTATGGACCACCAGCGGCAGCGTGTCGGGCCGGTCGAACACGAATTCGATTCCCTTCGCCGTCGCCTGGAGCCTGAACATGTCGACGATCTGGTTCAGGAACTCGACCAGATGGACCTCGTCCCGGTTCAGCCGCAGCCGGCCGGCCTCGATCTTCGAGATGTCGAGCAGCCCCTCGATCAGGCTCGACAGGTGCTCGGAGCTTCGCCGGATCACCTTGATGGCGTCGCGCCGGCGCGGCGGGATGGTCTGGTCGGCCTCCAGAAGCTGGGCATAGCCGAAGATCGCGTTCAGCGGCGAGCGCAGCTCGTGGCTCATGCCGACGACGTAGCGGCTCTTGGCGAGATTCGCCGCCTCGGCGACCTCCTTGGCCTTCTGGAGCTCCGCGTCGGTCCGCTCGTGCGCCTCGATCTCCTGCATCAGCAGGTTGGTCTGGCGCACTGTCTCCTCCTGGGCGACCTTGCGGCTTTCCTGGGCCAGCACGAACAGCCAGGTCGCAACCCCGGTGATGATCATCAGGATGAAGAACAGGTTCCAGAAGATGCCGGCGATGGTGTCGCGGTGGGCGTCGTCGTTGAGCACCGCCTGATGATAGATCACCGTCAGGATCAGGCCGATGATCAGCCCGAACAGCGCCAGCAGGCCCAGATAGTGGCCCAGGCGGGAGTTGACGCGATCGACCATCCGCTCCGGCAGGGCCAGCCTCAGCCAGCCCAGCACTTGCTCCGGCATGCGCGATTGCGGCTTGCAGACATCGTGGCAGCGGGCGTCCAGCGAGCAGCACAGGGAGCAGATGGCTCCCGAGTAGGCGGGGCAGAACGCCATGTCCTCCCGCTCGAACATATGTTCGCAGATCACGCATCGGATCGTCGGCGTTGCCGGCAGCAGTCCCGCCGAGGAGCGCGCGATGTAATATTTCCCGCCCGTGGCCCATGCGATCAGGGGGGCCGCGGCGAACGGTACCGCCAGAGCCACGAAGGGAGCCAGCGCCTGCACCGTGGCACCCAGCAGCCCGGTGAAGGCGAGGGCGGAGGCCAGGACTCCCAGCAGCATCGAGCCGACGCCGACCGGGTTGATGTCGTACAGGTGCGCCCGCTTGAACTCGATGATCGGCGGGCTCAGCTTCAGCGGCTTGTTGATCAGCAGGTCGGCGACGATGGCTCCGACCCACGAGACCGCGACCACCGAGTAAAGGCCCAGGATCTGCTCCAGAGCCTTGTAGATCCCGACCGCCATCAGCAGGAAGGCGATCGCGACGTTGAACACCAGCCAGATCACCCGTCCCGGATGGCTGTGGGTCAGGCGGGAGAAGAAGTTCGACCAGGCGATGGAGCCGGCATAGGAGTTGGTGACGTTGATCTTGATCTGCGACACGACCACGAAAGCCACCATCGCGAACAGCGCCATGTCGGCGCTGGTGAACATGTGGCCGAACGCCACCAGATACATCCGCGTCGGTTCCGCCGCCTGCTCGACGGACATGCCCTGGCCGACCGCCAGCACCGCCAGGAACGACCCCGCCGCCAGCTTGATCATGCCCAGCACGATCCAGCCCGGCCCGGCCGACAGCAGGGAAGTCCACCAGGCGACGCGGTTGCCCCTGCGCCTCACAGGCATGAAGCGCAGGAAATCGACCTGCTCGCCGATCTGGGCGATCAGCGCGAAGATCACGCCCGACGCCGCCCCGAACAGCAGCAGGTCGAACGATCCGTCCGGCGCCCCGACCAGCCCGGAGTATCCGGTCCATTCCCGCAACCCGTTGGACTGGTGGATCGCGATGAAGACGAAGGGCAGCACGTGCAGCACCACCCAGACCGGCTGGGTCCAGAGTTGGAACCGGCTGATGAAGGTGATGCCGTGGGTCACCAGCGGGATGACCACCAGGGAGCTGATCAGGTAGCCGGCCGACAGGGGGATGCCGAACCCCATCTCCAGCGCCAGGGCCATGATCGCGGCCTCGATCGCGAAGAAAATGAAGGTGAAGGAAGCGTAGATCAGCGACGTGATGGTCGAGCCGATATAGCCGAACCCGGCGCCCCGGGTCAGCAGGTCGATGTCCACCCCGTAGCGGGCGGCATAGTAGCTGATCGGCACCGCCGTGATGAAGATCAGCAGGCCCACGGCCAGGATCGCCGCCATCGCGTTGGTGAAGCCGTAGTTCAGCGTCACCGTCCCGCCGATCGCCTCCAGCGCCAGGAACGAGATCGCGCCGAGCGCGGTGTTGGCGACCCGCAGCGCCGACCAGCGGCGCGCACCCTTGGCGGTGAAGCGCAGCGCGAAATCCTCCAGGGTCTGGTTGGCGACCCACTGATTGTAGGTGCGCCGGACCCTGACGATTTTCTGAAGCGCCGCCATCCGTCCTCGATCTGCCGTCAGAGTGAAAAGCCCCCGAAGCGATGGGTGTCGGTCACGCTAGCCCGACGCCTGAATACTAGCATATACGTCAATTGCCGTATTGCTGCATCGCGGCATCGACCGGAACCTTTGCGCCTGCCTGACGCCGATAAGCACAAGGAGGTTGCATGTCTTCCGACCATTTCCCGACCGGCCCGGAATCGAACGGTCCCGAATCCACCCTGCGCCGCAAGCTTCTGCTCGGCATGGCGGCGCTCCCCGCGGCGACGCTGCTGCCGGGGCTGCTCTCCAGGCCCGCCTATGCCCAGGCGCCTGCCACCTCGGCGGTCAACACGACGGGCCTCGCGGTGACGGACAGCACCGTGCGGGTCGGCATCCTCCATTCCGTCACCGGCACCATGGCGATCAGCGAGACCGGATCGGTCCAGGCGGAGAAGCTGGCGATCGCGCAGATCAACGAGATGGGCGGCGTTCTCGGCCGCAAGATCGAGTTCATCCAGGAGGACGGCGCCAGTGACTGGCCCAACTTCGCGGAAAAGGCCAAGAAGCTGCTGGTCAACGATAAGGCCGCCGCCGTTTTCGGCTGCTGGACGTCGGCATCGCGCAAGGCGGTGCTGCCGGTATTCGAGCAATACAACGGCATGCTCTACTATCCCACTTTCTACGAGGGGCTGGAGCAGTCGAAGAACGTCATCTATACCGGGCAGGAAGCGACCCAGCAGATCCTGGCCGGCATCGACTGGGTGGTGAAGGAGAAGCAGGCCAAGAGCTTCTATCTGCTGGGCTCCGACTATATTTGGCCGCGCACCTCCAACAAGATCGCCCGCAAGCATATCGAGAAGAACAGCCTGAAGGTCGTCGGCGAGGAGTATTTCCCGCTCGGGCATACCCAGTTCAACTCTGTCATCAACAAGATCAAGCTGACCAAGCCGGACGTGATCTACGCGATCATCGTCGGCGGCTCCAACGTCGCCTTCTACAAGCAGCTCAAGGCGGCCGGCATCGACCTGTCCAAGCAGACGCTGGTCACCATCTCGGTCACCGAGGACGAGATCCTCGGCATCGGCGGCGAGAACATCGCCGGCGCCTATGCCTGCATGAAGTACTTCCAGTCGCTCGACAACCCTAACAACAAGGCCTTCGTGGAAGCCTTCAAGAAGATGTGGGGCGAGAACATCGTGATCGGCGACGTGACCCAGGCCGCCTATCTGGGGCCGTGGCTGTGGAAGCTGACGGTGGAGAAAGCCGGCAGCTTCGACGTGGACAAGGTCGCCGCGGCCTCGCCGGGGATCGAGTTCCCGCAGGCGCCCGAAGGCTATGTCCGGATCCACGAGAACCATCACCTGTGGAGCAAGACCCGCGTCGGGAAGGCCAAGGCCGACGGCCAGTACGAGGTGATCTACGAGACCGCCGACCTGATGGAGCCGGATCCCTTCCCCAAGGGCTACCAGTGACCTGAAGGCGCGTTCGGAGGGGCGGCGTCCCCGCCGCCTCCGGTGCGCGGGACGCGCACCCTCCGACCGTGCGGGAGCACCATTCGTCAGGAGAGCGATCCATGTTCGAAGGCTACACGCTGGCCGAACTCGGCTCCATTTTCGCCATGCAGGGATTCGCCGGTCTGATCCTGTTTTCCGTTTTCGTGCTGATGGCCCTCGGGCTCGCGATCATCTTCGGGCAGATGGGCGTCATCAACATGGCGCACGGGGAATTTCTGATCCTGGGAGCCTACATCACCTATTTCACGTCGAATTTCTTCCTCAACCATATCCCGGCCCTGTTCAGCGTCTATTTCTTCGTCGCCATGGCGCTCGCCTTCGTCGGGGCGGGGGCGTTGGGGATGCTGGTGGAATGGGCGATGATCCGGCACCTCTATCGCCGGCCGCTCGATACGCTGCTGGCGACCTGGGGCCTCAGCCTGATCCTCCAGCAGTTCTACCGCTCCGTCTTCGGCGCCCGGGAGGTCGGCGTTGAACTGCCGCAGTGGCTGATCGGCTCGCTGCCGGTGACCGACGTGATCGAGGTGCCGATCAACGGGCTGTTCGTCATGGCGCTGACCCTGATGATCACGATCGCGGTCGGCGTGCTGATGTACCGCTCGCGCTGGGGCAAGCAGGTCCGGGCCGTCATGCAGAACCGGGTCATGGCCGGCGCGGTCGGCATCGATACCGAGAAGGTCGACCGCTACACCTTCGGCATCGGCTGCGGCATCGCCGGGGTCGCCGGAAGCGCCTTCACCATGGTCGGCTCGACCGGTCCGACTTCCGGTCAGCTCTACATCGTCGACACCTTCCTGGTGGTGGTGTTCGGCGGCGCCCAAAGCCTGCTCGGCACCATCGCGTCGGCCTTCGTGATCTCCCAGGCCCAGTCCACCATGGAATTCTTCCTCAGCGGCTCGATGGCGAAGGTGCTGACGCTGCTGACGGTCGTCGGAATTCTCATGCTGCGGCCCCAGGGCCTGTTCGTCCTCAAGGTAAGGCGATGAGGGACCATCCATGAGAAGCGGCAATATCTTTCTCAGGCGCAACGAAGTCTTCTTCCTGGTCGTTCTGGCGGCCCTGCTGCTGGTCGTCTTCCCCATGGCTCTCGACAGCTTCCGGCTGAACCTGGTCGGCAAATACCTGACCTACGCCTTCGTGGCGCTGGGGCTGGTGCTGTGCTGGGGCAACGCCGGCATCCTCAGCCTGGGGCAGGGGATCTTCTTCGGGCTCGGCGGCTACTGCATGGCGATGTTCCTTAAGCTCGAAGCCTCCAGCCCGGAGGCGACGGCGATCCAGTCCACGCCCGGCATCCCCGACTTCATGGACTGGAACCAGATCACCGAACTGCCCTTCTTCTGGCAGCCGTTCCACAGCCTGACCCTGACCGTCGTCGCGATCCTGGTGGTGCCGGCCGCCTTCGCCTGGATCATCGGCGTCGCGATGTTCAAGCGGCGCGTCGGCGGGGTCTATTTCGCGATCATCACCCAGGCCATCGCCGCGATCCTGACGATCCTGATCATCGGGCAGCAGGGTTATACCGGCGGCATCAACGGCATCACCGACCTGCGCACGCTGAAAGGCTGGGACATCCGCACCGACTTCGCGAAGGAGGTGCTGTATTTCGTCACCGTCGCCCTGCTTCTCGGCTGCCTGCTCCTGGCTCAGTTCGTCCGACGCTCCAAGTACGGCCGCATCCTGGTGGCGATCCGCGACAAGGAGGACCGGGTCCGCTTCTCCGGCTACGACGTCTCCAACTTCAAGATCTTCATCTTCTGCTTCGCCTCCGTCCTGGCAGCGGTCGGCGGGGCGATGTTCACGCTCCAGGTCGGATTCATGTCGCCGTCCTTCGTCGGCATCGTGCCGTCGATCGAGATGGTGATCTACTGCGCCGTCGGGGGCCGGCTGTCGCTGTTCGGCGCCGTCTACGGCACGCTGTTCGTCAACTACGCCAAGACGATCTTCTCGGAGAGCTTCCCGGAACTGTGGCTGTTCGCGATGGGCGCCCTGTTCATCGGCGTCGTCATGGCGTTCCCCAACGGCCTTGCCGGCCTCTGGCAGGTCCATGTCCAGCCGCTGTTCGACCGCTGGGCCGCGTTCCGCGCCGGCGCCCGCCCGATCGCCCCGCCTGCCGCCGCCGCCGAGCGGAGGACCTGAACCATGGCGAACGAGACCAGCTTCCTCCTCTCGGTCGAAGGCCTGACCGTGTCGTTCGACGGCTTCAAGGCCGTCGAGAACCTGTCCTTCTATGTGGAGGAGAACGAGATCCGCGTGATCATCGGCCCCAACGGGGCCGGCAAGACCACGGTGCTCGACCTGATCTGCGGCCGGACCCGCGCCACCGGGGGGTCGATCAAGTTCAAGAGTAAGGAGATTTCCCGGCTGCGCGAGGACCGGATCGTGGCCGAGGGGATCGGCCGCAAGTTCCAGAACCCGTCGATCTACGAGGATCTCAGCGTCTTCGAGAACCTGGAGATCTCCTATCCCCGCGGCCACTCCGTGTTCGGCGCGCTCGCCTTCAAGCGGGACGCCGCGGTGCGCGACCGCATCGACGAGATCGCGGAAACCATCTTCCTGGCCGACCATCTGGACCAGCGGGCGGAACATCTGAGCCACGGGCAGAAGCAGTGGCTGGAGATCGGCATGCTCCTGATCCAGGACCCCAAGCTCCTGATGCTCGACGAGCCGGTGGCCGGCATGAGCGTCGCCGAGCGGGTCAAGACGGCGGACCTGCTCAACCGGATCATCAAGGACCGCGCGGTGATCGTGATCGAGCACGACATGAAGTTCGTCGAGGACATCGCCCACCGCGTCACGGTCCTGCATCAGGGAAAGGTCCTGTCCGAAGGATCAATGGGCCACGTGAAGAATGATCCGCGTGTCGTCGAAGTCTACCTTGGCCATTGAGGGGGAACGCCGGAAATGCTCAACGTCTCCAACCTTCACGTGGCTTATGGCCAGAGCGAGGTTCTCCACGGCCTGGACTTCATGGTCGCTCCCGGCGAGATCGTCGCGATCATGGGCCGCAACGGCATGGGCAAGACCACGCTGATGAAGTCCCTGATGGGGATCGTGCCGACCCGCAGCGGCTCGGTCGCGGTCGGCGGCGCCGACATCACCCACCTGAAGAGCCACCAGCGCGTGGCCAAGGGCGTCGGGTTCGTGCCGCAGGGTCGCATGATCTTCTCCACCATGACGGTGCAGGAGAACATCGAGACCGGCCTGACGGTGTCGGGCGAGAGCAGGGTCCCGCCCGACATCTACGAGCTGTTTCCCGTGCTGCTGGAGATGAGGGGCCGCCGCGGCGGCAACCTGTCCGGCGGCCAGCAGCAGCAGCTCGCCATCGCCCGCGCGCTCGCCAGCCGGCCCAAGGTGCTTCTCCTGGACGAGCCGACCGAGGGCATCCAGCCCTCCATCATCCGCGACATGGCCCGCACCCTGAAGCGCATCCGCGACGAGCGCGGCCTCAGCATCGTCGTGTCGGAGCAGGTGCTGAGCTTCGCGCTCGACATCGCCGACCGCGTCCTCGTGCTGGAGAACGGCGACATCGTCCAGGACCAGCCGAGGGCCGGAATCGACGAGGCGCAGGTCGCCCGATACCTGTCGGTCTGAATACCGGAATTCCTTTCGCCCTCAAGACAAACAACCCATCGAGAAGGAGTGCTGACATGGCGGAAACAATCATCAAGATCGACCTGGGCTCTTCCCCCTACGACAACGACATGATCCATAACCGCTGGCACCCGGATATCCCGATGGTGGCCACGGTGAAGCCCGGCGACGACTTCATCGTCGAGTGCTTCGACTGGACCGGCGGCCAGATCAAGAACGACGACAGCGCCGCCGACGTGCGCGACGTCGACCTGACCCAGGTCCATTTCCTGTCCGGCCCGATCGGCGTGGAAGGGGCGGAACCGGGCGACCTGCTGGTGGTGGACTTCCTGGATATCGGTGCCTTCCCGGCCAGCCAGTGGGGATTCAACGGCTTCTTCTCCAAAAAGAACGGCGGCGGCTTCCTGACCGAGCATTTCCCCGAGGCGCAGAAGTCGATCTGGGACTTCGAGGGCATGTTCACCAAGTCGCGCCACGTGCCGGGCGTTCGCTTCCCCGGCCTGATCCATCCGGGCCTGATCGGCTGCCTGCCGTCCCGCGACATGCTCCAGACCTGGAACACCCGCGAGAAGGCTCTGTTCGACACCGATCCCGAGCGGGTGCCGGCGCTCGCCACGCTGCCCTACGGCCCGACCGCCCACATGGGCCGCATGAAGGGAGACGACGCGAAGGCGGCGGGAGCCGAGGGCGCGCGCACCGTGCCGCCGCGCGAGCATGGCGGAAATTGCGACATCAAGGACCTGTCGCGCGGCGCCAGGGTCTTCTTCCCGGTCTATGTGCCAGGGGCCGGGCTGTCCATGGGCGACCTGCATTTCAGCCAGGGCGACGGCGAGATCACCTTCTGCGGCGCCATCGAGATGGCCGGCTGGATCCATCTGAAGGTCGGGCTGATCAAGGGAGGCATGGCGAAGTTCGGGATCAAGAACCCGATCTTCAAGCCCAGCCCGATCAAGCCGACCTACGACGACTACCTGATCTTCGAGGGGATCTCGGTCGACGAGGGCGGCGTCCAGCACTATCTCGACGTCCACGTGGCTTACCGCCAGGCCTGCCTGAACGCGATCGAGTACCTGACCAAGTTCGGCTTCACCCGCGCCCAGGCCTACGCGGTTCTCGGCACGGCGCCGGTCCAGGGTCACATCAGCGGCGTCGTCGACATTCCCAACGCCTGCGCCACCCTGTGGCTGCCGACCGGGGTGTTCGAGTTCGACATCAATCCCGGCTCGGACGGACCGAAGAAGATGCTGGACGGCTCGGTCGACGTGCCGCTCACCCCGGACCTTTGAGGAGCAGCACCATGCCGGTCTACGACTACATGTGCGAAAGCTGCGGCGCCTTCACGGCGCTGCGGCCCATGGCGCGGTCGGCGGAGCCGTGCGGCTGCCCCGATTGCGGAGCGCCGGCGCCCCGGGCCTACCTGTCCTTCCCCAACATCGGCGGCATGGACCCGGCGCGCCGGACCGCCTTCGAAACCAACGAGCGGAGCGCCCACGCGCCGAAGCTGTCGAAGAAGTCGGACCGGGCGGCAGGTCATGCGATGGCCCATGGTCCGGGCTGCTCCTGCTGCTCCGGCGGCAAGGGCAGCGCCGTGTATACGCGGGACGGCGCCAAGACGTTCCCGTCCAAACGTCCTTGGATGATCTCGCACTGATTGCGCAGTCGTCATGAAAAAGGGGAGCCGGACGATCGGCTCCCCTCGTCACGTGAATATGTAGTTACCCAAGACGAGAAAGCGGTTTCACCACCATCAATACGGCGTGCGGGCTTCAAGCTGGAGCGAAAGTCGTAGTCCCTGGAGAAACCCGATAGTACTCACCCGGTTATTGACTTGTCATGCGCACCTATGGCCCTCTAGCCAAAACATCGAGACGAAATAGAGAGCACAGGGAGGCGAGCGTGGCTCACAATGGACCAGAGGCCGAGCCCACGGGGTCGGCCGCCCCGAGCGGAACGCAAAACACCAATACGGATAGCGCCGCCCGGGAGCCCGGCTGGGTCAATCGGCGGACGATTTACCTGCTCGGCGGTGCGACGGCCATCGCCCTGATCCTGGCGGTGACCGGCTGGACCAGGGCCAATACCTACAGTAATCAGGCCGATAACCTGAGAGCGGAAGTCGCCGGTCTTCAGTCGCAGCTCGGCGACGTTCAGGGGCAGCTCACCACCGCCCGGGGCCAGTTGACCACCACCCAGGAACAGCTTGCCGCCGTTACCGGCGAGCGCGACCAGCTGCAGCCGCTGACCGCCCAGGTCGCCAGCCTCAACGACGAACTCGCCGATGTCCAGGTCGAGCGGTCGATGATGCTGAACGAGCGGAACGGCATCGTCCAGAGGCTCGGCGCCGTCACGTGGGCGCGCGATGTCGGAGAGGCCGACCTCGCGCAGCTGCAGAGGCGGATGGCGACGCTCACCAGCCAGCGCGACGAGCTGTTGCCGTTGGTCGACGAGGTCGCCCGGCTGGAAGACCTGCGCGCCAACTTGCTGGCCGAACGCAACGAGCTTGTCCAGAGGATCGGCGGCGTCGCCTGGGCGCGTGACCTCGCCCAGGCCAAGGTCGCGGAACTCGGCCGGGACATCGAAAGGGTCCAGGCCGAAAAGGAACGCGTCGTCGCCGACATGGCCGCCATGGAAGCCGCGGTCGGCACCCGGGAAGCCCTGGAAGATCAGGTCGCCAGGACCGAGGCCGCCTCGAAGGAGATCGAAGGCCAGCTCGCCAATCTTACGGCCCAGCGCGACCGGCTGAATGAGGAGATCGCCCAGAGCGAAAGGCGGATCGCCGATCTCCAGGGAGCGGTATCGCTCGCCAGCCAGAACCTTGCCGCCATCGGCAACGAGGTGGCCCAGCGTTCGGAAGCCCTCAACGCGTTGCGCCAGCAGCAGCAGGAAGCGACCCGTCAGGCCGAAGCGGCCAAAGCTGTCTTCCTGGATGCCGAGAAGCAGCTCAGCCTCCTGCGCGACCAGATGGTCAACCAGGCGGAGGTGCTGCGCGCGGCCGCCAGGCCCGCCGCCGAGGGGGAGGCCCCGGCGAGCGGGTCGAGCCAGCCGTCCCAGTGATCCTCGTCCCATCGGGACCGCGGGCCGCGAGGCCCGCGGTCCCGGCGCATTCGATCCGCGTTAGCCCGAAAGAGCGACCGGCCCACGGCGACCGATCGCACCCTTCTTGACCACAAAGCGGACTCTACGTGTTAACAGGTCCGGTATCGTGGAAGGCTAGGGGAGAGATCATTGATCCGGGACCGCCAGAAAACCGACGGTGGACTGCCGATCAGGCTGCTTACGACGCTCCAGGCCGCCGTCCTGTGCCTGCTGATCGATCCGGCGTCGGTCAAGGCCGAGCAGACCGAAACCCACATATGCACCCTGACGGACCAGACCCGGCGCATGGACCGGGTCTTCGAGCCGGGCGGGGCGCCGTGTTCCGTACGTTACTACCGTAACGCCGAACCGCCGCAGACCTTGTGGGAAGCGCGGGAGACCGGCCAGGTCTGCATCGACGCCATAGCCAGGATGAAGCGGGATTTCGAAGCCAGCGGCTATACCTGCACCGGTGCCACTGACGACAGGGAGGAGGCGCCGGCCGTCGCCCCCCGAAGCGGGCAGAGCGGCCCGCCGGAACAGCCGGCCCAGGCCGGCGGCCAGAGCGCGCCGGTCCAGGACCTGTGCTACGCGGTGAGCTATCGGGCCTGCGCGCCCGGCCAGGGAGACTGCCGGACGCAGCCGGCGTCGATCTGCCTCCAGCCCGACAACCGGTGGCTCCTGACCGACGGGATTCCCGCCGGCCTCGATCCGGCGTCGCGCTTCCTCCCGGGAGATCCCGGCAAGTGCTATCGCGTCTACCGGAACGGGGAAGCGCTACCCCTGTGCACCGAGAACGCCGGCTCTCCGACCGCCGTCTGGTCGCTCCGCTGACTTTCCGCTGACGATAAGGTGAGTTGCCAGCTTACGGCGCAGGGGCTATCTGCGCGTGGTACTTCCCCGCCCGCCGGGCTGCTCCTGCCCGGCATCGCGCAGAACGGACCACAGCAGTGACGCAAGCCCAGGCCCAGACGCTGGCCGATAACGCCCCGGTCGATGCCGCCGTCGCGCGCAGCCGCCGGCTCCAGGGCATCGGCCTCGCCGTCGCGGCGGTGACCTTGTTCTGTTTCCTCGACACGCTGGCCAAGCTGAGCAGCCGGCATGTGCCGACCGTGGAGGTCGTCTGGTTCCGCTACGCGATCCATTTCGTCCTGGCCATGGTGTTCCTGAACCCGTGGCGCTCCCGGTCGGCGTGGCGGACCAACCGGCCCTTCGCCCAGATCGGCCGCGCGGCCCTGCTGACGCTCTGCACCGGCCTCAACTTCATGGCGCTGCGCTATCTGCAACTGGTCGAGACGGTGACGATCCAGTTCCTGGGACCGCTGTTCATCGCCATCCTGTCCGTCCTGTTCCTCAAGGAAACGGTCGGGCCGAAGCGCTGGGCCGCCATCGCCGTCGGATTCGCCGGGATCCTGGTGGTGACCCGTCCCGGCGTCGCAGAAGTGCATTGGGCCGTGCTCCTGTCGCTGGCATCCGCCGCGACCAGCGCCGGGTACGTCATCATGACCCGGTCGCTGGCCCAGTCGGAATCGCCGGGCAGCATGCTGCTGGTCATGGCGGCCTTCCCGACGGTCGCCCTGCTGCCCTGGCTTTATGCCGCGTGGGTTCCGCCGCCGGATCTCGCGACTTGGGCGATGCTGGGCGGCGCCGGCTTCTTCGGTGCGGCAGGACACTTCCTCCTCATCCTCGCCCATCGTCATGTCCCGGCCTCCGTGCTGGCTCCCTTCACCTACGCGCAGATCATCGGCATGGTCACGCTGGGCTACCTCGTCTTCGGCCATGTCCCGTCGCCCTGGACCTTCGCCGGCGCCGCGATCATCATCGCTTCGGGCCTCTACCTGCTGGCGCAGGAACGCAAGGCCTGACCACGGGTTCGGAAAATTGGTCAGGCCACCCGGCCATTTAGCCGGTTGACGGCCGAAGCGCTTTGTCCGACACTCAACGGCATTCGAACGCCCGCGGGAGCAAGACGGGCCCGCCATCAGGGAGATGGAAATGCGGATGTCGTCATCGGACGCCTTCTCAAGCCACGCAGCCACGGAAAGCCGGCCGCAATGACGAAGATTGCCCTGTCGGGGGGTAGCGGCTCGATCGGGCGCGTTCTGCGTCCGGCCTTGCTGGCCCGGGGATTCGGTCTCCGCTCGGCCGGCGGATCCCGTCCGCTCGAGCCGATCTCGCCGGAGGAGGAGGTCTGCCACGGCGACCTTCGCGATCCGGCGGTGGTGGACCGGCTGCTCGCCGGCACCGACGTGCTGGTCCACATGGCCGGCACCAGCAACGAGAAGCCTCTGCCCGAACTCATCGAGAACAACCTACGGGCCCTGTACGAGGTCTACGAGGGTGCCCGCCGGCACGGCGTGCGGCGCATCGTCTTCGCCAGTTCTAACCACGCGACGGGCATGCATCCGGTCGAGGAGAAGCTGGAACTCGATTGCGACTACCGGCCCGACGGCTTCTACGGCCTCAGCAAGGTTTGGGGCGAAGCCATGACCCGGATGTACTGGGACAAGCACGGTATCGAGGGGATCAGCCTGCGGATCGGCTCCGCCGAGGAGCGGCCGACCCAGTTCCGCCATCTCAGCACCTGGCTGGGACACGAGGACATGATCGAACTGATCGTCCGCTGCGTCACGGCGCCGGACATCGGCTATCTCGCGGTCTGGGGCGTCTCGGCCAACACGCGTTCCTATTGGGACAATTCGGGCGCCGAGCGGCTTGGCTACCATCCCCGCCAGAACGCGGAGGACTACGCCGCCGAGATCCTGTCCAAGACCAACCCGCTCGACGCGGTCGGCCGGCGTTACCAGGGCGGCAGCCTCGCCCCGATGAACTATACTCCGCAGGACCGCCGGCCCCGCCCGTTGTCGGCCGACGACCGCTGACCGCCGGCCGGTATCGCCCGGCCGGACTCCGGAGGACCTTGCGTGCCCATCCAGACCGTAGAGACGCAGCGGCTGTACCAGCAGGTCGCCGGGCAACTCGGCGACCTGATCCGGCGGGGCGAATTCCCGCCGGGTCACCGGCTGCCCCCCGAACGCGACCTCGCGCGGCAGCTCGGCGTCAGCCGCCCGACGGTGCGCGAAGCCATGATCGCGCTGGAGATCGCCGGCCTCGTCGAGGTGCGGACCGGGTCCGGCGCCTATGTCCGCAAGGCCCCGCAGGAGGCATCGCCACCCTTCTCGGCGCCCGACATCGGCCCGAGCCCGTTCGACCTGATCGCCGCGCGCCTGCTGATCGAGCCGGAGATCGCTTCCGCCGCGGCCGCCTGCGCGACGCCGGACGATCTCGCCTCGATCGCGGAGGCGCTGGACCGGATGCGGGAAGGGGTCGATGTCGGCCAGGACGTCCGGCCCGCCGACCGCCTTTTCCATGCCCGGATCGCCAGGGCGACCGGCAACTCGGTGCTGGCGTCCATGGTCGACCGGCTGTGGCGCGAATCCGGCGAGCCGATCTTCGACGGGTTGAGCCGGCGCACCGGCCTGCCGGAGAACCATCGGACGTCGCTGGCGGAGCATGCCCGGATCCTCGACGCGCTGGGGCGCCGCGACGGTCCTGCCGCCCGCGACGCGATGCGCGAGCATCTGGCGGGGGTCGAGAGGATCATGCTGGCCGAGGACTGGCCCGCAACGGGCCCGCAACCGGATAACCAAGGAGAAGAGACATGAAGGTAGGTTTCATCGGGCTCGGCATCATGGGCCGCCCCATGGCGGGGCACATCCTGTCGGCCGGCCACGAGCTGACCGTGGTCAAGCACCGCTCGCCCATCCCGGACGAACTGGTCCAGGGCGGAGCCAAGGTGGTCGACACCCGCCGCGCGGTCGCCGAGGCGGCCGACGTCATCATCCTGATGGTCCCCGACACTCCCGACGTGGAGGAAACGCTGTTCGGCACCGACGGCGTCGCCTCGGGGCTTGCCGCCGGCAAGGTGGTGATCGACATGAGCTCGATCGCGCCCATGGCGACCAAGGACTTCGCCCGCCGGATCAACGAGCTGGGCTGCGACTACCTGGATGCGCCCGTGTCCGGCGGCGAGGTCGGGGCCAAGGCCGGCACGCTCACCATCATGGTCGGCGGCGAGCAGTCCGTGTTCGACAGGGTCAAGCCGCTGCTCGACCTGATGGGCAAGAACATCAACCTGGTCGGCGGCAACGGCGACGGGCAGACCACCAAGGTCGCCAACCAGATCATCGTGGCCCTGACCATCGAGGCGGTCGGCGAGGCGTTGCTGTTCGCCTCCAAGGCGGGAGCCGACCCGGCCAAGGTGCGGCAGGCCCTGATGGGCGGCTTCGCCAGTTCCAAGATCCTGGAAGTCCACGGCGAGCGGATGATCAAGCGGACCTTCGATCCGGGTTTCCGCATCGAGCTGCACCAGAAGGACCTCAACCTGGCGCTCCAGGGGGCCCGCGAACTGAAGGTGGCGTTGCCGAACACCGCGACCTGCCAGGAACTGTTCAACACCTGTTCGGCCAACGGCGGCGGGGCCTGGGATCATTCGGCACTGGTGCGGGCCCTCGAACTTATGGCAAACCACGAGATCGGCGCCAAGTAGAGCGCCCCAGAACGGCCCGAACGGGCGACACAGAGGGAAAGGAACACCCATCATGGCGACACGGCAGCGCGATCTGCTGAGGGCGATGTTCGATGCCGCGGTCGATGCGGCATTGCCGGAGAAGGTCGTGCCGCGGCATCTTCCGCCGCCGCCCAAGGGCCGCACCATCGTGCTGGGAGCCGGCAAGGCTTCCGCCGCCATGGCGAAGGCGGTCGAGGACCATTGGCCCGGACCCGTCGAAGGGCTGGTGATCACCCGTTACGGGCATGCCGTGCCGTGTCGTCATATCGAGATCGTTGAGGCGTCCCACCCCGTTCCCGACGCGGCAGGCCACGCCGCCGCCGCGCGCGTGCTGGAACTGGCGGAAGGGGCGGGGCCTGACGACCTGGTGCTGTTCCTGATCTCCGGCGGCGGGTCGGCCCTTCTGGCCCTGCCGGCTCCGGGCCTGACGCTGGAGGACAAGCAGGCCGTCAACAAGGCGCTGCTCGCCTCGGGCGCCGACATCGGGCAGATGAACGCGGTCCGCAAGCATCTCTCGGCGATCAAGGGCGGGCGGCTGGGCGCCGCGGCGCATCCCGCCAAGGTGGTCAGCCTGCTGATCTCCGACGTGCCCGGCGACGATCCCTCGGTCATCGCCTCCGGTCCCACGGTGCCGGACCCGTCCACGTTCGAGGATGCCCGGGCCGTGCTCCGGCGCTACAACATCACGCCCTCGGACGCGGTCCAGCGCCACCTGGACCGGGGCGAGGACGAGACGCCCAAGCCCGGCGACCCGCGCCTCGCCAATATCTCCAACGTGATGATCGCGACGCCGCAGTTCTCGCTCGAAGCCGCCGCCGAAGTGGCCCGCAAGGCCGGCGTGACCCCGCTGCTGCTGGGCGACGCGCTGGAAGGGGAAGCGACGGATGTCGGCAAGATCATGGCCGGCATCGCGCTCTCCGCCGCGACCCATGGCCACCCGTTGCCGGCGCCTTGCGTCCTGCTGTCGGGCGGCGAGACGACGGTGACTGTAAAGGGCGAAGGGAAGGGCGGGCGCAACGTCGAGTTCCTGCTTTCCACCGCCGTCGCCCTCAACGGCGCCAAGGGGATCTGGGGCATCGCCGGCGATACCGACGGCATCGACGGGGCGGAGGAGGTGGCCGGCGCCATCATCACTCCCGACACCCTGCGCCGGGCCGCCGAGCGCGGCATCAATGCGAAGGCGAAGCTGGCCGACAACGACGGCCACACCTTCTTCGAGGCGCTGGGCGACCAGGTCGTCACCGGGCCGACCCTGACCAACGTCAACGACTTCCGCGCGATCCTGATAGATCCGGCGGAGTAGGGGTTCGGCATGGCAAGGCAAGAGAAACGACCGTTCGGCGAGGGCGTCGACCTCCACACGCTGGCGAACGACAGCGGAATGGCGGTGGAGATCCTGACCTATGGCGGGGTCGTCAAGGCGCTTCACGTTCCGGACTCCGGGGGCAGCATCGCCAACGTCGTGCTGGGCTTCGACCGGCTGGAGGACTACGCCGCTCCCGGGCGTTATTTCGGAGCCATCGTCGGGCGCTACGCCAACCGGATCGCCAAGGGTCGGTTCACCCTCGACGGCGAGGATTTCACGCTCGCCGCCAACAACGGCCCCAACGCCCTGCATGGCGGCCCGGGCGGCTTCGACACCCGAATCTGGCGGGCCGAGCGTGCCGGTGACGGAACGCTCGCCCTGTCATACCGGAGCCCCGACGGGGAGGAGGGCTATCCCGGCACTCTCGACGTGACCGTCACCTACACGCTGGGCGACGACAACGCGCTGCGGATCGACTATCACGCGGTCACCGACCGGGCGACGGTGGTCAACCTGACCAACCACAGCTTCTTCAACCTGGCGGGCGAGGGCTCCGGCACCGTCGAGGGGCACGAGGTCTATCTCAACGCCTCGCACTACACGCCGGTGGACCCGACCTCGATCCCGACCGGCGCCGTCGAGCCGGTGGCGGGAACGCCGTTCGACTTCACCCGTCCGACCGCGATCGGCGCCCGCCTGCGCGACGGCCATCCGCAACTGGCGATCACCCGCGGCTACGATCACAACTATGTGCTGGACAAGTCCTCGCCCGGTGAGTTGACGCTCGCGGCCCGCGTTCGCGATCCGGGGTCCGGGCGGATGATGGAGGTGCTGACGACGGAACCCGGCGTCCAATTCTACAGCGGCAACTATCTTGACGGCACCCTGACCGGGGCCGCCGGAAAGCTATACCGCCAGGGCGACGCCCTGTGCCTGGAAACCCAGCATTTCCCTGATTCTCCCAACCAGCCCCATTTTCCGTCGACGCGCCTGGATCCCGGCAAAGCCTTCCGTTCGACCACGATCTACCGGTTCGCCTGACGGACGCGCCGCGGCATGGCTGCGGTCAGTTCGCCCTGGAAGGATGGAAGACCGCATCCAAGCTCGGCGCATCGAGAATGTTCTCCGCCCAGGCCGTCAATTCCTCGTCCGAAGCGGCACGAACCCTGTCCAGGGTCGCCCCGGATATCTCGCCGAACCGTCGCCGCAGCAGCCGCAGCAGGATCTCGGCCTTGCCCTCCGCCTTGCCCCGAACCATGCCTTCAGCGATCCCTTCAGCGATTCCTTCGGCTTTCAATTGCTCCGCTGCGATCGACATGATCCTTGCCTCCTGACCCGGTACGATTTCCCTCAGCACGTCCCGAAGCATCGCCGCCTCGACCTCATTGGGCTCGGAAAGAATGTATCGTAACAGGGCTATCAAGTCATCGGTGCTCAGGGCCGCCGCGGCGCGTCCGACCTTGATCAGGATCTGGCGCAAGTCGCCGCCCCGGCTGCCATGCTTCAGCAGAAGCAATCCGATCCGGAGCACCTTCTGCCGTGACAGGCCGGCGTCGTCGATCTTTCCGATGTCGGCAAGGGAGTAGCGGAAATCCAGGACATACGGCCGGATCGTCTCATCGACGGGATCGAGGCCTCCGGCGAAGGTGAGAGGCACGCCCCATTCCGCCGCGCCGTGATAGACCACGAGAGGGAACAGCAGCGGCAGCGGCCGCAGGCTGCCGTCCGATGCCTTTCCCTCCCGCTTGTCCCAGGATAGCCAACCCTGTGCCATGTAGCCCAGGAGCTGAAGTCCGATCCGCGGGTCCGGGTTGGACTTATGCTCGATCAGGACATAAAGATACGCTTCTCGGCCGTCCCGCAGGCGAACCCGGTAGAGCCGGTCCGTCCGGTATTCGCGGAGTTCCCGATCCACGAAGGAGCCAGGCACCAGAACCGGCTCGTCGGGACCCAGCAGCTTCGCGATTTCGGGCGGAAGCCGCTCCCGGAGCAGCGCTCCCGCCGCGCCGGGCTGCTCGAGCAGCCGTTTGAAGAACTGGTCGTGACGGCGGATCAGGCGGGAGCGCATGGCGGGAAGCAACCTGGCGGAGGAGTGCGTGCGCATGCCATCGCACGAACCCGTCGGCTGGACCAACCGGTACCCTGCCTGTCGGGCCGCGTCAAATCCGCCGATGCCCGTTCCGTCTCGTCCGGGGTCTCATGCCCAATCGTAATCGGCCATGGTTTCCCTCGGCAGGCCGACGGCGTCCACGTCGAGCGTGTGGACGACCGTTCCGTCTGGCATCCGGGTGGTGAAGACCGTATGGCCGTTCTTCTCGACCCAGGTCGTCTTCAGATCGACCCCATGCGTCCCGGTGAAGAACGCGGAAGCGATGCGGTCGCCTTCGGCGGCCTTGAAGCCGACGATCCTGTCATGACCCATCCCCTGAAGAGAGCCGTTCCAGCTCATCAGGAACAGGTCGGCCCCGCCGCCCCCCTGGAAGGTCTCGCTGCCCGAGCCGCCCTCGAACAGGTCGGCATGCCGGCCGCCGGTCACCGTCGCATCGCCGGCTCCGCCATGAAAGTCCAGCCGGGTACCCTCGGAGACGGTAAAGGTCTCGATCCCGTCGAACGTGCCGGCAGCTTCGAAGGCCCAGCCGTCGCCGTCCTGGAACCACAGGCTGCCGCCGGATCCTTCGTCGTCCAGGTCGATGGCGATGCGCGCCGGCGCGGTCGCGGTCGATCCGGTGTAGGGATCCACGAGCACCCGGGCGTCGTCCGCGACGACATGCAGGGTGTCGCGACCCGTCCCGCCGGAGAAGCGGGAGGATGTCTCCCGGACCGTGCCGTGCTCCTCGAGCACCAGGACGTCGTTGCCGCTACCGCCGAACAGGTCGTTGGTACCTTCGCCGCCGACCAGGCGGTCGTTGCCGGCACCACCGAAGAGCTGGTCGAACCCGGCGCCACCGGAGAGGTAATCGTTGCCCGCGTCGCCGTGGAGGACATCCGAACCATCACCGCCGAAGAGGGCGTCGATGCCGTCGCCTCCCCGCAGCGTATCGTTGCCGGCCCCGCCGTCGAGCTTGTCGTCACCGGTACCTCCGGACAAGGTGTCGTTGCCGCCCTGTCCGTTCAGATAGTCGTTGCCGGCCTCGCCGCGGAGCGTGTCCGCCCAGCGGGTTCCATACAGGACATCGCGTACCGAGGTGCCGATCCGGGTCGTCATCGTGGGGTCCCTTGAGGAATGAAGGTCGAGAAGGAGGGGAGCGCACTAACCACGCCATTCGGGTTGGTTAATAACACGTTAGCGTGTGAAATGAGAATTAACCCTTTAGTAAGTATTGTCCCTATCCTTCGGCGGTGCTCGCAGCGTCCCAACAGGGTATCGGCTGCCCGAAGCGTTTCCCCAGGAAATCGATGAACAGCCTGACCCGGACCGGCAGCAGCCGCACGTTGGGATAGACCGCCCAGATCGCGCTGTCGCCCGCCAGCGGATAATCTCCGAGGATCGGCACCAGCCGCCCGTCGCGCAGCAGGTCGGCGACATCCCAGGTCGACTTGATGGCGATACCGATACCCGCGGCGGCGGCGTCCTTGATCACCTCGCCATGGTTGCTCTCCAGCGGGCCGGAGACGCGCACCGCGACCTCGCCTCCCGATCCCCCGGCACCCTCGAAGCGCCACAGGCGCTGGTCGCCGAGGACGAGGCAGGCATGCCCCTCCAGGTCCGCCGGCGTGGCGGGAGTGCCGTACTCGGCCAGATAGGCCGGCGCGGCGCAGACGACGCGGCGGTTGGTCACCAGCCGCTTCGCCACCAGCGTGCTGTCGGGCAGGGTGCCGATCCTGATGGCGACGTCGATTCCCTGGGCCACTATATCGACCACATGGTCCATCAGGTGCATCCGGACCCTCAGCCTGGGATGGGCCTTCAGGAACTCGGGCAGGACCGGCGAGATGTACTGGCGACCGAAGGAGGCGGGGGCGGTGACCGACAGCATCCCGGCGGGCGACTGCGCCCCCGTCACCGCGTCCCGGGCCTCTTCGGCATCCGTCAGGATCTTCTGCGCATAAGCCAGGAAGACTCGGCCGTCCTCGTTCAGGGCCACCTTCCGCGTGGTCCGGTGGAACAGCCGGGCCCCGATCTCCCGCTCGATCGCCTGGAGGCGTTGGCTGGCCGACGCCGGCGCAAGGCCGATCTCCCGCCCGGCCGCGCTGATGTTGCCGAGCGTCGCGGTGCGGACAAAGAGCGTCAGGTCGGAAAGGCTGAGGTTCATTGTTCGATAAGGCCGAATAGTCAATTCGGATTCAAGCCAATTATATGTCCAGCACCGGTGATCCATCTTAGGGGGCAGATTGCCAGTTTCATGAAGGAGGATCAGCCAGTGAAAGCCGTCGGCTACAGCGAAAGCCTGCCCGTCACCGATGAGCGCTCCCTGTTCGATTTCGAGGCGCCCCGGCCGGAGCCGGGGTCGCGTGACCTGCTGGTTCGGATCGAGGCGGTCTCGGTCAACCCGGTCGATACCAAGGTCCGCATGCGCCGTGCCGGAACGCCCGAACAGCCTGTGATCCTGGGATGGGACGCCGCCGGCGTCGTGGAAGCGGTCGGACGCGAAGTAACGCTCTTCAAGCCCGACGACGAGGTTTTCTATGCGGGCAGCATCACCCGCCCGGGCAGCAATGCCGAATACGGGTTGGTGGACGAGCGGATCGTCGGCCGCAAGCCCCGGAGCCTGTCCTTCACCCAGGCGGCCGCATTGCCGCTGACGGCCATCACCGCGTGGGAATGCCTGTTCGACCGGTTCCGCATTCCGGTCGGCAAGGCGCCGACCGACGACGCCATCCTGATCATCGGGGCGGCCGGGGGAGTCGGGTCGATCGCGGTGCAACTCGCCCGCAGGCTTACCAACCTGACCATCATCGGCACGGCTTCCCGGCCGGAAACCCGGGACTGGGTGACGGCCTCGGGCGCGCATCACGTGATCGACCATTCAAGGCCGCTGTCGGAGGAACTGGCGAGGATCGGGCACCCGACCGTTCGCTACGTCCTGTCCCTCACGCACACCGACAGGCACTGGGCGGAAATCGTCAAGGTGCTGGCTCCCCAGGGCGAGATCACCCTGATCGACGATCCCGCGTCCCTGGACGTCATGCAGATCAAGGGCAAGGCGGGGACGCTCCATATCGAGCTGATGTTCGTCCGCGCCATGCACGAGACGCCCGACATGATCCAGCAGCACAAGCTGCTCGACGAGGTTTCCGCCCTGGTGGACGAGGGGCTGATCCGCACCACCCTCGGCCAGGAATTCGGCAAGATCGATGCCGCGAACCTGCGCAAGGCCCATGCGGCACTGGAGAGCGGCCGCTCGATCGGCAAGATCGTCCTGACCGGCTTTTGACTCGACGCGATCCGGCCCTCGACGCAACCGTGGGGCCGACCGGGTGTTTGTTGTCCGGTTCAAGGGCGGGCCGCTTCGACGGCCCGCCCCGTTTCCGCACCCGGTCCACCCCCTTTGAGGAGAACACCATGGGCTTCTTCGATTTTGTCAAGGACGCGGGCCGCAAGCTGGGTATCGGCAGCGACGCCCCGACACCCGACGATCTGCGCGCCGAAGTCACCAAGCTCGGCTTTGAGGCCAAGGATTTCACGGTCGACGTAAAGGACGACACCGTCACCGTTTCTGGTACCGCCCCGTCCCAGGAGCAGCGCGAGAAGATCGTCCTGGCGCTGGGGAACGTGCACGGCGTCGCCAAGGTCGAGGATCGCCTGACGGTGTCCCAGGCCGACGCTCCTGCCGCCGCCACTCCGGCGGCCACCAACGCTGCACCGGAGTCCCGCTTCTATACGGTGAAGAAGGGCGACTCGCTTTCGAAGATTGCGAAGGAACTCTACGGCGATCCCAACAAGTATCCGGCGATCTTCGAGGCCAACCGACCGATGCTGGAGGATCCGGACAAGATCTATCCGGGCCAGATGCTGCGTATTCCCTGAGCGATCCACCGCGCGGCGGACGCGGAGCGCCGGCGGCCCGGGCCGCCGGCGCTCCCTCCGTCGTCTCGTGATGCGCGGGAGCGCCTCAGCGCCCGTTCCATTGCCGGACGTCGCCGGTATCGACGTGGATGAAGCCCGACCTGGGATAATAGCCGACGCCGCCCTTGCCGAGCGCGAGGGCCGCCTTCCGCATGTTGCGGAGGCTCACGCCGGGAAGCGTGATGTCGACCGCCTGGCCGACCATGTGATAGCTGTGCGACGCGGTCCGGACGCCATGTCGGCGCAGGGCCGCGTTGGTCGCGGGCGTGCGGTAACCGGACAGGATCTCGAAAGGCTTGCCGGCCTCCACGCTGTTCGCGACATTGAACAGGATGTCGAGCAGGGCGGGATCTATCGGGGTCGTCGCGTCGGTGCGCCAGTCGCGAAGGACCCAGTTGATCTTGTCCAGCGCGTCGACGCGGTAGAACCCGTCCTCGAAATAGATTTCCTTGAAGAATTCGCCGGTCTGGCGATGGTAAAGGTGAAGCTGTCTGTCCTTCACGGGAGCGACCGCGGCAGCGGCTGGTTTGATCGCTGAGAGGAATGCTGCGGAAACCCCCGCCGCCAGCAGCGATCGCCTCGACACCGCCCCAGATTTACCGCGAAAATGCATAAAACCAGCCCCATTATGGTTAATATCGTCACGCAAGCAATGCCCATGACTGGAAATTGTTTCGGCGTCAACCCAAAAAATTTACCGATAATTAACCAAGCTAGAGACCATTTTGGCACAATTCCGCACAGGCTCTCTTCCGGGTGGGCATAACCGGAAGAGAGCCTCGAATTCCCCGAAAGAGAGGGGTGTGGACTATCCTTACAGCAGCCAGTCCGCGGTCGCGGAGCTACCCTGGACGGCGGCTGCGAGTTCCGCGTGCGGCGCATCCTCGACCGCATGCCACCCGGTGAGGATCACGGCGGCATCGTCGGTCGCGGCGTCGCCGGCCTTCTCGGCTGGCAGTCCGAAGAACAGGTAGCCGTCCGTCGGCGCGGCGCCGTCCGGCAGGTCAGTCCCGTCAAGGCTGCCGTCGCGGATCGGGCTATAGATCACGGACTCGTCGCCCACGACGATCTGGATGTCCGGCAGGTCTCCGCCGTCCTGGATGTGGAAGCTCTCCGGCAGATCTTCCCGGGCGATCGCGATCACGTCGGGGGCCGCATCGTTCGGAGCCTCGGCGGCATGGGCGGCGTGGGCGGTATCTGCGGCACCGGCGGCGGATTTGGCCGAAGCCCAGACGCCCTTTTGCCCCGAAGCGGCCGCCGTGTTGCCGCTGACTTCCAGGCCTGTGCCGTTGCCCGTGTTCACCTGCACCAGCTTGGAGCTTTCGAAGGAGTTGCCCTCGATGGAAATGTCCTTGGAGTAGATGGGGCTCGGGTGCGACGCCTTGCTGCGATCCACCCAGATCGCGGCCTTCTGTCCGTTGTCGGGGTCGAGATAGTTGTCGCCGATATGGCTGTCCCGCGCGCCGGAGACGAGGATCGCGGCCTTGCCCACGTCCGAGACCTCGTTCCCGACGACCGTCAGGTTCTTGGCCTCATAGCTGCGCGCGTTCGGCCACATCCATTTGGCCGTCGTCCAGCCGCCGACGCTGATGCCCGCGCCCTTGGAGTCCCAGACGGTGTTGTCCTCGATCGTGACGTTGGACGAGCCGCCCTTGACGCCGAGACCGGAGGGACCGTCGCTTCCCGACACGTCGTTTCCGGCGATGCGCGAGTTGTTGACCGCGACGAAATCGATCCCCTCCTCGCCGGAGCCGGAGATGTCGTTGTTCAGCACCTTGACATTGTACGCCTGGGAAACCTTGACCCCGTCCAGCCCCGAGCTGTGGATCTTGTTGTCCTGGATGGTCAGGTCGCGGATCGGATCGTTGAACCCGCGGCCGGACATGCCGAAATGGACGGCGTTGGATCCGGACGGCCCGTCGATCTCGAAGCCCTTGATCGTGATGCCCTCGACCCCGAAGCCGCTGATCGCCGCACCTTTCTGCGAGGCCGCCTTGATCGTCGCCTCATGCTTTCCGTCGGCCGAGATCAGCGAAATGTCGTCTTTGCGGACGCGAACGTTTTCGACATAGGTGCCCGCCTTGACCATGATGTCGGTACCGCCCGAAGCGCGGTCGATTGCGGCCTGTATAGTCTTCAGAGGAGCTGAAGAGCTGCCGGAGTTTGAGTTGCTTCCGGAATTGGAAACCCAGATCTGACGATCGCCCATTTCAATGCCACTCTTTGATTGTGCGTTACAGTCCGGGATTCCCTTGAGTAAAGTGGGTTTTACTCACTGATTGTGGATTTGATCCGGATCTGGTGCAGCGAATTGATGATTTGTACTTGTCCGTACAGCGAACGGACCGGAAATTACATGCAAACGATCCACGCGGGGGAGCAAAAAAGGCGTCTGCTGTTCCGACAAAAGCCGGTACGAAGTTGTGACACGGATCCGACCCGGCTGTGATCGTTTTCAGGTCACAAGTTCTGAATATCTGTTAATAGACTTTGTGATTGCCGGTCCAAAGGCGCAGGAAAATGCCCGTAACACCAGCAACTATCCGGGATTTCACGTGCATCGGAATTGGTTTCGAAATCGGAGTATTTCCCCGATATCGATCAATAATCCAGATTCATTGATCGGTCGGACTTGACGGTAACGGTCTATTAAATCGTCCAGTACATTCTCTCGAAAGAGGTAACCCGATCTAGTGATACGGGGTTCGATGAAGGGCCGGAATTCGCGCGGAGACATCCGCCGATCGGCCCTCGCAGAAATTCGAGAGGAACTGTAAATTGACGCCGTTTTCCAACATCACGCCGCAACGCACCATTTGGGTTTCCAACAAGGGCAGCAACAGCAACAGCGGCTCCGAAGGTTCTCCCTTCAAGACGATCCAGGCCGCCTTGGACAAGGCTACGCCCGGAACGGCCATCATGGTGAAGGCGGGGACCTATGTTGAGAACGTCAATTTCAAGCATAGCGGTACGGAAAAGGCGCCGATCTGGTTGATCTCGGCCGATGGGGCCGGGGCCGCGAAGATCAAGCCCGCCAGCGCGGGTACCGCGACCATCGCCGGCTTCGGCGAGGAAAACATCGTCGTTCGCGGCTTCGACGTGACCGCGCAGTCCAAGCAGAACGGCATCCAGTTCGGCATGGCCGGCACCGACTTCAAGGACATGGTCAAGAACATCGTCGTAGAGGGCAACATCATCCGCGGCGCCGGCATGGATGGCATCAAGATCTCCCAGGGCGACAACGTCCATATCCTGGGCAACACCATCATCGGTGCCGGCGACCAGGGTATCGACTTCGTCGCGGTCAACGACAGCGTCATCGCCCGCAATGACATTTCCAAGGTCACGGGTGTGGCCGGCCTGTTCGCCAAGGGTGGTTCGACGAACGTCCGGATCGAGTACAACAGGGTCCATGACGTCGACGTGGACGGTATTTCCATCGGCGGCTGGACGACGCCCAAATGGATGCGGCCGGGCATGCGCGATTACGAGGCGAAGAACGTCGTCGCGATCGGCAACGAGGTCTTCGACGTGGGCAAGCGCCCGCTCACCTTCCTCGGCGCGGTCGACAGCACGGCGACCGGCAACCTGCTGGCCGGCAATCCCAAATACTACACCGTCGTCAACGTCGCGGCCGGCAAGACGGGCGGCAAGGCTACCCCGTCCTCGGACATCACGATCACCAACAACACGATCAACCGCTCCAACAACTGGCTGAACGTCGAATCCGGCCAGGGCAAGGGCCTGGAGGTTTCCAACAACCGCTTCGACGGGGTGTGGAACGGCAAGGCGGGCCCCGGTTCCGGCACGGTCGGAGCGGTTCCCAAGCCGTCCGATCCGGTCGATACGGTCACGGTGACCGACCCGAGCTATGCCATGCCGTCGTCGGTCGAGAACGCCAACGTGACGCGCCCGGGCGGTTCCAAGGTCACCGGCAACGCCAAGGACAACGTGATCAAGGGCGGGGCCGGCAACGACGTGCTCGACGGCGCCGCCGGCAACGACCGCCTGACCGGCGGCGGCGGCAACGACGTGTTCGTGATCGCGAAGGGCAAGGGCAACGACGTCATCACCGACTTCAAGGCCGGTGCCGGGGCGGGCGACACGGTGCGCCTGGAGGGAACGCCTTTCGGCAGCTTCGCGGCGGTCAAGGCGGCCATGAAGCAGGCCGGTGCGGATGTCGTCCTGGACCTCGGCGGCGGGCAGACGCTCAAGTTCCTGAACATCAAGATCGCCGCCTTCGCGGCCGACGACTTCGGATTCAGTCCGGTCGGTTCGACGCCGACGCCGCTGCCCACCCTGGCCCAGTGGCGCGAGAGCGCCGCGTTCACCGACACGATCAAGGGCACGGCGAAGAACGATACCCTGACCGGCACCGACCGGAACGAACAGATGGACGGCGGCTCCGGGCACGACGTCATGGCGGGCGGCAAGGGCGACGACACCTACGTGGCCGGAAGCATCTACGACAAGGTAGTCGAGAAGCCGGGTGAGGGGATCGATACCGTCAAGCTTTGGGACATCGCCTACACGCTGCCAGACAATGTCGAGAACCTGATCGGTCTCCGCGCGGGCGGCATGACACTGACCGGCAACGGCCTCTCGAACATCATCAAGGGCAGTGCCGGCAATGACACCATCATCGGCGGCGGCGGCGCCGACCAGCTCTACGGCGGCGGCGGTAGCGACAGATTCGTGTTCAACGGCCTCGGCGACAAGGGCGACGTGATCATGGACTTCAAGGTCGGCCAGGACATCCTGGATCTGAGGCCCTTGATGTCCGGCCATCGTGCGGACTACGACGTCGAGGTGGTCGCCAAGGGAGCCGGCGCCGTGGCCGTGTGGGTCCATAACGACGGCAAGGTGGACGAGCTTGTCACCCTGGCGGGGGTCGGGTCCGACGACATCGGCTCGATGCAGCCCGGCAAGGCGGCCTGGCTGCTGGTCTGACCGGCCGGCCGGGCCGTGGCTGTACCGGGCCGCTCCCCTGCGGCCCGGCCGGTGTCAGGCCATGCGCTCGCGAAGGTCGCCGAAGCGGATCATCCTGCGGCTGTCCTCGTCCCACAGGGCAAGGCTCACGGTCTTCAGGCTTTCGAGCAGGCCCAGGGCGCGGACCCGCTGCAGGTCGGGAATAGACAGGTGGCAGTCCCGCAGCCTGTAGTTCGGGATCTTCGACGACAGGTGATGCACGTGGTGGTAACCGATATAACCGGTCAGCCAGTGCAGCCACCGCGGCAGGTCGTAGAAGGAGCAGCCGTCCAGCGCCGCGGCGTGGAAATCCCAGTCGTCCTCATGGTGCCACTGGACCCCGTCGAACTGGTGCTGCACGTAGAACATCCAGATGCCGATCGTCGCCGCCAGCAGGATGACCGGGCCCCACACCATCAGGACCGGCAACCAGCCGAACAGGAGGGAGGCCGCCGCGAGTGCCGCCAGGATCGCGGCGTTGGTGCTGAGGACGCTGGTCCAGGCGGCACGGTCGTTGGTGCCGTCCCCGATCGCGATCCGGTGGCGGATCAGGAACATGAAGGCCGGGCCGATGCCGAACAGCACGATCGGGTGCCGGTACAGCCGGTAGCGCAGCCGGCCCCAGCGCGACAGGGCCAGGTATTCCCGGACAGTCAGCGTCGTGATGTCGCCGATGCCGCGCTTTTCCAGGTTGCCCGAGGTGGCGTGGTGGATCGCGTGTTCGCGCTTCCAGTAGCCATAGGGCGTCATGGTCAGCACCGAGAGGCAGCGTCCGAGCGCGTCGTTGGCCCAGCCGGACTTGAACAGGCTGCCGTGGCCGCAGTCATGCTGGAGGATGAAGGCCCGCACCAGGAAGAAGGCGGCGGGAATGGCAAGCAGCAGTGTCAGCCAGTATCCCACCTGCAGGCTGAAACCCATCAGGACGGTCAGGCCGGCGAGCGGCAACAGTGTCGTTCCGATCTGTCCGACGCTGTGGCCCAGGACGGGCTGCTTGAAGGCCGCGAGCTGCTGGGCCCAGCGGCGAGCTGCCTGCTTTCTGTCCTGAAGGGTCGCAGGCGTTGGGGTCGAGGCGCATATTGGCTGCACCCCGGTTTCATCGGGCAGCATAGGGAGTTCCTGAAGAGGGAGAACGGGTGGCTCCGGCCACGGGAAGAATCAGCAAGTGTCGCACCGCGTTCATGGACCTTGATTGTGGGCAAATTATGCCCTTCTTAATGATTTACGAGTCCGGGGCGCGAGGAAATCCCTAAGATACTGAAATTTCCATTCGCCATCGACGCGGCGCTCGGGGTTATACACTTTCCGGCGCAATTGCGCACCAACATATATGTCGCGCGCGAGGGTGGTTACCAGGAGGCGAATCGAAAGGGCGCGCAGCCTTCCCGGCTGCGCGCCCTTCACGGGTACCGCCCGGCGGCCGTCAGATCTCGCGCTTGCTCATCCGGTCGGCGATGAACTCGGCTTGGCGGATGGCCAGCGAGACGATGGTCAGGGTGGGATTGCAGGCGGCCCCGGTGGTGAACTGGCTGCCGTCCGACACGAACAGGTTCTTCACGTCATGGGTCTGCCCGTGCTTGTTGACCACGCCGTCCCGCGCCTTCTCGCTCATCCGGTTTGTCCCGAGATTGTGCGTGGAAGGGTAGGGCGGGGTATGGATCGTGCGGGTCGCCCCCACCGCGTCGTACAGGGCCGAACCCTGGCGGAAGGCGTGGTTGCGCATGGCGACGTCGTTGGGGTGGTCGTCGAAATGCACGTTCGGGATCGGCTGGCCGAACTGGTCCTTCTCGGTCGCGTGCAGGGTGATCCGGTTGCTCTCCTGAGGCATGTCCTCGCCCACGATCCACATGCCCGCCATGTGGTCGTAGCCGTCCAGCGCCGAGGTGAAGCCGCGGCCCCAGGCACCGGGGTTGAGGAACGCCGCCATGAACGGCAGGCCCAGCGACAGCGTCTCCAGCTCGTATCCCCCGGCGAAGCCCCGCGACGGATCGAATCGGGATTCGTCGCGGATGATCCCGGCCATGGTCGTGCCGCGATACATGTGGACCGGCCTCTCGAACACCGCGTAGACCGATCCCGTGGTATGGCGCATGTAGTTGCGCCCGACCTGGCCGGAACTGTTGGCGAGGCCGTCCGGGAACATGCTGGATGCCGAGTTCAGCAGCAGGCGCGGACTCTCGATCGAGTTGCCGGCTACCGCGACGACGCGGGCCTTCTGCCGCATCACGTTGCCGGCCCTGTCGCCGTAAAGCACGCCGGTCACCTTGCCCGAGGCATCATGCTCGATCTTCAGCACCTGCGCGTCTGACCGGACCTCCAGGTTGCCGGTCGCCTCGCCCTTGGGGATCTCGGCCATCAGGGTGGACCATTTCGCCCCCGTCTTGCACCCTTGGAAGCAGAAGCCGATCTGCCGGCATGACGCCCGGCCGTCGCGCTCCTGCGAGTTGATCGCTATGTTGCCGGAGTGGAATTCCTTGTATCCCAGCGCCTTGGCGCCGGCCGCCAGCACCTTGTAATTGTTGTTGCCGGGCAGGCGGGGGATGCCGTTGGTCCCGGTCACGCCCATCTTGTGCTCGGCCTTGGCGTAGTAGGGCTCCAACTCCGCCAGCGTGATCGGCCAGTCCAGCAGGTTGGCCCCGGCCAACTCGCCGTAATGGGTCCTCGTCTTGAACTCGTGCTCCTGGAAACGCAGGCTGGCGCCCGCCCAATGGACGGTCGAGCCGCCCACCGCCTTGACGATCCAGGCCGGAAGCCCGGCGAAATCCTTCGCGACGCGCCAGCTACCCGAGGTCGTCCGCTTGTCGAGCCAGCTGATCTGCGAGAAGGACTCCCACTCGTTGTTGACGAACTCCTCCATCTCCACGCGGGGGCCGGCCTCCAGCACCACCACCTTGACGCCTTTCTGGGCCAGTTCGTTGCCGAGCGTGCCGCCGCCGGCGCCCGAGCCCACGATCACCACGACGCCGTCGTCGTTGAGGTCGAATTTCGCAGCCATGATCCCGATCCCTCCCGCTCAGGCGTTCTTCAGCCAGTCGATGTCGTCGAAGCCCCGCTCCAGGTAGCCGCCATGCTCGGCGGAGGAGCCTTCGTAGCCGAACTTCACCCACACCTCCGGTTGGTTATAAAGCGCCACGACCATGTCGCCGCGCACCTTCTGGAAGAATGGGGTGGACTCGATCGACTTCAGGACGGCGACCCGGTCGCCCTCCTCGACGACATCGGCATAGGGACGGGCGTATTTCGCCTGCGACGCGGTGTCGAGGCCGACCACGCCGTCCTCGATCAGCTGCTTCAGGTCGGGGTTTTCGCCGGCCTTGCCGTCATAGGGCTCGACGGCCCGGGCATAATAGGCCTCGCCCAGCCGGTCGTGCGGGTACAGGTCGCGCGCCATCCGGACCAGGGTCACCATGGTGGCCGGCTTGAGATGCTTCGCGGTCATCGCCCAGGCGCCGGACGGGGCGATCGCCACGGTTCCGCTCGCCAGGGCCGTGACGCCGGCCGCCGCCGCGCCCGATTTCAGGAAGTTGCGCCGGGTCACCTTGACCCGCTTGTCGATGGTCCTCATTGTGCTCCTCCCTCGGAGACGGTTTTTCGATCGTTTTTTTCTTGGAAGGCATCGCTCCGACCCTTCGCGGGTCCGCTCAACGGTATCGGCCGTGGCGCTGCAACACCTCCACCTTGTAGCCGTCGGGGTCCTGCACGAAGAAGAAGCGCGCCATCAGGGCGCCGTCGCGCATGAATTCCTTGATCGGGTTCGGATTGAAGCCCAGCCGGGTGAAACGGCCATGCTCCGTATCCAGGTCGTCCACGGCCACCGCGATGTGTCCGTATCCGTCCCCATGGACATAGGGTTCGGTCCGGCCGTGATTGATGGTCAGCTCGACCTCGAAGTCGGCCTCCCGGTTGCGCAGGTAGACGAGGGTAAAGCCCTCGAACTCGTAACGGTCCGCCGCCTCCAGGCCGAATGCCCGGCCGTAGAAGTCGCGCGACCTGTCCTCATCCAGCACGCGGATCATCGCGTGGATGACTTTGGCCATGGTGGTTCCGCCTCCCTGGTCTTTCGCTCGTACAAGCGAAATCCTAGGGCGGCGCTTCAGGCGGGAGGTAGTATCATGCTACTACAGCATCGATTTTCCGCATCCGCCGGCTCGCGATGGCCGCGGCATGGGCTGCCGGGTCGCGCAGGTAGAGCGCGCAGGTGACCCGCAACATGGAGGCGAAGTTCGGCACGTCGCCCTGCTGCTGGAGCACCTCGTCATGGAGGGTGCAGAGGAAGCGGGCCAGCGTCAGCCCTTCGCGGCCGGCGATCTCCTCGAGGATCGCCCAGAACTCGGCCTCCAGCCGGATGCTCGTCGTATGGCCGTGCAGCCGGACGGCCCGTGTCTCGCATGCGTAGGAAGCCGGATCCTGCATGGCGAATACTCTGCACATCGTCTCTCTCCCGTCATGATGCCGTCCTGTCGTGTCTTTCGACGGCTTGGGAGAAATCATATGCTCGTTTCGCCGTCTTGCCATTAGTCCGAAGTGACGACTGCACGACGACGCGGCGGATCGGGATGAGTATCCGCGCCTGCGACGTTTGATCGCCCGCCACCCTCCTTCCGAACCATTGAAGGGTTCAAATAAATCCGTCTTACTGACGGATAAGCAATAAGGCGTGGCTCGGCGGCTGCGCAATGGTCACGATCCGGATCCTGGTACGGGCCGGGGCGATCGTCGGCGGGGAAGGATGAACCGGGAATGTACTGGACAAGGCTCCACCGCATACAGAAGTGTTCGCAGACGCCGCAGGCACTGGCAGGCTTCGTCGTGATCTTCTTCAGCGTGCTGTTGAACGCTTTCTGGATCGAGACGGAAATCGGCGGTTTCGGAATGGTCATTGCCGTGGCCATGGCGATCGTGGGCTTCGCCCTGTTCTATCGCGGCTGGGCGGTCGAGAACCGCTGAGGGGCTGGATTCCCTTCCAAGTAGCTGCCGGCGACCGGTGGCGGAGGATCTCCGTCGCCGGCTCTCCGGTCCATGCCGCCCCGATGATTTCGGCCGCCCCGCACGTTGTAGATCGATCCGAAATCATTTCCAATTTTGCATCTTGTTGATCGCGTTGTTTCGACAAGGCAGCGCAAGTTTAATAAAAATCCACAGGCATGGGCACCGCTATGCGGGTCGATTTCTGTTAAGCATGTTCGCCGATAGTTGGCCTGATTTTTCTTCTGGATATCCCCATTCAGGTGGGAGATATTGAGGCTCCATTTCAATAACAGGTTCGCATGTCGCGGCGATTGTCTCTTGTTTCCGGCGAAGGTGCGTCTCCCCCGGCGGCACCGGAGCCCCGTCGAGGTGGAGGTGAAGGCAAGCCTCCGCTTCACACAAGGTCCGTGCTGATCGTTGAGGATAATCCGTTCAATTTGAAGTTGCTCGATGACCTGCTCCAGGCGGCAGGCTACACGACGCTGACGGCGACCGACGGCGAGCAGGCGCTCGACCAGGCCATGCAGTTCATCCCGAACGTCATCCTGCTGGATATCGGGCTGCCCGACATGTCCGGCGTCGACGTCGCAAGGGCGATCCGGAACAGCGACCGGCTCCACAAGATCCCCCTGATCGCGGTGACCGCCTATGCGACGCCGGAGGACGAGGCCGTGATCCGTCTCGCCGGATGCGACGAGTACGTGGCGAAACCGATTTCCGCGCCTGAACTGCTCAAGCTGGTCCGGCGACACGCCAATTTCCGGCTCGTCGGGCAAGAGGGAGGAAGGGAGGGATCTTGATCGGCGTCGGCCGCAGCAACAATCCCGATCCGAAGGAAGCCGGCACGGAAGCGGCGCGTCGGGCGGTGGCGTTGCTGGACGCGGACGAAGCGCCGGCCTGGGCGCTGCTCTTCTGCGGGGGCAAGCATGATCCCGCCCTGGTCCTGGCGGGCCTCCGCGGGGTCGTCGGCGCCATCGCGGTGGTCGGCGGTTCGGCCGCGGGCGGCATCACGGGAGCGGGGTTCGGCTATAGCGGTTTCGAGGTCGCCGTGGGCCTGTTCCCGGCAGGTCTCGGCAAGCCGGTCATCCTGGTAGACGACGGGCTGCTCGACGGCGAGGGCCCGGCCGGCCGCCGGCTCGGGGACCGGTTGGGCGGGATCGTCGACGACGGCCGCGTCGTCCTTCTGTTCTACGACAGCGTCGCGTCGACCGTTCCGCCGCGCCTGCACCCGGCTAGCCCGCTGGTCGAAGGCATTTACCAGGGGCTCGGCGGCCGCCGTCCCCATCTGGTCGGCGCCGGCACCTTGACCGACATGAACCTGTCGGACGGCTACGTCTTCGACGGCACCCGCCCGCGCAAGCATGCCGCCGTCGCCGTCGTCCTGCCCCCCTCGGTGGGCGCCGAGACGGCCATCCTCCATGGCTGCGTGCCGGTCAGCGCGTTCATGACGATCACCGCGGTCGAGGGGGCCGACGTCCTGGAATTGGACGGCCGCCCGGCGCTTTCCGTGCTGGAGGGCATGCTCGGGATCGAGATCGGAGAAAGCCACGGCAGGGCGCTGTCTCTTATGGTTACCCTCGGCGAGAAGCACGGCGATCCGTTTGCCGAGTACGACGAAAATCGCTATGTAAATCGCCTGATCCTGCGGGCATCTCCGGAGCGCCGATCCATTACTTTGTTCGAACCGGACTTTCACCTGGGATCGGTCGTTCAGATTATGTCGCGGGACAATGGTCTGATGGTGCAAAGTGTTCGTGACGGCGTGCGTCTGATGAACGAACGGTTTTCCGGCCGGCGGCCTATCCTGGCGCTCTACATCGATTGCGCCGGGCGGGCGAGTGCAAGGAGCGGATCCGAGATCGAAGAGGCGGAAGTCCTGTTGGACGAGATTGCCATACCGGCTCCCTTGCTGGGCCTGTATTCGGGAGTCGAGATCGCGCCCGTCGGGGAGGAGCAGAGCCGCTCGCTGGACTGGACAGCCGTCCTGACCATCCTGCACGGCGACCGTGGTCCATGAGGGCGGGACAGGAACGCGCATGACGGAACGCAGGGTCGAGGATCTGGAACGCGAACTCGCCTTCTATCGTCGGCAATGCAACGATCTGGGTGCCCGCGTCCTGCGCCTGCAGGAGGACCAGAGCCGTGCCCACCGGGAAGCGCGCAGGTCCCGCACGGCGGCCCGGCTGCTGCGGACCGCCTTCGGCCTCGTCAACGTCGAGGCCTCGGAGGAGGCGGTCGGCAACCGCATGCTGGAGATCGTGCTGGACAACCTGGTCTGTGACCGGGGCGCCATCCTGCGGCGCGACCCGCACCGGGGATTGTTCACCATCGTCAACCGGCTGGGCTTCGGCCGGCCGCGTCCCGTGGAGAACGTGCCGCTGGCGGAGCCGCCGGAATTCTACTTCACCTCGTCGCGGGAAGCCTGCGACGGGATCGGCGCCGTCCTGACGGAAGCGCTCGGCCTCCCGTTCGTGATCTGGGCCTATGATCCGGCCTCGGGCATAGCGCTGCTGCTCGGCAACCGGATGGAGGCGAATGTTTCGCGTCCCTTCGGCGCCGACGACCGCGAGATCGTCGAGGCGGCGCTCGGAGTCTTCGCCGACATCATGCAGCGCCGGCGGGCCGAGGAGGAGTTGCGCATCGCGAAGATCGCGGCCGAGGAGGCCAATTCGATCAAGGCGGCCTTCCTGGCCAACCTCAGCCATGAGCTGCGCACGCCGCTGAACGCGATCATCGGCTTTTCGGAGATCATCCGGGACGAATTCTACGGGTCGGCCCCGCAGGAGAAGTACCGGGAATATGCTTCCGACATCCACGAGAACGGCCAGCACCTCCTGAACCTCATCCAGGACATCCTCGATTTTTCCCGCCTGCAGTCCGGCAAGGCCACCCTGCGGGAGGAGCATGTCGATCTCAACCAGGCAGCGGCAGCCGCCCTCGGCGCCGTCGCGCCCCTGGCGCGGAGCCGCGGCGTCACGCTGGCGGTCGGTATCCGGAACGGAATGCCGGCCATTCTCGCGGATCCGACCCGCATCCGCCAGATCCTGATCAATCTCGTCGGGAACGCGGTCAAGTTCACCCCCGCGGGCGGCCGGGTCGAGATCCGGGCCGATCTGACCGAGAACGGCGGAGCGGTGCTCCAGGTGATCGATACCGGCATCGGCATCGCGCCGGAGGATATCCCCCGCGCCATGGAGCCGTTCTGTCAGCTTGAAAATACCTATACCCGCCGGTTCGGCGGGACCGGGCTCGGATTGCCGCTGTGCAGGACGCTCGCGGAACGTCATGGCGGCTCCCTCGCCATCGACAGCGAACCGGGACGGGGCACCACCGTGACCGTCCAGCTTCCCCGCCAGCGGGTCGCCGACGGGTCGGCGTCGGTCTTCTACCGCGCCTGACCCTTCGAAACGAACTCCGTCGAGCGGATCCCTTTCCGGAAATTTTCGCCGCGTCACCCGATTCTCGGGCAGGCCGCAGCCTCGGCGATACCCTTGGCTTGCCCTCAGATCTTTCCGGCGGTGCTCAGGGAGGCGAGGTTCTCGTCGATCGCCTCGATCAGCCCCCACGTCTCGATGTAGCCGAGCGGGAAGCTCTGGCAGCCGGTGTCGGCGTCCTTCTGGCGGGCGTGGATATAGTCCGTCCAGCGGCGCGATGCCGGCCGGCGATGGTGGAAGTCATGGCACGGGGCGTCGCCGACCAGCACGAACACGCGGGAGAACAGGTGGACCGTCAGCATGGACGTCCACCAGCCGGCCCAGGCCAGCAGGCCGCCCGGAGTGGCCGCGGACGCCGCCGGAACCGCGGCTCCGGGAAAGACGCCCGCAGTGGCGAGGCAGACGAAGGTCTTGCCGCGGGCATCGATCACTTCCTGTTCCGGGAAGCGGTGCTCGCACAGGGTCCGGAGCGCCGTTCCGATCTGCAGCAGGACGGTCACCGGGAGCAGCCAGGCGACCGCCACCTCGGTCCAGGTCCCGGTCAGCCAGACGAGATGGAACAGGCCGCCCCAGGCCGCCCAGCCGATCAGGTTATGGGCCGTCGAGTGGGAGAGCAGGCAGGCCGAGACGCGCGCCAGCAGGAATCGCAGGTGGAAGAAGGGCGAGACGAAGCTGATGATCACCCGGCGCCACAGCACGGGCTTCGGCAGGCCGGGCCTCAGTCCGGCCAGGTTCATGACGAACTGGGTGAACTCGTCCTCGTGGGTCAGCAGCTTGTTGGGGCTGTGATGCAGCATGTGTTCGTGCTGGTACACGTCGAAATGCTTCATCAGCAGAAGGATCGAAATGGTTTCCCCGACCAGGCGGTTCGTTTCCCTCTTCCGGAACACCGTGCCGTGGGCGCAGTGATGGAAGACGACGGCCTGCAGCTTGCCCATGCCGGAAGCCGACAGGATCAGGAGGAAGGGCAGGGCGGCCAGCCAGAAGCCGGAAAGGTGCAGCGCCAGGAAGCTGAGCGCCACGCCGGCGCCGAGGGTGCCGAAGGCGGTCACCACGTGGAACATGGCCGTGCGGGGCCGCGCCGCCTCGCCCGGGGCGGGGCGGGCGGTCAGCCACGTCAGGAAGGGCTGCAGCGAGGCGGGCAACCGCCTGTACATGCCGGCCCGTATGTCGTTCGCCGAAGCGGGAAGAGCGTTGGCGATCCCTTCCGATGAATCATTTTTGACGGAAATATTGCGTTCGAACGTAGCAATGGACATCCCTTATCTCCTTTGGGTTGGGTCCTATTGCTACAGATAATCTACGAAATGGTTGAAAGGCTATATTAGCCTTATAAAAAATTCAGTTTTTGTTGTTATTGTATCCGATCTGTTCTGTTTAAAGCTGGTGTAGTTCCTGGCAATTGTCGCAATGATCCTATTTTGATTCTATTTTTGAATTATCCGAAAATTACTTTCAACCGGCAAACGGCGGAACTTCCACACCGGTGACGCCGGTCCCGGTGATCGCGAACAGGCAGCCGGCCAGCGGGTCGGGCTCCTCGCCGGCCTTCTGGAGCGACGTCATGTAGATGACGTCCAGTCCGCGCCCGCCGAACGCGATCTTGGTCGGCGTTCGGCAGGGCACCCTTATGGTGCGGTCGATCGCGCCTGCGGGCGTGAAGCGGACCAGTTCGCCGCCGCCGATCCCGGCCATCCAGTAGCAGCCGTCGGCATCGCAGGCGCCGCCGTCGGGCCGGCCGGCCATGCCCCTCGTATCGACGAAGACGCGGCGGTTGGAAGGAACGCCCGCGTCCGGATCGTAGTCGAAGGCCCAGACGGTGCGGACCTTGGCGTTGCTGTCCGACATGTACAGCGTCCGCCCGTCCGGGCTGAAGGCAAGGCCGTTCGTCGTCCAGAATCCGTCGATCATCCTATGGCATCCGAGATCCGCATCGAGACGGTAGAAGGCGCCTTCCGGGCGCTCGCCCGGAGGTCCCATGCGCATGGTGCCGGCCCAGAAACGGCCTTTGCTGTCGGTCGTGCCGTCGTTGAAGCGGTTGTCGGGCTTGTCGGCTTCCGGGTCGAGCAGACGGACAAGGTCTCCGGTCCGGGGATCGAAGTTGGCGAATCCGTTGCGCAGCGCCAGCAGCATGCGGTGGTCCCGGCGGGTCGCGATGCAGCCGATCTCCTCCGGCATCGGCCAGTTCTCGTCCCGGCCGGAGGAGGGATCGAAGCGGTGCAGGGCGCGTCCGTCGATGTCGACCCAGTAGAGCTTCTGCTCGGCGACCGACCAGACCGGGCTTTCGCCCAGCTTTGCCGGTTCCGCGACGATCCGTTCGATGTCCATGCGCAAGCTCCCCCAGGCCCGACCATTCCTTATATCGATGTATTAACCATTACCAACCTGACGTTCCCCTGGCAACCCGGTGCGCCGCGGCACCAGGAGGACGGCCGTGAATCGCTGGACCACCTCGCTCTTCTGGTTATAGGTCAAGGTGCGCATCCGCACCGTTCCGCGGTCCGGCCGCGAGGCCGAGGGGCTGACCCCCAGCACTTCGCTCTCGATCCGCAGGACGTCGCCCGGACGGACCGGTTGCGGCCACGCCAGTTCCTCGATGCCCAATCCGACGAACCCTCCGGCGAGTTCCCCCTCGCCGTCGACGATCATCCTCATGGTGAGCGCCGCCGTGTGCCAGCCGCTCGCCGCCAAGCCGCCGAACACCGTCTCGCCGGCGGCAACCGGGTCGAGATGGAAAGGCTGCGGGTCGTACCGGCCGGCGAACTCGAGGATATCCGCTTCGGTCACCACCAGCGGGCCGCCGGCGAACCGGTCTCCCGCCGTCAGGTCGTCCAGCGTACGCATCGTCAGGCTCCTTCCATATTCCAGGGGGCGTGTCGTATCGATGGCAGACGCCGTCAGGCCGCTTCCCGTACGACCCGGGCCGGCGTCGCGGGCGCCCGGCCGATCATGAGCGACATGCCGGCGGCCAGCAGGCAGGCGAGCCCGGCCAGCAGGAAGGCCTCCAGGTAGCCGTCCATGACGGTCCGCATCGCGCCGGCGCCGAAGGCGGCGACCGCGGCGCCGATCTGGTGCCCGGTGAAGATCCAGCCGAACATCATCGGTGCCTTGTCCCGCCCGAAGGCGTTGGTGGCGAGGCGGACCGTCGGGGGAACCGTCGCGATCCAGTCAAGGCCGTAGAAGACGGCGAACAGCGACAGGCCGAAGAACGACAGGTCCAGCGCGAAGGGCAGCCACAGCAGCGACAGGCCGCGCAGCGCATAATACCAAGCCAGCAGGTGACGGTTGTCGTAGCGGTCCGACAGCCAGCCGCTGAGCGTCGTCCCGACCAGGTCGAAGACGCCCATCATCGCGAGCAGCCCCGCTGCCCGGAGTTCCGGGATGCCGGCATCGATGCAGGCGGCGATCAGGTGGGTGCCGATCAGGCCGTTGGTGCTGAGCCCGCAGATGAAGAAGGTGCCGAACAGCAGCCAGAAATCCCGGGACCGCACGCCCTCCGCCAGGGCGCCCAGCGCATGGCCGAACGGGTTGCCCGCGACGGGCGGCGGCGGCGTCTCGATTTCCGTCCGGCCGAAGGGCGCCAGCCCGAGGTCGCGCGGCCGCTCGCGCATCAGCAGCAGGACCGCCGGGATGACGGCCAGCGCCACCGCGCCGACGCCGATCACCGCCGCGCGCCACCCGACTTGCTGCACGATCATCGCCAGCAGCGGCAGGAACAGCAACTGCCCGGTCGCGGTGCTGGCGGTCAGCAGGCCCATGACCAGCCCGCGGCGCTCCCCGAACCAGCGGTTCACCACCGTGGCGCCGAGCACCAGGGCCGTCATGCCGGTTCCCGTTCCCACCACCACTCCCCATAGCAGCACCAGCTGCCACGGAGCCGTCATCAGCGGGGTCAGCGCGATGCCGGAGGCCACCAGCAGCAGCGAGGCGACGATCGTGGTCCGGATGCCCAGCCGATCCATCAGGGCCGCCGCGAACGGCCCCATCAATCCGTAAAGCACCAGGTTGATCGCGACCGCGAATGAGATGGTCGCCCTGGACCAGCCGAACTCCTGCTCGACGGGGACGATCAGGACGCTCGGCATCGACCGGATGCCCGCCGCGACCAGCAGCGTCACGAAGGTGATGCCCGCGACATACCATGCATAGTGGACGCGCCCGCGCGCCAGCCGGGAACCTTGGAGAGACATCGGAATGGCTCCGGTAGGAGGAACTCTTGCAATGATAGAGACCGTCCTGTATCATCTGTCAACGGATTTGATCGGACGAGCACCCATGCAGGAACCTATCCAGGACGAGCCGGCCTCGGACGGCTCGGCCAAATCGGCCCGGGCGCGCATCCTTAAGGCGGCGGCCGAGCTGTTCTACCGCGATGGCATCCGGGCGGTCGGCGTGGATGCCGTGATCGCCCGTTCCGGCGTCGCGAAGATGAGCCTCTACCGCAACTTCTCCGGCAAGGACGAACTGGTCGCAGCCTTCCTGGAGGATTTCGATCGCGTTTACTGGGACTGGTGGGACCGCGTGACCGCGCATCATCCCGACGATCCGAGGGCGCAGATCCGGGCGCTGTTCACGGCGCTCGGCAAGCGAACGACGTCGCCTGGATATCGCGGCTGCCCGTTCATCAACACCGCGGTCGAATTCCCCGAGCCGGACCATCCCGGCCATGCCGTCGCCCGGGCCAACAAGCGCGAACTCAGGGAACGTCTGCGGGGCCTGGCGAACGCCGTCGGCGCCATCGATCCCGAGCTGCTGGCCGACCAGCTCCTGCTCGTGATGGACGGTGCCTATACCAGCGGCCAGACGCTGGGTGCCGACGGTGTCGGCCAGGCCGCCGCGGCGGCGGCCGACGCGCTGGTGGAAGCCGCCTGCCGTCCCTTAACTATAAATAAATGAAGATGGCGTAACTACCTCCGACGCACTCCTTCGGGTGCGGGAACCGCGTTCGGTGGGAGGGTGACGAGTTTGGATGGCTGGCCTGTTTGACCGCCTGTCCAACCTGCTGTCCCGCCGCCGGAGCCGCACCGGCGGTGCGCCGCAGCATGAAACCGCCCTGGTCGCCGCGGAACGCCTCGGCATCGGCGGCCGGCCGTCTCCGCTCCAGATCCGCAACACCGATCCCTCCGGCAGGATCAATGGGAAGGAAGACGCCATCGCCGACCTGCGGCGCGCCATGGCCGCCGCGGACCAGCGCCAGGCCCGGACCGACGCCGACGCTTCCCTTCTGCTCGCCGTCCTGCTGTCCAAGGGACACGGCCTCAACCGCACCCAGGCCGTGCAACTCCACGACGACCTGATGCGCGGCTGCCTGCGCGACGCCGACCGGCAGAAGCTGCGGGCCCTGTACCGCACGCTGCACGGCCGCGAATTCAGCTGCCGCATCCCGGCGTCGGTTTCCGAGTGACGCCAGCCCCCGAGGCGGAGCCCGCCCCCCTACCGTCCGGGGGGTTCACCGAAGATATCGCCGCGGCCGGCATGGATGGGGTACGATAGGGTCCCTGCACCAGAACGCGGTCCCGACGGATGACAGCGTCGATCTCCCCCGAGCCCAAGGCTTCCACCCCCCTCGGCCGGGGTCCGGCCGGAGTGGTTCCTCCCCGCCTGGAACCGGCGGCGGCGCCGCTGCCCTGGTACAGGCAGCTCAGGGCCTTCCGAACGAATGCGCTGACCGCCTGGTCCCGGCAGGCCTACGAGCGGGACGTCATCGCCTCGTCCTTCCTCTGGCGGGGCCGGGTTCTCGTGAACGACCCGGATGCCATCCGTCATGTGCTGATCGATAATCATGCGAATTACCGGCGGACACCGGCGTCGATCCGCATCATCCGCCCGCTCGTGGGGGACGGCCTGTTCCTCAGCGAGGGCCAGCGCTGGCGCCACCAGCGGCAGACCCTGGCGCCGGCCTTCACACCGCGCGCGATCCCGGTGCTCGCCCGCCACATCGCCGACGCGACCCGGGAGGCGCTCGCCGGCGTCGCGGCCCGCGCCGAGGATGGCCCTGTCGAACTGGTCTCGTTCTGCCAGCACCTGGCGCTCGATATCGCCGGCCGCTCGATGTTCTCGGTGGAGATGTCGGCCCACGGTGCCGAGATGCGCCGGCTCATCGCGCATTACGCGGAGCGGCTGGGACGGCCCTACCTGCTCGATTTCCTGCTTCCGGCCTCGGTTCCCAATCTGCACGACCTCGCCCGGAGGCGCTTCCAGGCCGAATGGATGGGGCTGATCGAAACCATCATGGCGGAGCGGTCTCGGGGCGCCGCCCGCTCCGCCGACACGCCCCGCGACCTGTTCGACCTCCTGCGCGCCGCCCGCGATCCCGAGACCGGCGCCGGGATCCCGGCCGAAGAACTGCGCGACCAGGTCGCCACGATGATCGTAGCCGGCCATGAGACGACGGCGCTCGCGATCTTCTGGTCGCTGTACCTGCTGGCGCTTGCGCCGGACATCCAGGAGGGCGTCGCCAGCGAGGCGGCGGGCCTCGACCTTTCCCGCGACGGGGCCGCCCTGGCGCTGCCCGTCCTCGTTCTGACCAGGGCCGTCGTCCAGGAGGCGCTCCGCCTCTACCCCCCGGCATTCATCCTCGTCAGGGAGGCGATCGGCGAGGATCTCGTGGGCGGCGTGCCGGTGCGCCCCCGGGACCTTGTCATGGTGGCTCCGTGGGTCCTCCACCGGCATCGCAAGTTGTGGCGGGATCCGGACGTCTTCGACCCGGCCCGTTTCCTGCCCGACGCCGCTCCTCCCGACCGGTTCGCCTATCTCCCGTTCGGCCTGGGACCCCGCGTCTGCATCGGCGCGCAGTTCGCCCTGACCGAGGCCGTCCTGGTCGTCGCAGCCATGGCGTCGGCCTTCAGGATCGGATTGCCCGATCACCATCCCCCCGTCCTGCCGACCGCCGTCATCACGACCCAGCCGGATCGTGCGGCCCGGTTCGATCTGGTCCGGCGGACCGGTTAGGCGACGCGGAACGTCATGGATCCGCGACCCGGTCGCTCGGAGGCCGCCTCAGGAAGGCGCCGGCCACCGGTTGCTCGACCTGGAGCCATTCGGGCCGCCGGTGAGCAGCATAGCACAACATCGCTATCAGACGGTCGGCGGCTTCTTCGGGCGTCAATTTTCGATTGTGTTTCAGGAGTATCTCCAGGGCGGCCCGATACCCGGCGTCGGGATGGGGCCGCATGCTCTTCGCACGGGCATAGGCGCAAACCACGGCGCGAATGAGGTCCTCGGAAGCCGAACGCTCCATTGGGTCCACCCGGTGGTGACAGGGGACCGAGTTTGTCTCGAATGCCCGCTGTCCCGGAAGAGTCCGATGGTACGTTATCCCGAGGAGGGTGCCGGCTTCCGCGCCGCCGGCGCTACTTCGCCGAGTCCCGGCTGATGATCTTGTTGAAGTTGCTCTTCTGCTCGAACACCATGGCCAGCTTGTGGTCCTCGAACTGCTTGAAGAACTCCTCCCAGGAGATTTCCTCCAGGCTGTCGTTCTTCGAATTGGGAGCATCCGGGAACTCGATCCGGATGATCCCGACGCCGCCCTGGCCGTGGGTCGATTTCACCACCGCCGGCTTGCCGCCGTGCTGCTCGGCCCACTTGCGGATCTTGTCGTGGTCGGTCGTCGTTTCCGACATGCGTCGGTCCCTTTCCTTGATGGATCTCCCATGTCAACAGAAGGAGCGCGGAAGGGTTTCCCCCGGTCAGCCGATGCAATCGTCCAGCCCGTCGCGTTCCACGATCGCCATGCGCTGCTGGATCACGTTGGCCCGACCGGCGATGTAGCGGGTCGGCTTGGCGGGCGACCAGCGCAGCGGATTGGGCAGCACCGCCGCCATGAGCGCGGCCTCCCGGCGGGTCAGGGCCGATGCCGGCTTGCCGAAATAGGCGCGGGATGCGGCCTCGGCGCCGTAGATGCCGTCGCCCCATTCGATGATGTTCAGGTAGACCTCCATGATCCGCGATTTCGGCCAGACCAGCTCGATCCACAGCGTGAACCAGGCCTCCAGCCCCTTCCGCAGGTAGGTCCGGTCCTGCCAGAGATAGGCGTTCTTGGCGGTCTGCATGGTGATCGTGCTGCCGCCCCGCAGCGACCGGCCGGCCAGGTTTCCCTGCCAAGCCTGGCGCAGCGAGGCCCAATCGAAGCCGGCATGGCTGCAGAACAGGCTGTCCTCGGACGCGATCACCGCCCGGGGCAGGGCGTCGGACAGGCTTTCGAGGCCGACCCAGTCCTTCTCGATCCCGGCACCGTCGATCGCCCGGATCAGCATCAGCGGCGTGCCGGGCGGCGGCACCACCCGGTACAGCGCGACCCATCCGACCGTGACCGCGGCGACGCCCAGCCCGATCGCCAGCATGGCCGGAAGGATACGCCGCCGGGGCAGGGCGGTGGAAACTCGCTGGATGACGGACATGGGACCTGCGGCCTGGGGACGGGCGGCCATCATAACCACCCTGAAGGGGGAGGCAACCTCGGCCTGTTCCGCTCGCGCCGCGGCGTCCGGGCTTCTATACTGCGGCCGTGATGGACATGGTTCAATCCCCCGCGCCGCCGCGGCGCCTGCTGTTGCCCGACGTGCCCGCGCTGGTCGCCGGGGCGCGGCGGGCCGTCTGGCTGACCGCCGACGGCGAGATCGACACCATCGACCTGGACGAAGCCCGGCGCCGGCTCCAGCGGGAGACGCTGCTGGTCTGCCACGCCCGGGCGCTGGGCCGCCGGCTGAACGCCGACCGCTTCGCGGCGCTCGACCTGCTGGAACTGTTCGCCTTCGTCCATCCCGCCCGCTTCGTCGTCCCGACCCCGCGCGGCCTCGCCGAGGCGCTCGGCCTGCCCAGGCCCGACGGCGCGGAGGACGACGCCCTGACCCTGATCCGCGCCACCCGCCAGCTCCTGACCGACCTGACCGATCCCGACCGGGAGGAGAAGTCCGACCCGGTGGCCATCGCCTGGTACATGGGCGCGGGCGCGCAGGGCTACGCCTGGGGCTGGGCACCCTTCGTGCTGTCGGCGCTCGGCGCCCCCAACGGCCCGCCGGGCCGCCGCGCGCTCGGCGCTTTCCAGGTCTGGAAGCGCCTGCCGGAATGGGAGGAGGGGGCTCCAGAGCCGCCGCCCGGCCAGATCGCCGTCCATGCGAACGACGCGCGCCGCCGCCTCGCCGACCTGCTCCAGGCCGGCATCCGCGGCAAGGCGGCCGAGCCGCGCCCGCAGCAGTCCGACTATGCCAGCGCGGTCAGCACCGCCTTCACCCCGCGCAACTATCCCGGGACGCCGAACCTCGTCCTGGCCGAGGCCGGCACGGGCGTCGGCAAGACCCTGGGCTATCTGGCGCCCGCCAGCCTGTGGGCGGAGATCAACCGCGGCCCCGTGTGGATCTCCACCTACACCCGGAACCTCCAGCACCAGATCGACGGCGAGCTGGACCGGCTCCACCGCGACCCGGACGTGAAGGCGCGCAAGGTCGTGTTGCGCAAGGGCCGGGAGAATTACCTGTGCCTGCTGAACCTGGAGGAGGCGGTCGCCACCCTGCCGTCGCTGCCCGCCTACGCGACCGCCCTGGGCCTGATGGTCCGTTGGGTCGCCGCCACCCGCGACGGCGACATGCAGGGCGGCGACTTCCCAGGCTGGCTGCCCGACCTGGTCGGCCGGGCACGCACCGTGACGCTGGCCGACCGCCGCGGGGAGTGCATCTACTCGGCCTGCCAGCATTACCGCAAATGCTTCATCGAGAACACGATCCGCCGCGCCCGCAAGGCCGACATCGTGATCGCCAACCACGCGCTGGTGATGATCCAGGCGGCGCTGGGAGGGGAGGATACGACGGCCCCGACCCGCTATGTCTTCGACGAGGGGCACCATGTCTTCGACGCCGCCGACAGCGCCTTCGCCGGCCACCTGACCGCGCAGGAGACCGCCGAGCTTCGCCGCTGGCTGCTGGGCGCCGAGGGCGGGCGGAGCAGCCGGGCGCGGGGCCTCAAGCGGCGGGTCGAGGACCTCGTCGCCGCCGACGAGACCAGCGCCGCCCTGGTCGACGACGTGGTCATGGCGGCTCGCGCGCTGCCCGGTGAGGGCTGGTCGAACCGACTGACCGACGGGATGGGGACCGGGGCCGCCGAAGCCTTCCTGCTGATGGTCCGGCGGCAGGTCCATGCCCGCGCCCATGGCCGCGACAGCTTCTACAGCCTGGAGACCGAGACCGCCGACCCGGTGGACGGCCTGACGGAGGCCGCCGTCGAGCTTGGGAAGGCCCTGGCCCGCCTTCAGGAACCGCTGGAAGAATTGGGCAAGCGCCTCGCGGCCCGGCTCGACACGGAGGCGGCCGAGCTGGACAGCGATACCCGCCGGCGGATCGAGGCGGTCTGCCGCAGCCTCCAGCGGCGCGGCAGCGTCACCCTCAAGGGCTGGCGCGACATGCTCGCGAGCATCGGCAAGCCGACCCCGCCCGGTTTCGTCGATTGGTTCGGAATCGAGCGGCAGGACGGCCGCGACCTGGATGTCGGCATGTACCGGCACTATGTCGACCCGACCATCCCGTTCGTCGCGACCGTCGGCGCCCAGGCCCACGGCATGGTGGTGACCTCGGCCACCCTGACCGACGGCACGGGGGATGTCGAACAGGACTGGCTGGCCGCCTCCGTCCGCACCGGCGCCGTCCATATGGCCTGGCCGGCGCTGCGGGCCAGCGTGCCGTCGCCGTTCGACTATCCGGCGCGAACCCGGGTGATGGTGGTCAACGACGTTCGCAAGGACGACCTGGTCCAGGTAGCCGCCGCCTACCGCGAGCTGTTCCTGGCGGCCGGCGGCGGAGCTCTGGGGCTGTTCACCGCGATCAGCCGGCTGCGTGCCGTCTACCAGCGCATCGCCGAGCCGCTGGAACTGGCCGGCCTGCCGCTCTACGGCCAGCATGTGGACGGGCTCGACGTCTCCACCCTGATCGACATCTTTCGGGGAGAGGAGCAGGCCTGCCTGCTGGGCACCGACGCCGTGCGCGACGGGATGGACGTTCCCGGCCGCTCGCTCCGCCTGATCGTGTTCGACCGCGTGCCCTGGCCGCGTCCCGATATCCTCCACCGGGCCCGGCGCGAGGCGTTCGGCGCCAAGCGCTACGACGACATGATCACCCGCCTGCGGCTGAAGCAGGCGTTCGGCCGGCTGGTCCGCCGTGCCGACGACACGGGTGTCTTCGTCCTGCTCGACCCGATGATGCCGTCCAGGCTGGCCGGGGCGTTCCCGGAGGGCGTCGAGCTGCGCCGGGTCGGCCTCGCCGAGGCGGTCCGGGTGACGCGCGGGTTCCTCGCGCCGGAGCCCTCAGAAGGTGAGCCGGAAGGCTGACCCGCCGCTCTCGGACGGTCCGAACGTCACGGTCCCCTCCAGCTGGGCGGCCAGGGATCGGATGATCTGCATTCCCAGGCCCTTGCCGCCCGCCGGATCGAATCCGTCGGGCAGCCCCACGCCATCGTCCTCTATCCGCAGCTCGAAGGCGCCGTCGTCCTCGCGCAGCCGGATGCGCAGGGTCCCGGCCCGACCGTGCGGAAAAGCATGCTTGAACGCGTTCGACATCATCTCGTTGACGATCAGGCACAGGGGGATCGCCCGGTTCAGCGGGAACCAGGAACTGCCGACGTCGATCTCCAGGCGGACATGGCTCTCGGTCCCGTAGGCGCTCTGAAGGTTCGCCGCCAGCTCGCCCAGGTACTTTGCGAAATCGACGTCCGTCAGCTCCTTGGAACTGTAGAGCAGGTGATGGACCAGGCTCATGGCATGGACGCGGTCCACGCTCTTCTGGAGCGACGATCGGGTCTCCGCGTCGCCGGACCGCGCCGCCTGGAGCCGGAGCAGGGAGGTGATGACCTGGAGGTTGTTCTTGACCCGGTGATGGACCTCCTGGAACAGGGTCTCCAACTGCGCGTTGGCCGCGGTGAGCTGGCGGGTCCGCTCCTCCACCCGCTGCTCCAGGGTTTCCTTGGCGATCCGATCCGCCTGGGCCTGGCGTACCGCCATGACCGACAACGGCCACAAGGCCATCCCCGCGACCCCGGCGACCACCCAGTAGGCCCAGATCCGGGATGCCCATTCCCGGGTGATGTTCCCGTTCGGCACCGCCACGCTGACATGGAGCGGCAGGCGTTCGGCCTTGTGGAAGGCGTGGACGGGCGTATGCCAGTCGGTGAGATAGTAGGAGGGGCCGCTCGACCCCGATCCGGCGTCGGCCTGGATCGGCAGGGTGGGCAGGGGCTGCGGCTCGCCCAGCGGGACGCGGGTCAGGATCGAGCCGTCCAATGCGCGCACCAGGCTGATCACCGGGTCCAGCCTGAGGTCGAGGGACCCGTAGAAGGTCGAGAAGTAGGTCAAGTCGATGGTCAGGGAGACCACGCCGCGGAACGTCCCGTCCTCCGCCGAAAGCCGGCGGCTCAGCAGGAAGGTCGGTTCCCCGGTGACCCGGCCGATGATCAGCTCGCCGACGAACAGTCCGCTGCCGGGTTCCTGGTGCGCCCGGAAGAAGTCGCGATCGCCCGCCGAACTGGGCGGCGTCGGCAGGTCCACCGTGCTCATGCGCAGCTGGCCGCTGCTGTCGTTCAGCCAGATATGGTCGATATAGGGGAACCGTTCGCTGAGGGCCCGCAGCCGCTCCCACAGCTCCTCGTCTCCGGCGACACGGTCCCAGTCCATGGCCTCGACGGCGTTGGTCGCCTCCAGCAGCGCCAGGTCCGATGCCTCGAAAAGCCGCGTGGCATGGTCGGCCAGGAAGAAGGCCGCGGTGCCCGCCGTCCGCTCGGCCTCGAGCACCAGGTTGCGCCGCGCGTCGTAGATCAGCCACGAAGCGGCCGTGACGATCACCAGCAGGGCGAAGATGCTCAGATAGATGGTGCTCGCCGTGCTGCCCGGACGTATCAGCCGCCAGCGAGACGCGGTTTCAGGCCACGCCGCGGCAAAGGTCGGCGACTGCTTGCCTGAGGCTCTCGACGCGGAAGGGTTTTGCAATGAAGCGGGCAGTCCGAATCTGCGGGTTGGGGGTGAAGGCATGATTGCCGGACACGAAGATCACCGGAACGTCGCGGCGTTCGGCGATCCGCTCCATGGCATTGACCCCATTGCCCTGCCGGAGCTGGATGTCGGCGATCACCAGGTCGGGCGCCGTCGCGTCGGCCTGGCGCACGGCGTCGGCTTCGGTGTCGACCACGGCGCACACGCGGTGCCCCATGTCCTCGACCAGGATCTGGAGTTCCAGCGCCACCAGCGGCTCGTCCTCCAAGATCATCACCTGCGCGAAATGACGGACGGGCGGCTCATCCTTCGCGGATTTCCGGTCCGGCACGGCGTTCGGCAAAGCCGTCATCTGAACATTCCCCATCGGACGGAACCGCCGTCTCTCGGTATGCAACAAGATAAGGTGAAGCCGTTGCCGTGTCGAGGCAGCCTCCGCACGGAAAAAGCGGCTATGCATGAGGTCATGCGCCACCCTTGAAGTTCGTCGGGCGCGCGGGCACATGTGCGCAGGACCAAACGCGAGAAGGCTCATCATGATCGACCACCATACCGCGCTGATCTACACCATGGTCATGGTGTCAGCTTCCGATGCGGACATGACGGATGCGGAACTGAACACCATCAGCGAGACGGTCCGGTACCTGCCGGTCTTCCGCGACTTCGATACCGGCCGTCTGGCCGAGATCGCCGCCGACTGCACCGAACTGCTCGGTCAGCGCGACGGGTTGGATGCGGCGCTGGGCGAGATCAAGCAGGGGCTGCCCCAGAAGCTGAGGGAAACCGCCTACGCCGTCGCCTGCGACGTGGCCGCCGCCGACGGCTATACGACCCAGGAGGAACTGCGCCTGCTGGAACTGCTGCGCGACAGCCTGGAGATCGACCGGCTCAACGCCGCCGCGATCGAACGCGGCGCCCGCGCCCGCCATATGGTGCTGTAGCGCGGAACCGGAAAGGCGGATGGGGCGGGCAGGCTGCGGGCTCGCCCATCCTTCGATCTTTTGGGGAATGGCTTTCCACGCGACGCGATCGGATCGCCCTCGATCGGCAAAGCCCCTTCTACTTGGGCTGTTCCTCCGGCTGGTTGGCATCCGGCACGCCGGCACGATCCTCCTTGTCCTGCTCCGACTCCTCACCCTGCGGCTGGCCGCTGTCGCGGGTTTCCCGCTGCACCTGGTTGCCCTGGACGTCGGTCGGATTCGCCCTCAGCCGATCCATGGTCCCTTGGATCTCGCCATTGTCCTCGTTCCGCTTCTCGTTGACGCCCGGCGACCGCGTGCCCTGGGGCGTCGAGCCGGGCTCCAGGCTGCGCGTGACGTTCGGATCATCGGTCAACGTTTCCTTCTTGATTCCCTGGGCCCCGGCCGAGACGGCGGCCACGGCCAGCAGGGCCGCCCCCAGGATGATCGGCTTCGCGTGCAAGATATTGATCCTTCCTACTTCATCCGCCCCATCGCGGCCGGGGCCGGACAGGTCTGCGTCGAGCGCTCAACAGCCACATTGGCAGTTGGTTTCTAGTGCTTTCGAGACTGGGACTTTTCGCGTCCCTGCGTGTTGTCCAGCACGTAGGTGCCAGACCGTCTCCCGGGCCGGGTGTCGGGAGGGGCGGGAAGAATGAGGACGACCGGACAATGTCATCGGATAAGAAAATCGGTGTTGAGCGGAAGGGCGGGATCGGCGGTTCACCGGTCGAGCGTCGGGATTTCTTGAAAACGATCGGCCTCGCCGGCACGGCGGCCGCGGTGGCGGTTCCCCTGGCCGCGACGGGCGTGGCGGCCGAGGAGTCTCCCGAGGAGCGCGTGAAGCCGCGCTACCAGGAAACCGCCCATGTGAAGCAGTTCTATGCGCTGAACCGCCTCTAGGGCGGATCCAGGAGGAAAGACGTCAATGCTGGTCAAGAGACGCTCGGGAACCGCCCAACGCTCGCCGCTCGCTTCAACCCTGGCCGCGGCGGCGAACGCCGGCGGTTCACTGGACCGCCGTACCTTCCTGCGGAACTCGGGGTTGGCCGCCGGCGGGATGGCGGCGCTGGGGGCGCTGCCGCTCGCGACCGTCCGCAAGGCGGAAGCCGGGCCGGTCGACCCGGACCTGGAAGTCACCCGGCGCAAGAGCATCTGCACCCACTGCTCGGTCGGCTGCACGGTCATCGCCGAGGTGCAGAACGGTGTCTGGGTCGGGCAGGAGCCGGGGTGGGACAGCCCGATCAGCCAGGGAACCCACTGCGCCAAAGGCGCGTCGGTCCGCGAGCTGACGAAGGGCGAACGGCGCAACAAATATCCGGTCAAGCTGGTCAACGGCGAGTGGCAGCGCATCTCCTGGGATCAGGCGATCGACGAGATCGGCGACAAGCTGCTGGAGATCCGCGAGAAATCGGGTCCCGACAGCGTGTTCTGGCTGGGCTCGGCCAAGTTCTCCAACGAGGGCGCCTATCTCTACCGTAAGTTCGCGGCCCTGTGGGGCACCAACACGGTGGATCACCAGGCGCGCATCTGTCACAGCACCACTGTCGCGGGCGTCGCGAATACGTGGGGCTACGGCGCCATGACCAACAGCTACAACGACATCCAGAACGCCAAGGCGCTGATGATCATCGGCGGCAATCCGGCCGAGGCGCACCCGGTGTCGATGCAGCACATGCTCCGCGCGAAGGAGCACAACCGCGCTCCCTTCATCGTCATCGATCCCCGCTTCACCCGCACCGCCGCCCACGCGACCGACTACATCCGCATCCGGCCCGGAACCGACATACCGGTGATCTGGGGAATGCTCTGGCACATCTTCGAGAACGGCTGGGAGGACAAGGAATATATCCGCCAGCGCGTCTACGGCATGGACGAGATCCGGGCCGAGGTGAAGAAGTGGAACCCGCAGGAGGTCGAGCGGGTCACCGGCGTGCCGGGAGACCAGCTCCGCAAGGCCGCGGAACTGATGGCGAAGAACAGGCCGTCGACCCTGATCTGGTGCATGGGCGCCACCCAGAAGACGGTCGGCACCGCCAATGTCCGAGCTTTCAGCATCTTCCAGCTGGCGCTGGGCAACATCGGCGCCGAGGGCGGCGGTGCCAACATCTACCGCGGTCACAGCAACGTCCAGGGCGCGACGGACATGGGCCTCGACGTCACGTCGCTGCCGTCCTATTACGGCTTGGCCGAGGGAGCGTGGCGGCACTGGGCGCGCGTGTGGGATGTCGAATACGAGTGGCTGCAGGGCCGCTTCGCGTCCAAGGAGCTGATGGAGACGAAGGGCATCCCGACCACCCGCTGGTTCGACGCCGTGTTGGCGAAGCCGGGTGAACTGGACCAGCCCAACAACATCAAGGCCTTCATCACCTTCGGCCATGGCGGCAACACGGTCACCCGGATGCCCGAGATGCGCCGCGGCCTCGAGGCGTTGGAGTTGTTGGTGGTGGTCGACCCGCACCCGACGACCTTCGCCTCGGTCAGCGACCGCAAGAACGGGACATACATCCTGCCGGCCTGCACCCAGTTCGAGCTGGCCGGCTGCCGCGCCGCGTCGAACCGGTCTCTCCAGTGGTCGGACGCGGTCGTCGATCCGATCTTCGAGTCCAAGGACGACTACGAAACCATGTATCTCCTGGCCCGCAAGCTCGGCTTCGCGGACCAGCTCTTCAAGCACATCACGGTGGACGGCACCAAGCCCCGGGCCGAGGACATCCTGCGGGAAATCAACCGGGGCGCCCTCTCGACCGGTTACACCGGCCAGTCGCCCGAGCGGCTGAAGATGCACATGGAGTACCAGGCCGACTTCGACAAGATCAGCATGCGGGCGACCAAGGGACCGTGCGAGGGCGAGTATTACGGCCTGCCCTGGCCCTGCTGGGGCACGCCGGAGATGAAGCACCCCGGTTCCGCCGTCCTCTACGATACTTCCAAGCACGTCATGGAAGGGGGCACGACCTTCCGGGCCCGCTTCGGGATCGAGCGCAACGGCGTCAGCCTGCTGGCCGACGGCTCCTACTCCAAGGGCTCGGAGATCACCGACGGCTATCCCGAGTTCACCATGGCGGTGTTGAGGAAGCTCGGCTGGGACGTCGATCTGACACCCGACGAATTGGCTGTGATCGACGCCATCGGCGGCGACAACATCGATCAGGTCAGTTGGATGACCGACCTGTCCATGGGCATCATCCGGGTCGCCTTGAAGCATGGCTGCGTGCCTCACGGCAATGCCAAGGCGCGCGCGGTGGCCTGGAACCTGCCGGACCCCGTGCCGATCCACCGCGAGCCCCTCTATTCTCCCCGCCGCGATCTGGTGGCGCAGTACCCCGCGATCGACGACCGCCGGGACTTCCGCATGACGCATCTCGCCAAATCCGTCCAGGCGCGGGACGTCTCGAAGGAGTTCCCGATCATCCTGACGTCCGGCCGCCTGGTCGAATATGAGGGCGGCGGCGAGGAGACCAGGTCCAACCCGTGGCTGGCCGAGCTTCAGCAGACCATGTTCGTCGAGGTCAACACCAGGGACGCCGAGCGGCTGGGCATCCGCCACCGGTCCGACGTCTGGGTCTATGGCCCGGAATACAACAGCAAGGCCCGGGTCATGGCTTTCGTCACCGACCGGGTGGGGCAGGGCGTCGCCTTCATGCCGTTCCACTTCTCGGGCTTCTGGGAGGGCGTGGACCAGCGGGAGAAGTATCCGCCGGGCACCGACCCGATCGTGCTGGGAGCCCCGGTCAACGCGGTGATGACCTATGGCTACGACCCTGTGACGTTCATGCAGGAAACCAAAGTGACCCTGTGCCGCATCGAGCCGGCTTGAGCGGGGGAGGGCGAGAGTACCGACCATGGCAAGAATGAAATTCCTCTGTGACAGCGACCGTTGCATCGAGTGCAACGCCTGCGTCACCGCCTGCAAGAACGAGCACGACGTTCCCTGGGGCATCAACCGCCGCCGGGTCATCACGCTGAACGACGGGCAGCCGGGCGAGAAATCGATCTCCATGGCCTGCATGCACTGCACCGACGCGCCCTGCGCGGCGGTGTGCCCGGTGGACTGCTTCTACACCACGGCCGACGGCGTGGTGCTGCACTCCAAGGAGCTGTGCATCGGCTGCGGCTACTGCTTCTACGCCTGCCCGTTCGGAGCGCCCCAGTTCCCTCAGACGACCAACTTCGGCGGCCGCGGCAAGATGGACAAATGCACCTTCTGCGCCGGCGGGCCGGAAGAGGACATGACCCTGATCGAGTACCACGGGTACGGCACCAACCGCCTCGCGGAAGGCAAGCTCCCGCTGTGCGCCGAGATGTGCTCGACCCGCTCCCTGCTGGCCGGCGATGGCGACATCATCGCGGACATCTACAAGGAGCGGGTCGTCCGCCGCGGCTACGGCTCGGGCGCCTGGGGCTGGACCACCGCCTACGGCCAGACGGACCGGGGTGTCTGATGGCGAAGGAGAACACGCTATGCCGATAACGCCCCGGAAAATCCTCGGGCTTCTGCCCGGATTGCTCGTCGCGGCCTTTCTCTTCGCCGCGGTGCCCTCGGCCCATGCCCAGCTGGACCAGGTGGTCACGCCCAACTCCCCCTCTTCCAAGGAGGAGGTCGAGCTGTACCAGCAGCTCCAGGGCAAGGTTCAGGGCTATGTCAGCATCCCGGACGGCAAGCTGGCGACGCTGGTGCAGCCCCAGGGCCGGGACTGGCGGGAATTCCGCAATTATTACGGCCGCATCATCTCCGGCGTCGTGATGGGCGGCATGTTGCTGGGCCTCGCCGTGTTCTACATGTTCCGCGGCAAGATCCGGATCGTTGCGGGCCGGGCCGGACGGACGGTAACCCGTTTCATGCCGATCGACCGGTTCGCCCACTGGCTGACCGCCACCAGCTTCATCGTCTTGGGCCTGACCGGGTTGGTGCTGGCCTTCGGTCGGCCCCTGATGATTCCGCTGATCGGGCACGAGGCCTTCACGGCCCTGGCCACTTATGGGAAATTCGCCCACAACTTCCTGAGCTTCCCCTTCGTGCTCGGAATCCTGATGATGCTGGTGCTGTGGATCAAGGACAACATTCCGGAAAAGGCTGATCTGACCTGGATCAAGCAGGGCGGAGGATTCCTGAACAACGGGATGCATCCCGAGGCCGGCCGTTTCAATGCCGGCCAGAAGATGATCTTCTGGACCATCGTGCTGGGCGGCCTCGCCATGGCGGTCAGCGGCTACATGCTGATGTTCCCGTTCTACCTGACGGGCGTCAACGGCATGCAGATCTCCCATATCGTCCATTGGCTGGGCACGGCGGTCCTGATGGCCGTCATCTTCGGCCACATCTATATCGGCACCATCGGCATGGAGGGCGCCTTCGACGCCATGGGCAACGGCGAAGTGGACCTGAACTGGGCCCGCGAGCACCATGCCGGCTGGCTGAAGACCCAGGGCATCTCGACCGACACCCGCGACGGCCCGAGCAAGGTGCCCACGCATCGTGACCCTCAATCCCCCGGCCTGCCGGCGGAGTGAGGGCGGAACGGTTGGCATCGATCATCGAAGGCTTGCCTGCCGATGGACGATGATCCTGTAGATCATCAACTGCCGTTCTCGATACTGATAAATGACTGTAATGCCGGGGGAAGTGTCTCTGATCACCGTCTCCAGATACTTCCCCTCGACCTCGCCAATCTCGTCATCAAGCCGCAGATTCTCCAGCCTGCGCCTGATGGTTGCCTGAGTGCGAGGATCAAGAAACTCAAGATACTTTTTTACGTCTCTGTCGAAGTTCAGCTTCACTGTCAACTATCTGGGCTCCGGGCTTGGGCAGTGCCCTAAGTATCGCCTCGGATTCGTCGGTACCCAGGAAGTCGGCATCGGTCGCTGATTTTGCCAGGTCCGCCAAGTAGGCGGCCTCAATGGCTTTCAGCGCATCGTATTCATGGATCCCCATAAGAATCCCTTTCATACGGCCGTTTCGTGAGATTCCGACTGCCTCCCGATCGCATTCGTCAAGGTACTGCCCGAAGCGGTTTTGAACCGAGGTTGCAGTAATAATCTTCATTTGTTCACACCCCGCCTTTGCGGTTGCTTGGCACTTCAAGCGGCGGCACAGTTGAATGGCAGAAGTGAACAAAAGGTTAGAACTGTGCCCGATCAGTTTGAACCGCTCCGGTCGTCGCAGCCGACCGCTCAACTCACCGCACTGTGTTGCGCCATGGGCTCGACCTACGGCTCGATGCAGGGCAGAGGTGATGCGGGCCGACGGTCGTAGGTTGCGCCCATGGCGCAACGCATCGGATCAGCCGTCCCGGGTGGATCGACCAGATCGGGTTCAGTTCCAGGCCGAGCCCGATCCTGTTCGGAAGGTTTGCGGAATTCCGACTAATGAGATAATATTCCTAGAGTCTCACGGAGTGCATGTCCCGTGAGACACGCTGGCCGGCCGTCTCCGCTTTTGATTGATACACTCCACACCGGCCATCGCTCCGCCGGCCCAGCCTCATGCCGACATGATCGTCGATGACGGATGCTGACATTTGCGGCCGATAGGGGGGGAGGGGAGGAGGATCGGCCGTTCCGCCACTTACTTCGATGCCGTCGGGATTTATGCCAAATTGCCAGCTAGCATGGAAATATCCTAAGAGGTATCACTTCGCCGTACCCGTCATAGGTGTCCTCATGTTCGCGTCGCATCGCTCCATCCCTTCGTTGATTGCCATCGCGCTGATGATCTGGATGTCAGCATTCCATTCGGCTGCCGCCGAAACGCTCGCAGCGCCGAGCGGGCCGGTCGTGCTGACCGTCACCGGCAAAATCGCTCAGACCAACGGCGCCGCCGGGGCGCAGTTCGACATCGCGATGCTGGAAGCCTTGCCACGCCGGGTGGCGAAGGTGACGACTCCCTGGGCGGAAGGTGTGAACGCGTTCGAGGGGCCGCTCGCCCGGGCCGTTCTGCAGGCGGTCGGAGCGAAGGGCTCCAAGCTTCGGATCACCGCGCTCAACGACTATTCAGCCGAAGTCCCTTTCGAAGATTTCATGAAGTTCGATGTCATCCTCGCGCTGAAGAAGAACGACGCCTATCTGCCGGTACGCCATCAGGGGCCGATTTTCGTGATCTACCCCTTCGACACCAATCCGGATCTCTACAACGAAGTTTATTTCGGCCGCTCGGTCTGGCAGGTAAAGAGCATTGAGGTCCATTGAGGCGGTGCTTTCGCGCCGTGGCCGCAATGCAGTGGTTCTTCCGTCCATGTCGTCAACCAGGAGGTGGCCGATCGTGATCCAGTCCCTGCGCGCGCGGCTGCTGCTCGCGCTCAGCGGCCTGCTGTTCGGCTCCTGCGTCGTACTGCTGGCCCTCCTGATCGATCGCCAGGCGGAAGTCGAGAACAGCGTGCGCGAGGACGCGGTCTGGGCGGTCTATCAGTTGGACCGCGAGACGGTGAAGCTGGAATCGGCGCTCGCGACCTATGTCGCCAATCCATCCCCGGAACACGCGGGCGAGGTGTCTCTTCGATACGACATCCTGTTCAGCCGGACCAATCTCCTCCGCGGCGGCCAGCTGGCCGGTATCATCGCCCTCAATCCGGCCGACCGAGACCTTGCGGAGCGGATCGTCACCGAGATCGAGTCGCTGTCACCCTATGCCGAGCTGGCCGCGGTGGAGCCGTTTCGAGAGGCGGTCCGCCGGTTGCGGCAATTGACGGAACAGCAACTCGTCAGGATCAATGCCCGCCGCTCGGCGGACATGGTGGACTATCGCGAGCGCACCCACCGTCTTTCGACCCTGCTCGCGATCTGCGTCGCCGCGCTGGCGGCCAGCATGGCGGGCCTCGTGTTCCTTCTGTTCCGGCAGCTTCGGGACCTCCACCGCGCCCGCATCCGGCAGACGGCGCTGGCCGCCGATCTCGAGCGGGCGCTTTCCGCCGCCGAGGCGGCGAACCGCGCCAAGTCCGTCTTCCTGGCGACCATGAGCCACGAGATCCGCACGCCGATGAACGGCGTGATCGGCATGGCCGACCTGCTGCTGGAAACCTCCCTGACCCCCGAGCAGCGGCGTCAGGCCCAGGTGATCCTGACCTCGGCGGAGGCTCTGCTGACGGTGCTCAACGACATCCTGGACTTCTCCAAGATGGAGGCCGGACGACTCGAACTCGATGATGCCGACTACGAGCTCGAGCCGCTGGTCCGGGGCGTGGTCGATCTGCTGGCTCCCGGGGCCGCCGAGAAGGGTATCGCGATGGAGGCGGTGATCGATCCCGCGGCGCGCGTGGCGCTCCGGGGCGATGCCGGCCGGGTCCGTCAGGTGCTCATGAACCTGGTCGGAAACGCGGTCAAGTTCACGTCCGAGGGCAGCGTCGGCGTCCTGGTCGAGGCGGGGGATCCGGGGGAGCTGAGATTGTCCGTCCGGGACAGCGGCATCGGGATATCCGAGCAGGGGCGGGCCGAACTGTTCCAGATGTTCAACCAAGTCGACGGGCAGGAGCGCGGGAAATCCGGCGGCACCGGCCTCGGCCTCGCCATCAGCCGGCGCCTCGTGGAGATGATGGGCGGGCGCATCGGCGTCGAGAGCGTCCAGGGCAGCGGAAGCACCTTCTGGTTCACCTTGCCGCTAAGGCCGGCACTCGGATCGGTCGAGGCCGTACCGGCCAGGTCGGAACCCACGGGCGTGGGGCTGGCCGCGTCGGCGGCGCACGTATCCGGCCGGTTGCCTGCACAGCTTTCCCAGGCCGGCGATGCCCGGTCGCTGCGGGTCCTGGTGGCGGATGACAATCCGGTGAACCAGCAGGTGGCCGCAGGCATGCTGAAGCGCCGCGGGCATGTGGTCGACGTGGTCGGCAACGGCATCGAGGCGGTCGACCGCGTCGAACGGGGCGGTTACGACCTGGTGCTCATGGATATCGAGATGCCGGAGATGGACGGCTTCGAGGCGACCCGCTGCATCCGCGCGCTCGGCGGTCATGCGGCCACGATCCCGATCATCGCGCTGACGGCCCATGCCATGCGCGGCGACGAGGCCCGCTGCATCGATGCCGGCATGAGCGACTACATGCCCAAGCCGATCAGCCGGGCCCGGCTCGACGAAGCCGTGCGGACCTGGGGTCGCAACTGGGTCCCGCCGGAGGAGGCGGGGCTCGCTGCGCCCGTCGTCGACCCGAACGCGCTGGAGGATCTGCTGGAGACCATGGGTCCGGATGCGGGCAAGCTGTTCGAGACGTTCCTGAAGGACTCGGCGGGTCGCGTCGGGAGGGTGCGCGACCGTCTGGCGGCAGGGGACTTCAGGGCGGTCGAGGTCGAACTGCACAGCCTGTCGGGTGCCGCGGGAACGCTCGGGCTGCCGGCGCTGGTGGCGGCCAGCGAAAGGCTGCGCACCGCCATCGCCGGAAGCCGCGACGGGACGGACGGCGCGCAGGCATCCCTCGGCCGGATGATGGACCGGCTCGACACGGCCCTCGCCGAAGCCCGCCGCGTCCTGCTCTCGCGTGAACTCGCGGCGTGAACCGGAACCTGGATCGGAAGGACCGCAATGACCGCGATGGATCTGCTGATCGTCGACGACAATCCGGCGAACCTGATGCTGATGAGCCGTTACGCCCAGGCGATCGCCGGCGCTTCCGTCCATGGCGTGGGCTGCGCGTCAGAAGCCCTGGCTTGGTGCGACAGGCACGACGTCGACCTGGTGGTCACGGACTTCATGATGCCGAAGATGGACGGTCTGGAATTCCTGCACCGTCTTCGGGGCATCGGGAACACGGCCGAGGTTCCGGTGATCATGGTGACCGGGCAGGGGGCTAAGGAATTCCGTCGCGAAGCGCTGGTCCGGGGAGTCACCGATTTCCTGAGCAAGCCGATCGACCGCATCGAGTTCACCGCGCGCTGCCGCAACCTGCTGGAGCTCCGGGCCAGCCACCGGCGGCTGAGGGAGCAGGCGGCCAACGAGCTGATCATGCGGCTGTCGCGCTCCATCGAGTCCCGGGACAGCGAGACCGGCGCCCATCTCGACCGCATGGCACGCTACGCCCGGATCATCGCGGCCGGCGTCGGGATGTCCGACGCGATGCAGGAGCGCATCCAGATGGCGGCTCCCATGCACGATGTCGGCAAGGTGGCGGTGGCCGACGAGATCCTTTTCAAGCCGGGTCGCTACTCGCCGGAAGAATACGAGATCATGAAACTGCACACGGTGCACGGCTATCGCATCCTGGACGACAGTTCCTCTCCCCTGATCCGGCTGGCGGCGTCGATCGCGCTGACCCATCACGAGAAGTTCGACGGCAGCGGCTATCCGAGGGGCCTGAAGGGTGAGGAAATCCCCCTGGCCGGCCGCATCATCGCCATCGCCGACGTTTTCGACGCGCTGACCACGCAGCGTCCGTACAAGGCGGCATGGTCCCTGGAAGAGGCGCTGGCTTTCCTTCGGGACAATGCCGGGACGCATTTCGATCCGGTCTGCATCGACGCGTTCTTCGCCAAATTGCCCGCGGTGCTGAAGATCCGGGCGGAGTTCGCGGACTGAGCCATCGTTCCGTTCGAACCGCCGCATAATGCACTCGCCGGTGCTTCGGATTCGCGAATTGCGAAGCGGCTTTCATTTTTTTGCAGAGGAGTACGCAGAGAATAGGGCTTATGAATGCCTCCATGTAGGCTAAAAGTCAGATGAATACTTGGCATCGATTGTGCAAATCATCTCCTCATGAGTTGAATTTTTGAAGATCGCTCGCGAGGTGCACAAATGACCAGCAATCCGGCCCAGGGCAGCAGCATCATCGACTTGGCGGAGGTCCGCGCCGCACGGAGCCGTTCAGCGGTGACCCAGGCCGTCCCCTACGCGGTGACCGCGGCCGACCTGTTCCGAAACCTCGAGATGCAGGCCGAGATGATCGGCGAGGTTGCCGGCCGCATGGTGGCCGAGCTCGCCAGCTTCTCGGACGATCTCGGGGACGCTCTGGAGGAGGCTCTCGTCGTCAGGCAGTTCTGCGCCGATTGCCAGGACGCCCTCCTGTTGGAGGACATCGACGCGATGGAACGGGCCCGCGACCGGCTGGCAGCCGAGTTCGCGAGCCTGGAGATCGGCTTGAACCGCCAGGTCTGACACTAGGGCCAGAGATTTTCCCTGGCCTGCATGTAAGTCGCGGCGACCTGGATCAGCGCCAGGAAGGCCACGACCGCCGCGGCGAGGCCGCTGATCAGGTTCGCCCTGCGGCGCGCCTCCAGATTCGCCCGGCGCTTCGCCTCGGCCGCGCGCTTCTCGGCCGCGTTGACCATCCTGCGGGTGATCGACAGTTCGCCGCGCCGGCCGTTGTTGGACCATTCAACCACCAGGGTGCTGGCCTTGCCCGCCTCGATCATGCGGCGGGCGAATTCCCGGGCGATCCTCGACGAGGGGAACTCGCCCATCAGTTCGCCCGTGCTGTCGACGACCCTGTAGAATTCACCGCCCTCGGAACCGGTCCTGGCGTTCGCGTCAGCCATGCCGCTGCTCCCCGCCGGCCGGTTCAGGACGGAGTGCGGGCATTGAGCCTGCCCAGCCGCGCCGCCATCTCATGGTCGATCTGTCCGGTCCGCCAGTCCTCGTTCTGCTGGACGATGCGGGTCTGCCGGCGCTGGGGATCGCCCGTCTCCGTCCGGACTCCGGAATTGGCCTCGCTCCTGGGGACCACCGGGATGATCCGCATGATCTCGTTGATGCGCTGGCGCTTGGGAACCGACCGGTCGGAATTCGAGTCCTCCCAGAGGTCGCAGACATAGGTCCAGCCGTCCAGAAGCCAGGACAGCCGCTCCATGCTCTGGCGGGTCGCGGGCAGGCGGGTGTCCCAGTCGGTCACGTAGCGGACGATTGCCGCGATATCGCGGTCGATGTCGGCGATGATCCCGTTGCCGATCCGCAGCGTGAGCTGGGCCACGTCGGCCAGCGTCCGGGCGGTGCCCCCCGATTCGCCCCGGACGACCTCGTCGCGGAACTGGTTCAGTCGGTGCAGGAGCTGGCGCAGCCGTCCGCGCTGCCCCTCGATCTCGAACCCGATGGGCTGGATCACGTCGCCCAGCTCGGTGATCCGCTGGTGGCAGACCTCGGGCGTGGTTCCGATGACGTCGCCCAGCCGGCGGAACGCCTGCCGGACCATGGCCTTGCCTTCCGGCGAGTTGATGTTGATCAGGGCCAGCGTCGCCCGGTCGGTGTTGACTCCGGTCGCCTCGATCACCTTCAGCATCAGGAAGAAGCTGCTGGCCAGCTTCTCGGTCGCTTCCTGCTCGATCGACCGGGAGGCCATGTCGATCAGTTCCGGGCCGCCCAGCCCGGTCCGCGCCACCCGATACGCCGCCAGCCTGATCTTGTCCGGAGTGGTGGCGTCTGAATAGGAGATCTCGGCATGAAGCGCCTTGTCGTGCAGGGTGAGCCGGACGACCTGTGGTATGCTGGCCCAAGGGAACACATAGGTGCAGCGCCCGCCGGAGAAGCCGTTCACCAGGACTTCCAGGCTCCCGCGGGCGCCGCGGCGCAGGCGGGAATAGGCCAGCTCGGGCGTCGTGAAGGGGATCGTGGTGCCACGCTCCTCGAACGTGGACGGCACCATGTCCTGGACGACATCCGCGACTTGGCTGATGGCCGAAGTACCAGTCATTCCAACCCTCAAAATGCAACCGTCCGGCAAGATCGCCGCCTATTCTTCGATGTCTACCATTTTAGACATTCTTGGCGGATATCCAACTATATAAAGAGGTATAACCTGATAGAGGTAACTATAATGGTATTCCAGAAGAGCACTCCTTGGTTAAAAATCCAGTTAATCGACGCATGCCGTTCCAATCGCGTGACCTATTCCTATCGATAGTATGTAAATTTTTACGTGTGGCGGCTATCATGCCTGGAGTGGCCGAAGGACAGAGACATGCTTCAGTTGCCGGAAAGAAGGGCGCTCGACGAGTTGTCGGAGGACAAGGTCAGGATGGTGTATGCCCTGGCCGACAAGATGCCCGACGACGCGTTGCGGGGAATGTTCAAGGACCAGCTTCGCCATCGGCTGAAGAAGATCCGTCCGCTGCGCAGGCTCACCGCCGAGCGGCTCTTCTGCGTGCCCTTCGAAAGCCTGCTTTGCAACGAACCGGCCCGTCCGCGGCCCCTGGGCAGTATCCCGCGCAGCAGCGTCTCCCCCCTGTGGGCGCTGGTGCTCGAGCATCTGGACGATGCCGAGGCCGCGCGGCAGGTGGATGCTTCCGGCGAGTACCTGATGGACGAGCCGTGTCCGCTGACCGTCCACCGCCAACTCTTCGCATCCTTCGCCCGCGCGGTGGAGGAGATCCATTCCAGGCTGGCGGCAGACCGTTCCTTTGCCAAGGCCGTGGCGCAGCAACATCCCGATCTTCCCGACGTCATCCAGGAAGTTCATGCGCTCTACCAGATGCGCGATGCCATCATGACCGCCCGGCGCCAGATCATGGCGTCCGAGCAGCTGATCGGGATCGGCGAACAGTATGTCCAATCGGTGATATCACTCGGCCGCGAGGCCGCCTCCCGAAAGGGCGACCAGCGCTGGTTCAAGCTGTTCTTCATGGTGCTCCTGATGGACCCGGACCTGGCGGACCACACCGCTCCGCTGATCGAAGCCCTGGCCGAGAGCAACGGCAGCCGCGGCGGACCCTCGGTCGCCTCCGACCTGTGCGAGGCACTGGTCACGAAGGAGGGCGAGACCCTCAAGGCGGGATTCGCCATGCCGCTGGAAACGGCGGCCGACCTCGACGATGCGGCCGAGAAGGTCAGGGCGGCGATCGAGAGCCTCGGCGTGCTGCGTGTCGCGGCGCCGCACCTGACCCGGCAGGTCGGTCAGCGGATCGACAAGGTCGAGGAGCGGATCCACGACTTCCTGAGCGACCGGTTCACCAAGGCCGCGGAGGAAAACGTCGGATCCTTCGTTTCGTCCCCGGGCGGCAGCCTGCCGAGCGCCGAGGAGATCACCGTCCTGACACGGGCCGTGCTGGCGGTCGCGAAGGTCCACAACGCGGTGAAGCAGCAGTTCGAGGTTCCCGCCGAACTCAAGGCCCTGACGGCGGACACCGTCTCCGGGGTAGCCGGGCGTCTGGAGCGGATCGCCTCGGAGCGGGCCGCCGCCGGAAGCCGCGAGAAGCAGAATGCGCTGTCCATCGCGGTCCAGGTCGCCCGCTCGCTCGAGCCGATCAGCAGCGAGGAAACCGTGCTGGGGATGCTGGAGGATTGCGCCGTCCGGCTCGGTTTCGCGGCGAGCGCCGATCCGGCGCAGTTCCTGCTGAAGATCATCCATGCCATGAACGCCAATCATGAGTAGAACCATGGCCAGGGGAACGGAAGCAAGCCGGTCCCCGTCCGCAGGCGAGGCCCAGGCGCTCCGCCTGGCCTACGACTACGCGCCCTCGACCTTCGACGAGCGCGGCACCACCGTTCCCTTCACCACGCCGGAACTGGCGTTCTCGCGGGTCCGACGCGACACCAGGACCAATCACCTGGAAGTGCTGGTGACCGGCTTCTCCGGAGGCCGCTCGATCTACGTCTTCCCCTGGGACGGCTTGACCTCGGTTATGCGGCTGACCCTGCACGACCGGGCGCTCCAGGCGGAGATCAGCCTGGCCGACGCGATCACGCCTATGCGCATGCGGCTCGCGGCCTACCGGGTCGCCAAGACCGGGCTGGCCGGGGTGGAGGCGGCGGAGGCGGCCGGCGCCGCCATGGCCCGGATCGCCCGGGAAGAGAAGATCAATCAGGAAGCCATGCTGCGCCGGGTCGTCCGGCTGACCGGCGTGCTGGACAGGACGACCGACGACCTGATGCAGCGCGTCCGCGGCCGGGTCGGCGAAACGCTGATCATCCAGGTCGCCGACGCCTTCGCGCGCCTGGTCGGGCAGCAGCCGGGGCAGTGCCGGGCGCGCATCCTCGAACTGAGCGACGCGGTCGGACCGCTGGGCTTCGCCGGCGAAGAGGATTCCGGTTACCTGCGCCGGATCCTGCGCCGGGTCGGCGATCTGCGCAACTCGATCTCGGCCGCCAATATCGGCGCGACAGGGCATCTCGCCGGCGAGACCGCCGGCGTGACCGCCCGTATGGCCGAGCGGATGATCGCGGAGATCGACCGCGAGCTTCAGAACCTGCCGGCCTTCTTCGGCGCGTGGGACGCCAGCATCCTCCGCCTGCGCCAGAGCATCGACCGGCTCGCTTGGCTGCTCGACGGCTGGCTCGACGTCTGCGAACTGTGGCAGGCCGCCATGGCCGACCGGCAGAACATCGACCACCGCCGCATCGCGGAAATCATGCGCGTCATCCCGCTGGTCCCGAAGAGCGAGTGCGAGAACACGGTCCGGGTAACGATGGACAACCTGGCCGGCATCCGCCACCGGATCGTCCAGCAACTCCAGGACTGGCGGACCGGCGAGATCGACTACGAGATCGTCGGCCGAATCGAGACGATCAAGGCGCGCACCGCCGCACTTTGACTGGATCGCCGTGCCCGGTGGAGTATGGTTGGGGCCAGACGCCCTATCCTTACACCCTGATCTCACGCCCTGACCGGGCAACGCCGGGAACACCGATGATGAACAAGTCCGTACAGGTGGGATCCCTCACCTTCGCCAACGACAAGCCGTTCGTGCTGATCGCCGGCCCCTGCCAGCTGGAGAGCCGGGCCCACGCGCTGGAGACCTCCCAGGCGCTGCTGGAGATCACCCGGAAGCTCGGCCTGGGACTTATCTACAAGTCGTCGTTCGACAAGGCCAACCGGACCTCTGTCAACACCGCCCGCGGTCTCGGCCTGGAGAAAAGCTTGCCGATCCTGGCGGAGGTGCGGGAGGTCCATGGCATCCCCGTGCTGACGGACGTCCACGCGCCCGACCAATGCGCGCCGGTGGCGGAAGCGGTCGATATCCTCCAGATTCCCGCCTTCCTGTGCCGCCAGACCGACCTGCTGCTGGCCGCGGGGGCGACGGGCCGGGCGATCAACGTCAAGAAGGGACAGTTCCTGGCTCCCTGGGACATGAAGAACGTCGCGGCGAAGATCGCCAGCACCGGCAACGAGAACATCCTGCTGTGCGAGCGCGGCGTCAGCTTCGGCTACAACACGCTGGTGTCCGATATGCGGTCGCTGCCGATCATGGCCGAGACCGGCTATCCCGTGGTGTTCGACGCGACCCACTCCGTCCAGCAGCCAGGCGGACAAGGCGGCACCTCCGGCGGCCAGCGGGAATTCGTGCCCGTCCTGGCGCGCGCCGCCGTCGCGATCGGCGTCGCCTCCGTGTTCATGGAAACCCATCAGGACCCCGACCATGCGCCGAGCGACGGCCCCAACATGGTGCCGCTGTCGCGCATGGCCGAGGTGCTTGGCGATCTGGTGGAGTTCGACCGCCTCGCCAAGAGCCGGCCGGTCGGGCGACTGATGCGGTAGGGCACCCCATGCTGACGCGCCACGACGACTACGCGGAGCTGTACCGGTCGTTTTCCTGGCCGGTGCCGGAGCGCTACAATATCGGCGTCGATGTCTGCGACCGCCACTCCGGCGATCCCGCCCGCGTCGCCCTCATCGTCGAGGAGGAGGACGGCACCGTCCGGCGCCATACCTTCCGCGATCTGTTCCACCAGTCCAACCGGCTTGCCAACGTGCTGGCCGCGCACGGCGCGGTCCGGGGCGACAGGCTGGCCGTGCTGCTGCCGCAGTCGCCGGAAACCGCGATCGCCCACATCGCGGGGTTCAAGGCGGGGATGGTCACCATCCCGTTGTTCGCCCTGTTCGGCGAGGAAGCCCTTGAATACAGGCTCTCCGACAGCGGCGCCCGCGTGCTGGTCACAGACGCCGCCGGGTACGCCAAGGTGATGCCCCTGCGCGACCGGCTGCCCGGCCTGACGCTGGTACTGTGCATCGACGGGGCGCCGGAAGGGACCCTCGGCTTCCACGAGGCGCTCGCCCGCGCGTCGGACGGCTTCACGCCGGTCGATACCGGGCCGGACGACCCCGCCGTGATCATCTACACCTCCGGCACCACCGGCAGCCCCAAGGGCGCGCTGCACGGGCACCGGGTGCTGCTCGGCCACCTGCCGGGCGTCGAACTGCCGCACGAGTTCTTTCCGCAAACCGGCGACCTGTTCTGGACACCGGCCGACTGGGCCTGGATCGGCGGGCTGTTCGACGTGCTGATGCCGTCCCTGCACCACGGCGTCCCCGTCCTGGCTCACCGGTTCCGCAAGTTCGACCCGCAGCGCGCTGTCGACCTGATGAAGCGGCACGGCGTCCGCAACGTCTTCCTGCCGCCGACCGCGATCAAGCTGATGCGGCAGGCCGGCGTGACGGGGGAGGGGCTGTCGCTCCGCACCGTCGCGAGCGGCGGCGAGACTCTGGGCGGCGAACTGCTGGACTGGGGACGTTCGGTGTTCGGCGTCACGATCAACGAGTTCTACGGCCAGACAGAGTGCAACGTCGTGGTCGGCAACGCCGCTCCGCTCGGGTTCAGGACGGGGTCCATGGGCAGGGCCGTCCCCGGACACCATGTCGCCGTGATCGACGCCGAGGGCAACGAACTGCCGGACGGCGCCGTCGGCTCGATCGCGATCCGCCGCCCGGACCCGGTGATGTTCCTGGGCTACTGGAACAAGCCGGAGGCCACCGCCGACAAGTTCGTCGGCGACTGGCTGGTGACCGGCGACCTGGGGCGCCGCGACGAGGACGGCTTCTTCTGGTATGTCGGACGCGACGACGACGTGATCACCAGCGCCGGTTACCGGATCGGGCCGGGCGAGGTCGAGGAATGCCTGCTCGGCCACCCAGCGGTGGCCCTGGCCGCCGTGATCGGCGTGCCCGATCCGATCCGGACCGAGCGTGTGAAGGCCTACGTGGTGCTGCGCCCAGGCCGGGAGGCGTCGGACGATCTGGCCCGCGAGATCCAGGAGTTCGTGAAGACCAGGCTTGCCGCCCACGAGTACCCGCGCGACGTCGCCTTCGTCCCCGAACTGCCGATGACGGTGACTGGCAAGGTCATGCGCCGGGTACTGCGCCGGCAGGCGGCCGAGGAAGCAGCCGGTCGGGAGTGAAGCCGGCGCCGGGGCGGACCAGCCCGTCCCGGATCATGCCGGAATAAACCTCGATCACCTCGTCCTTGCTCAGCCGCCCGCCCGGCTTGAACCAGGTGCAGACGCCGGTCAGCATGGCGAGGATGCCGAAGGCGGCGACGGTGGTGTCAGCGGTGGTGAAGTCTTCATGAGCCACGCCCTCGTCCAGGATGTCGATCAGCCGGCGCTCGTAGCGGCCGCGAAGCTCCACGATGACGTCGTAGTTCTTCGGTTCCAGGCTGCGCAACTCGGAATAGCTGATAAAGACTTCCCGCTTGCGGGCGATATGGTATTCGACATGGAAGCGGATGAAGGCGTCCAGCCGGTCCGCCGGACTGTCGAAGCCTTCCAGCGCCCGGTCCAGCCGCGCGATCAGTTCCTCCATATGGACCCGGATCAGGTCGAACAGCAGGTCCTGCTTGGTGGAGATATGGTTGTAGAGGGACCCGACCTGGATGCCGACCTCGGAAGCCAGCTGGCGCAGGCTCATCGCCTCGTAGCCCTGCCGGTAGATCAGGCGCAGCCCGGCCTTGCGGATCGCTTCCAGCGTCCTGGTTCCGTTGGATCCCGCGGTGCGTGCCATGATGGCGTTCCTCAGCTCTATGCCACCGGGTTCATAGCAGATCCGAAAGCCGGGGCAATCCTGGGCGTCATGCCCTATTATGCGGCCGATGCGCCGTTGCGCGCAGCAAAATAAAAACGTATGTTCGTATTTAAATGAGCCCGGCGGCGTCCGGGTGACGGCCCAGCGGGAGGAGCGGACACAATGGCGATACCCACCCATAGCGAACTCGATTTCGGCCTCGGTTCGGACCTGGAGATGCTGCGCGACACGGTGCGCACCTTCGCGCAGGACAAGGTCGCCCCCCGCGCGGCGGAGATCGACTCCACCGATACCTTCCCGATCGACCTGTGGCCGGCCATGGGTGAACTGGGTCTGCACGGCATCACCGTGTCGGAGGAGTTCGGCGGGGTGGACATGGGTTATCTCGCCCACGTCGTCGCGATGGAGGAGATCAGCCGCGCCTCGGCCTCGGTCGGGCTCAGCTACGGCGCCCACTCCAACCTGTGCGTCAACCAGATCAACCGCTGGGGCACGCCGGAACAGAAGAACCGCTACCTGCCCAAGCTGCTGTCCGGCGAGCATGTCGGGGCGCTCGCCATGTCCGAGCCGGGCGCCGGCTCCGATGTTGTCTCGATGCGGCTGCGCGCCGACCGGCGCGGCGACCGCTACGTGCTGAACGGCTCCAAGATGTGGATCACCAACGGCCACTATGCGGAGACGCTGGTGGTCTACGCCAAGACGGACCCGGCGGCAGGGCCGCGAGGCATCACCGCCTTCCTGATCGAGAAGGGCTTCAAGGGCTTCCGCCCGGCGCAGAAGCTGGACAAGCTGGGCATGCGGGGCTCGCCCACCTCGGAACTGGTGTTCGAGGACTGCGAGGTGCCGGAGGAGAACGTGCTCGGCCCCGTGGGCAAGGGCGTCAACGTGCTGATGTCGGGCCTCGACTACGAGCGTGCCGTCCTGGCCGCCGGCCCGGTCGGCATCATGCAGGCGGCCCTCGACGTGGTCGTTCCGTACGTCCACGAGCGCAAGCAGTTCGACACCCCGATCGGCGAATTCCAGCTGGTCCAGGGCAAGCTGGCCGACATCTACACCCGGCTGAATGCCTGCCGCGCCTATGTCTATGCCGTCGCCCGCGCATGCGACGCCGGCAAGACCACCCGCAAGGACGCGGCCGGGGCCATCCTGTATGCGGCCGAGGCGGCGACCCAGGTGGCGCTGGACGCCATCCAGCTGCTGGGCGGCAATGGCTACATCAACGAGTATCCGACGGGCCGCCTGCTGCGCGACGCCAAGCTGTACGAGATCGGCGCCGGCACCAGCGAGATTCGGCGCATGCTGATCGGCCGCGAACTGTTCAAAGAGACGGCCTGAGACCCGCCATGACCATCCTGAAATCCGTCATCGACACCCGCGACCCCGCCTTCGCCGACAATGCCGAGGCGATGCGCGGGCTGGTCGCCGACCTGCGCGACAGGGTCCACGAGATCAAGCAGGGGGGAGGGGCGAAGGCCCGAGACCGCCATCTGTCGCGCGGCAAGCTGCTGCCGCGCGACCGCGTCCGCACGCTGCTCGACCCCGGCACACCGTACCTGGAATTCTCCCAGCTGGCGGCCCACGGAGTCTACGAGGAGCCGATCCACGCCGCCGGCATCCTGACCGGCATCGGCAGGGTGTCGGGGCGGGAATGCGTGGTGATCGCCAACGACGCCACGGTCAAGGGCGGGACCTATTTTCCGCTGACCGTCAAGAAGCACCTGCGCGCCCAGGAGATCGCCCGGGAGAACAACCTTCCCTGCATCTATCTGGTGGACAGCGGCGGCGCCAACCTGCCGAACCAGGACGAGGTGTTCCCCGACCGGGACCATTTCGGCCGCATCTTCTACAACCAGGCCACCATGTCGGCCCAGGGCATCCCGCAGATCGCGGTGGTGATGGGAAGCTGCACGGCGGGCGGCGCCTACGTTCCGGCCATGAGCGACGAGTCGATCATCGTGCGGAAACAGGGCACCATCTTCCTCGGCGGCCCGCCGCTGGTGAAGGCCGCCACCGGCGAGGTCGTCTCGGCGGAGGACCTGGGTGGCGCAGACGTCCATAGCCGGACCTCCGGCGTGACCGACCATTACGCGCTGAACGATCCCCATGCGCTGAGCATCGCGCGGCGGATCGTCGGCAATCTGAACCGGCCGAAGCGCCCCCAGGTCGAGCTGCGCGCCCCGGCCGAACCGCTCTATGCCGCCGAAGAGATGTACGGCATCATCCCCAGCGACACCCGGAAGCCCTTCGACGTGCGCGAGGTTATCGCCCGGATCGTGGACGGTTCCGAGTTCGACGAGTTCAAGCAGCTCTACGGCACCACGCTGGTCTGCGGCTTCGCCCACATCTTCGGCTACCCCGTCGGCATCATCGCCAACAACGGCATCCTGTTCTCGGAGTCGGCGCTGAAGGGTGCCCATTTCATCGAGCTATGCTGCCAGCGCGGCATCCCGCTGGTGTTCCTCCAGAACATCACCGGCTTCATGGTCGGCAAGAAGTACGAGTCGGGCGGAATCGCCAAGGACGGCGCCAAGCTGGTCACCGCGGTCGCCTGCGCTCAGGTGCCCAAGTTCACGGTCGTGATCGGCGGCAGCTTCGGCGCCGGCAATTACGGCATGTGCGGCCGGGCGTTCGGCCCCCGCTTCCTCTGGATGTGGCCCAACTCCCGCATCTCGGTGATGGGCGGGGAGCAGGCCGCCGGCGTGCTGGCCCAGGTCCGGCGCGACGGCATGGAATCCCAGGGCAAGAGCTGGAGCGCCGAGGACGAGGACGCGTTCAAGGCGCCCATCCGCGAGCAGTACGAGCACCAGGGCCATCCATATTACGCCAGCGCCCGGCTGTGGGACGACGGCATCATCGACCCGGCCGACACCCGCATGACCCTCGGCCTCGGCATTTCCGCCGCCCTCAACGCCCCGATCCCGCCGCCGAAGTTCGGCGTGTTCCGGATGTGATGGGAAAGGGCAGGGCAAAAGGCAGGGAGGAAACGCCGATGGACAGCACCAGCATCCTGACCGACATCCGGGACGACGGGATCGCCACCATCACCATGAACCGGGCGGAGGTCCACAACGCCTTCAACGATCAGGTCATCGCCGAGATGACCGCGACCCTGCGGCGCCTGGGCGAGGACGACCGGGTGCGCGCGGTCGTGCTCCGGGCCGCGGGGAAAAGCTTCTCGGCCGGGGCCGACCTGGGCTGGATGCAGCGTATGGCCGGCTACGGCCGTGAGGAAAACCTGCGCGACGCCGAAGGGTTGGCCGAGCTGATGCGGACCCTCAACTTCCTGCCCCGGCCCACGATCGCGGTGGTGCAGGGAGCCGCGTTCGGCGGCGGCGTCGGGCTGGTCGCCTGCTGCGACATCGCCATCGCGGCCGAAGGGGCCTCCTTCAGCCTATCTGAAGTGAGACTGGGCCTGATCCCGGCCGTCATCTCGCCCTATGTGGTGGCGGCGATCGGCGAGCGGGCGTCGCGGCGCTACTTCCTGACGGCGGAACGGTTCGCCGCCGACGAGGCGCTGCGCATCGGGCTGGTCCATCAAGTGGTTCCGGCCGACCGATGGGACGAGGCGCTGGACAGCGTGCTGGCGCGCCTGGCCGAAGGCGGTCCGGCCGCGCAGAAGGCTGCCAAGGACCTGATCTTCGCCGTGGCGCACCGGCCCGTGAACGCCGCCGTGATCCGTGACACCGCCGAACGCATCGCCACCATCCGCGCCTCCTCAGAAGGGCGCGAGGGTCTGGCGGCGTTCCTCGAAAAGCGCAAGCCGGCCTGGACGGCGAGGTAGACACCATGTTTTCCAAGATCCTGATCGCCAACCGGGGCGAGATCGCCTGCCGGGTCATCCGTACCGCCAGGCAACTCGGCATCCGCACCGTCGCGGTCTATTCCGACGCCGATGCCGGCGCCCTGCATGTGGAAATGGCCGACGAGGCTTGGCATATCGGTCCGGCGCCGGCCCGCGAGAGCTATCTGCGCGGCGACGCCATCCTGGACGTGGCGAAGCGTTCCGGCGCCGAGGCCATCCATCCCGGTTACGGATTCCTGTCGGAGAATGCCGGCTTCGCCGAAGCCTGCGAGCAGGCCGGCGTCGTCTTCATCGGCCCGCCGGCGTCGGCGATCCGCGCCATGGGCGGCAAGTCCGAGGCCAAGGCGCTGATGGAGAAGGCCGGCGTGCCGCTGGTGCCGGGCTACCACGGGGAGGACCAGGACCCGGACCTGCTGCGCGCCGAGGCCGGCCGCATCGGCTACCCGGTGCTGATCAAGGCGTCGGCCGGCGGCGGCGGCAAGGGCATGCGGGTGGTCTCCGGGCCGGAGGATTTCGATGACCAACTTAACGGCGCCAAGCGGGAGGCGATCAACGCCTTCGGCGACGACCGCGTGCTGATCGAGCGTTACGTCACCCGACCGCGCCACGTGGAGATCCAGGTCTTCGCCGATACCCACGGCGGCTGCGTCTACCTGTTCGAGCGCGACTGCTCGATCCAGCGCCGCCACCAGAAGGTGGTGGAGGAGGCTCCTGCCCCCAACCTGGATCCGGACACCCGCCGCCGCATGGGCGAGGCCGCCGTGGCTGCCGCCCGGGCGATCGGCTATGTCGGGGCGGGGACGGTGGAGTTCCTGCTGGACGAGGACGGTTCTTTCTTCTTCATGGAGATGAACACCCGACTCCAGGTCGAGCATCCGGTGACGGAGTACATTACCGGGCAGGACCTGGTGGAATGGCAACTGCGCGTCGCCTCCGGCCAGCCGCTGCCGCGGACCCAGGACCGGTTGCACATCCACGGCCACGCCATCGAGGTCCGGCTCTATGCCGAGGACCCGCAGAAGGGCTTCCTGCCGCAGACCGGCCGCCTGGATCATCTGGTCTTTCCGCCGCTCGATTTCGGCATTCGGACCGATACCGGGGTGCGCGCGGGCGACACGATCTCGATCCACTACGACCCGATGATCGCCAAGCTGATCGTCAAGGGGGAGGATCGGGCGGCCGCGGTGCGCAAGCTGCGCGGCGCGCTGGCCGCGACCCAGGTGGTCGGGCTGGCGGCGAACACCGACTTCCTGCTGGCCATCGCCTCCCATCCGGCGTTCCTCGCGGCCGATCTAGACACCAAGTTCATCGAGCGGTACCAGGACGACCTGCTGCCGGAACCGGCCCCGGCCGACGACGAGGTGCTGGCGCTGGCGTCACTCGCGGTGCTGCTGGACCGCTCCGCCAAGGCGCGGGCTGTCGCGGCGGCATCGGCCGACCCGTACAGCCCGTGGGCGGGCAGCGACGGCTGGCGGCTGAACGACGACGCCCACGACACGCTGACGTTCCGCGACGGCGGGATGGACCGGCCGGTCCACCTGATCTACCGCCGCGGCAGCTATCGGTTCGACCTCCCCGGCGGCACCGTCGAGGCGTCGGGCCGTCTGGCGCCCGACGGCACGCTGTCCGCCGACCTGGGCGGCCGGCGGCTGGAGGGCACCGTCGTCCGCCGGGGTGCCGACATCGCCGTCTTCCGCGAGCGCGGCAGCCATCGCCTGACCCTGATCGAGCCGCTGGCCGGCGCCGACGCCGCGGAAGCGCCGGGCAGCCGCCTGATCGCCCCGATGCCGGGCAAGATCATCGCCGTCCTGACCGAGCCGGGAGCGGTGGTGACCAAGGGCCAGCCGCTGGTCGTGATGGAGGCGATGAAGATGGAACACACCATCAAGGCCCCCTCTGACGGCACCGTCGAGAAGGTCCGCTACGCCGTCGGCGACCAAGTCGAGGATGGCGCCGAACTGATCGGTTTCGCGGAGACATCCGCATCGTAAGCCCCCTGCCGACCTACAGGACTGATCAGCCTTCGGGTCGGAGCTTGCATTTTGAGATCCGGCCGGACAAGTTCCGGCCCGGCTAGAAAACTCAAGGAGAAATAATATGTCCAAAATGCTCGTAAAGGTAGTAGAAATCGCGCTCGTACGTTTTCAATGGTATTCTAGCTGTAAGGTGTGACAATGTGACCAGATATGTCTAGTTAAGCTCTTAATGGTTGAGTTTGATGTAGGGTATGCCGTAGATGGTTCTCGCACAGTCATTGGTCTTCCACCCTACGTGCTGCTAGCTGCTAACCTACACCTTCAGAAAAGGCCCGCAGCAAAAGGTTTGGCAGCCATAAGGACGGATTTAAGACGTTCGCATGCCCATTCCCCAGCTTACACAACATGGTGTCCTGCCGGTAGGGCAGCACAACTGTACATTGGATGAAGTTCAAAGTGCATATACAGGAAATGGCCACCGGCGGCAGCTGTGGGGCGATTTCAACCGTTTTTTGGTTTGGGTCCGAAATCAACCGCTTCCTCAATGCATTCTAATCGATGGTGGGTTCACCAGCGACAAAGCGAACCCCAAGGACATTGATGTCGTTTTCGATTTAACTGACGATTCTGACGCAACGCGCAACCACTGGTTTTACGTGAACGCTACACAATATCAAATGGTTAAAGATCAGTTCCGTGTTGATTTCTGGGTTTATGCTCCTGGGGCCCAAAGAGACCTGCGTGCGTTTTTCGAGTATGTTAGAATAGATGAAGCCCTTAGGCGCGGATTGATGCCAGGTGCCCGGAAGGGGCTATTAAGGATTGTGCCATGACAACCTGGGTTGAGCAAGTCGAACAGCGTGCTCGTGTGATCCATGAAGAAATAGCGATTTGGAGAATGCGAGCACAAGAATTGGGGTTCGATTTTGAACCGGTCTATGGCCGATATGCTCGCCTTTTAGACCAAATCTATGTCAATGAGATGCCTCTGGCAAAAGCTAAGGATAACTCTGAGCTTCTTCTGCATGTGGAGGGAGCGGCCGTCGAGACGATGCCGCGTATTTCGTTGGTATCAAGCTTGTTTAACAATGTTAAGGATCAGGTTCGCAATTTAACAAAATCTATTGCGGGAATGCTTCCCGAGCATAGAGTCACAGTAGCTGACATTGATCTAGAGCTATCAGGATTGGCACGAGGCAGTCTTTACATCGGGTTTAATGTACCGCTTCCGCGAGAGCGCAAGCGTCATGCAAATTTATTGCAGCAAGAAGATACTCTCTTCAAAGCGACGCAGAATGCACTTCGAGTGATTAATGACGTTTCTCACACAATTGAGATAATGGATCCAGTGGATGCGACTCGACAGGTCGCTGACGTAATTGATGACCCGAAGATTCGTGATGCTGCTCTAGTCGCAGTCCGCCGTATTGCGCCGTCCGGCCGAACCGGTGTATCAGCAATCGGTGTTACTTCTGCCATCGAAGAACGACGGCCGGCTGAGTTAACCCCAGCATTGCGTCAGCAAATAGGGAAAATGTTAGTCCAGCCTGTTGTGAGTAATGAATTTATAGAGCTTCAGGGTACGATTAGAGAAATAGATTTAGATGCAAAAAGGTTTGAGCTTAGAGGTATTGCAAACCATGAACTACAAGATATAAGATGCATATACACGAGAGTTGAGGGAGTGGAGCCGAGAAGACTGCTCGACGCACGTGTCAGTGTTCGAGGATTTGTTGAGCGCAGAAAAGATGAAAGTCCTCGCCTTGTCGAGGTAAAAAGCATTAGTTTTCTATCTCCATTGCCGCCCGATCCACAGAAAGAACTTTTTTGATTCACATTATCTAGCGTCAGACAATCCAGAGTAAAGTTTCCACAAAACCTTCCAGAGTTAAGCTCAAAGGGTGCGGAGAGTAAGTGGTTGTGAGGATTTAAGATGCGGGCGATCGCGACGGCGTTGGTCGTCCCATACAGCCCGTGGGCGGGCAGCGATGGCTGGGGTCTGAACGACGACGCCCACGACACGCTCACCTTCCGCGACAACAGGACGGACCGGCCGGTCTACCTGATCTATCGCCGCCAGCGCTATCGGCCGGACCTGCCCGGCGGCACCGTGGAGGCGTCGGGCCGCCTGGCCCCTGACGGCACGTTGTCCGCCGACCTCGGCGGCCGGAGGCTGAAGGGGACCGTCGTGCGACGGAGCGCCGACATCGCCGTGTTCCGGGAGCGCGGCAGCCACCGCCTGACCCTGATCGAGCCGCTGGCCGGCGCCGACGCGGCGGAAGCGCCGGGCAGCCGCCTGATCGCCCTGATGCCGGGCAAAATCATCGCCGTGCTGACCGAACCGGGAGCCGTGGTCACCAGGGGCCAGCCGCTGGTGGTGATGGAGGCGATGAAGATGGAGCACACCATCAAGGCGCCCGCGGACGGCACCGTCGAGAAGGTCCGCTACGCCGTCGGCGACCAAGTCGAGGATGGCGCCGAGCTGATCGGCTTCGCGGAGACCTCGGCGCCATAGGTCAGAACCCGCACCCTATCGACACAACATACCTTTGATTGCAGGAATCGTAGGTCGGCTAAAGCGAAGCGGCAGCCGACGGCAACGCGCCTGCTCTATCGGCTGCCGCTTCGCTTTAGCCGACCTACGGGACTGCCCGGTCGTAGGGTCGGAGCTTGCATTTTGAGAGCCGGCCGGACAAGTTCCGGGCCAGCGGGAAAACTCAGGGAGAAATAACATGTCCAGGATGCTTGCGACGGTAGGGGCGATCACGCTCGGTTCGCTCCTGGCGACGCCTGTCATGGCGCAGGAGACGGTGACCATCGGCGCCATCGAGATCCTGTCCGGGCCGAGTGCCGCCTACGGCACCGCCATCAAGGGCGGCCTCGAACTGGCGATGGACGAGATCAACGCCAAGGGCGGCGTGCTCGGCGGCAAGAAGCTGGCGCTGATCGTCGAGGACTCGGCCGGCAACAAGGACCAGGCGGTGAACGCCGCGCGCAAGCTGGTCGGCCGCGACAAGGTGCCGGTCGTGATCGGCCCGACGCTGTCCAACGAGATGTTCGCCGTCGGCCCGGTCACCAACGGCCGCGAGGTGGTCACGGTCGGCACCTCGACCACCGCAAAGGGCATCACCGAGATCGGCCCGTTCATCTTCCGCACGTCGCTGCCGGAATCCGACGTCGTCCCGGTCACGCTGAAGACGGCGCAGGAGAAGTTCGGCATCAAGAAGATCGCGATGATGTACGCGAACGACGACGCCTTCAGCAAGTCGGGCTTCGACAGCATGAAAGCCGCGGCCGAGGAGCTGGGGCTGGAGATCGCGACGATCGAGACCTTCGGCAGCAAGGACACCGATTTCTCGGCCCAGCTCACCAAGATCAAGGGTCTCGGCGTCGACGCCATCACCATCTCGGCGCTGGTCGAGCCGATCTCCGGCGTCGTCCTCCAGGCGCGCCAGCTCGGCATTCCCAGCAGCGTCCGCTTCATCGGCGGCAACGGCGCCAACTCGCCGAAGCTGGGGGAGATCGCCGGCGCCGCGGCCGACGGCCTGCTGGTCGGCAGCCCCTGGTTCATCGCCAAGCCGGACGAGGCGAACCGGAAGTTCGTGGCCGACTACAAGCAGCGGAACGGCAAGGACCCGGACCAGTTCGCCGCCCAGGCCTACGACACGATGTACATCGTGGCCCAGGCGATCGACCGGGCGGGTGCGGCCGATAGCGACAAGATCCGCCAGGCGCTCTACAAGACCGACTTCAACGGCGTCATGGGGCCGTTCACCTTCACCGAGGGCCGCGATCCCGCCTCCAACGAGGGCGTCGTCGTGCTGTCCATGAAAAATGGCCGGTTCGAAATCCTGGAGTAGTTCCGGCCGACGCACCGTGCTAAGGGAGGCCCGCCCTCGCGGCGGGCTTCCGCTTTGCGGGGCGTTTCCAGATCCACGAATTGGCGCCTACCTTCCATGCTGTCCCAACAATTGGTCAACGGCCTGGTGCTGGGTTCGACCTATGCGCTTTTCGCGCTGGGGTTCACGCTGATCTTCGGCGTGCTCCGGGTCATCAACCTGACCTATGGCTTCTATTTCTCGGTCGGCGCCTTCGTGGCGCTGACCGCCGCGCGCGAGCTTGGCGCCAACATCTGGGTGGCGCTGCCGCTGGGCGCAGTCGCGGCCGGGCTGGTGGCCGTCGTTGCGGACTGGCTCCTGCTGACGCGGCTCCGCCGGGCCAAGGCCGGCGAACTGGCGTCGCTGATGGTGACCCTGGGCGCCGTGCTGGCGCTCTATTCGCTGATGGCCGTCTTCATCGGCACCGACATCCAGCGCTTCCCCTTCGGCTTCGTCGACAACTCCGCCCTCGAATTCGGTGATGTCCGGATCTCCACGGTGCAGATCCTGATCATCGGCACCACGCTGGTGCTGGTGGCCCTGCTGTTCGTGCTGCTCCAGCGTACCAAGCTCGGCCTGATGATCCGCGCCCTTGCGGAGAACGAGGACGCCGCCCGCCTGATGGGCATCAATGTCGGCCTGACCGTCGCGGCCGTCTCCTTCCTGTCCGGCATGCTGGGCGGCGCGGCCGGGGTCCTGATCGGCCTGAACTTCAACGCGATCCAGCCCTTCATGGGCGAGCACATGATGCTGCGGGGCTTCGCCGTCATCATCATCGGCGGCCTGGGCGACATCCGCGGCGCGCTGATCGCCGGCGTGCTGCTGGGCCTGCTGGAAGTGCTGACGGCCGGCTACATCTCGTCCAACGCCAGGGAGGCGGTCGCCTTCACCATCCTGGTGCTGACCCTGTGGTTCCGCCCGGTCGGCCTGTTCGGCCGCGCCCAGGCGAAGAGGGCCTGACGCCATGCCCATCTGGCTCGACGACTTCCTGTTCACCTACGAGACGCTGATCCACGCTCTCGGGGTCCATGGGCTGCTGGCCCTGTCGATGTATTGCGTGATGGCCGTGGGGCAGCTCTCCCTGGGGCAGGCCGCCTTCATGGGCATCGGCGCCTATACCGGGGCGCTGCTGACGCTGAACCTGGGACTGCCTTTCTGGCTGGTGCTGCCGCTGTCGGCGCTCGCGCCGGCCCTGGTCGCGCTGGTGATCGGCGGCCCGACGCTGCGGCTCAGCGGCGTCTACCTGGCGATCTCCACCATCGCGCTGGGCGAGGTGCTGCGCGTCCTCTACATCAATGCCGAAGGGCTGACCGGCGGGGCGCTCGGCCTGTCCGGCATCCCGCGCAAGGCGGACCTTTGGCTGATCTATCTGCTGCTCTTGCTCGGCGTCGTCGGATTCTGGATGGTCGGCAGGTCGAAGATCGGCCGCGCCATGGAGGCGATGCGCGAGGACGAGGCTGTGGCCAGCGTGATGGGCGTCAACCTGCCGCGCTACAAGCTGGGGGCGCTGATCGTCTCCTCCATGCTGGCGGGGCTGGCCGGGTGCCTGACGGCGCATAGCAACAGCTTCATCGGTCCCAATGAATTCGGTTTCGAAATGGCCGTGACGATCCTCAGCTTCGCGCTGCTGGGCGGCATCGGCACCCCAATCGCCCCGGTGATCGGCGCCATGATCCTGACGGCGCTGCCCGAGGTGCTGCGTCCGCTCCAGGATTTCCGGCTCGTGATCAACGGGCTGATCATCGTCGTCGCGGTGCTGTTCCTGCCGCGCGGCGTCATTCCCTTCAGGCTGAGGCGGGCGCCATGACCATCCTGCTTTCCGCCCGGCAGGTCTCCAAGCAGTTCACCGGGCTGCTGGCCGTCAACCAGGTCGACGTCGATGTGGCGGCGGGTTCCGTCCACGGCATCATCGGCCCCAACGGGGCCGGCAAGACCACGTTCTTCAATCTGGTCTCGGGGCTCCTGCCGCCGACGTCGGGCACGCTGACGCTCGATGGGCACGAGATCACCGGCGCGGCCCCGTACGAGCGGACCCGGTTGGGCGTCGCCCGCACGTTCCAGAACATCCGCATGTTCTCCGACATGACGGTGGTCGAGAACGTCATGACCGGGATGCATACGCGCCTGGAGTCGTCCGGCCTCGCGGCGCTGCTGCGCCTGCCCGCATTCCGGCGGGAGGAACGGGCGGCCAAGGCGAAGGCCATGGAATTGCTGGAGTTCGTGAGACTCGCCGACAAGGCGGGGCTGCGGTCCGGCGACCTTTCCTACGGCGACCAGCGCCGGCTGGAGATCGCCCGCGCGCTGGCCGGCAATCCGCGCCTGCTGCTGCTGGACGAACCCGCCGCCGGCATGAACCCGACGGAGACCCGCGACCTCGCGGCGCTGCTCCGCCAAGTGGCCCGCCGCGACATCACGCTTCTGCTGGTCGAGCACAACATGGGCTTCGTCATGGACCTGTGCGACCGCATCACCGTGCTGAACTTCGGCCGCAAGATCGCCGAGGGCACCGCCCGCGAGGTGCGCGACGATCCGGCCGTGATCGAGGCCTATCTCGGCACCAAGGTTGCCGAACGTCTGGCGAAGGCGCACGGCGCATGAGCACTCTTCTCGAAGTATCCGGTCTTCACCTCGGCTATGGCAGGACCACGGCGGTCAAGGGGATCGACCTGTCCGTCCCGATCGGCGGCGTGGTCTGCCTGATCGGTGCCAACGGGGCCGGCAAGACCACCACCATGCGCGGCCTGGCCGGCCTTCTGAAGCCGACCGCCGGTACCGTCCGCTTCGACGGCGCCGACATCACCGGCAGCGCGGCTCATCGCGTCGCCCGGTTGGGCATCCGTCAGGTCCCGGAAGGCCGGCAGGTCTTCGCCGAAATGACCGTGGACGAGAATCTCCAGCTCGGCGGGCTCCAGGCGCCCGGTGCGGCGGAGTACGCCAGGCGCCGCGACCGCGTTCTCGAGCGTTTCCCCCGTCTGCGTGAGCGGCTGTCCCAGCAGGCGGGCCTGCTGTCGGGCGGCGAGCAGCAGATGCTCGCCATCGGGCGCGCGCTGATGGGCGCACCCCGCCTGCTGCTGCTGGACGAGCCGAGCATGGGGCTGGCCCCCTTGTTCGTCGAGGAGATCTTCCGGATCATCGCCGACCTAAAGCGCGAAGGCGCGACCATCCTCCTGGTCGAGCAGAACGCCCAGGCGGCGCTGGAAATCGCCGACTATGCCTATGTGCTGGAGAGCGGCACGATAACGCTGCAAGGTCCGGGGGCGGAGATCGCCGAAAACCCGCAGGTTGCCGCGGCCTATCTGGGTGGTCATTGACGAGTTAATCTGATATTCCCGCGGTTTATTGGCGGGATGTCCAGCAATCGGTGAATGATGGCACGAAACAGCAACCGCGGTGCGGCGCGACAGAAAACCCGGGCGGCACGGACAGCGGCGCCGGTTCAGCGGCCCGCGGATGCCGACGGGCTGACCAGCGTCACCGTCCGCGTGCCTGAAGCGGCCAGGCCCTTCATCGAGAAGGCGGCGGAAATGATGCGGGACGGCGCCGACCCGGCCGCCGCATTGCGGCGGGCCGGCGGCAGCTTCGACGCCTCCGCCCCGCCGCCCAGCCGGGGCGAGGCGCTGTCCGACGACGACATGGCCCGCCAGCGGGACCAGCACCAGATGGCGAAGCTGCGCAGCCGCCTGGAAAGCCAGGAACTGCGCAGCGCCGCCGAGCTGGGCCAGCGGGTCAGGAGCCTTCGGGGATGGCGGCTGACCTTGGCCCGCATGGCCGGGATAGTCTCCTGACCTGGCTTACCGCTGGGCCGCCTGGCCCACGGTCGTTTCGACACCGACGCGCCAGACCCGGTTGCCGACGTCGTCGGTCACCAGCAGCCCGCCCTTGCCATCGGGCGCCACGTCTACCGGCCGGCCCAGCGCGTCGCCCTGATCGTTGACGAAGCCGGTCAGCACGTCGACCGGATCGCCCGACGGCTTGCCGTCGGCGAAGGGGACGAAGATGACCTTGTAGCCGCTGCGCGGCTTGCGGTTCCAGGACCCGTGCTGGCCGATGAAAACCCCGTTGGAGAACTGGTCGGTCAGCGTGTTCTCGTCGGAGAAGGCGAGGCCCAGGGAGGCCGTATGGGGGCCGAGGGCGTAGTCCGGCACGATCGCCCGTTCGACCAGATCGGGCCGCTGCGGTTCGACGCGGACATCCACGTGCTGCCCGTAGTAGCTGTAGGGCCAGCCGTAGAAGCCGCCGTCCTGGACCGACGTCATGTAGTCCGGCACCAGGTCGCCGCCGATCTCGTCGCGCTCGTTGACCGCGGTCCACAGCATGCCGGTGGTGGGCTCCCAGTCTAGACCGTTCGGATTGCGGAGGCCCGAGGCGAAGATCCGGTGCTCGCCGGTCTGCGGGTTGATCTCCCAGACCGCGGCGCGGCCTTCCTCCATCTCCATGCCGTTCTCGCCGATATTGCTGTTCGATCCGACGGTCGCGTACAGCAGATTGCCGTCCGGGCTGGCGATGACGTTCTTGGTCCAATGATGATTGATGCCTGCCGGCAGATCGACCACCTTGGTTCCCGGCGCCGTGATCTTCGTCTGGCCTTCCTCATAGGGAAACCGCACGATCGCGTCGGCGTTCGCCACGTACAGGTCGTTGCCGACCAGGAACATGCCGAACGGCGAGAACAGATTCTCCAGGAACGCTGTCTTGGTCTCGGCGATGCCGTCGCCGTCGCCGTCGCGCAGCAGGCTGATCCGGTTGGCGCTGGGTACGCCGGCACCGGCCCTGCTCATCACCAGGTTCATGACCCAGCCCTTGATTCCGCCGTCCTCGTCCTTGGGCGGGGCGTTGGATTCGGCTACCAGGACGTCGCCGTTGGGCAGCACGTGGAGCCAGCGGGGATGATCCAGGCCGGCGGCGAACTCGGTCACGCCGAGGCCCTGGGCGGCGGTCGGCTTGTCGCCCTCTGCCCAGCCCTTCGCAGGGGCGATATGGACGGTGGGGATCGGCGACTCCTCGTTGGGAGCAGGCAGTTCCGGGTTCGGACCCGTGCCCGCGGAAACCGGAAGCGACGCATTCTCGCCGCAGCCGGCCAGGGTCAGGCCTGCCGCGGCGAGAAGGAACGAAGCGGTTGAAAGCGTGCGCATTTCGCGATGTTCCTGAAATCTAAAGGTGTCTACAGGAACAACACGAAACCCGTAAAGCTGTTGCGCCCGGCGCTTTTCCAATCACACAGAGTTGATCAGTTCACGATGACCTTGCGGTACAGATGCCAAGTGGCATGACCCAGGATCGGCATCACGACCGCCAAGCCGACGAAGAAGGGCACGGATCCGACCGCGATAGACACGGCGACCACGAGGCCCCAGGCCGCCATCGGGACAGGATTGGCCATGACGGCCCGGAGCGAGGTCTTGACCGCTGCGACCGGCCCGACGTCGCGGTCCAGCAGCAGCGGGAACGACACGACGGAAGTCGCCAGCACCACCACGGCGAACAGGAATCCGACCAGGTTGCCGAGGAAGATCATCTGCCATCCCTCGGCCGTGTTGAAGACCCGGTAGAGGAATCCGCCCTCGGGCGCCGCCATGGACGCGCCCAGGGTCGCCTCGTATATCCCGGAGGCGGCGGCGAGCCACGCGACGAAAAGCGCGGCCAGTCCGACGGCCAGCACCATGATCGACCCGATCGCCGGGGATTTCAGCACGTCGAAGGCATTCAGCCAGGAGACGGGCTTGCCCTGTTCGCGGCGTCGGCTGAGTTCGTAGATGCCGATGGCGGCGACCGGCCCCATCAGCGTCAACCCAGCGATCATCGGGTAAAGCAGCGGGCGGAGGTCGGCGCCATAAGCCCAGCGAGCGGCGACCACGCCGACCAGCGGATAGATGATGCCTAAGAAAAGCAATTGCGTCGGCATCGCGAGGAAGTCGTCGACTCCTTTCGATAGGGAATCCCTGATGTCGTTCAAATCGATCTTGCGCACGCCGGGATAGGCTTCGCCGTAAGCCACTTCCCGGACCGTAGATCCGTTCGTCGCGGTTCTGTTCGCCATCTTCCTGCCTCCCTCTGAGAGCGGCCGTCAGAAGCGGTCATGCTGCGGTCATTGCGCAGGTGGCACGATTCATCGGCCGTCGACCTGTGGGTCGGACCGTGCGGTCACCCTGGCCGGGTGACGCCGACCGTATCCCTGGCAACCGAATCTATCATTGTTAAGGCGACAGACCAATACAACCCTAACCGGTAAGCGACGACGGCCGGGAAAAGCCGGGGGAGGGATTACCCGATTTTTCGGGTGCGCGACCGGCGGAAACTATTCTGTAGCCGGAATGATCCCTTCGGCCATCAGGAAATGCAGGTCCCGGACATAGCCGGTCCGCCCCGAGGGCGAGTCCGGGTCGGATGTCATGACCACGGTGAGTCCCAGGTCGGGCACGACATAGAGCATCTGCCCGCCATAGCCCCAGGCGTAATAGACGGTATGCCCCTGCATTTCCCGGATGAACCAGCCATAGCCGTAGCTGTCCCCGGTATGCACCGATCGGGCCTGCGGGGTCCAGGAGGCGCGGATCCAGTCTTCCGACAGGATGCGGCGCCCGTCCGCCACGCCGCCGTTGCGGTAAAGCTCACCGAAGCGGAGAAGGGCACGGGGCGACAGCAGCATGTTGTTGCCGCCGAAATAGATGCCCTGTGGATCGCGCTGCCAAACCGGCACCTCGATGCCCAGCGGCTCGCCGAGCCAGTCGCGTGCCAGGGCCAGGGTGCTGCGCCCGGCCGCTCGGGTCAGGGCGGCGGACAGGATGTGGGAGTTGCCGGTGGAGTAGAGCATGCCGCCTCCCGGCTCGTCGACGAAGGGGCGCGCGAGGGCGAAGCTCACCCAATCGCGGCTGGTCACCCATCGGCCATAGAAGGAACCTGATGTCCGCTCCAACCCGGAGCGCATCGCCAGCAGATGGTCGATGGTCACCCGTCCCAGCCGCGGATCGGCGCCGGCGGGCACCTGGCTGCCCAGGATCTCGACGATCGGCTGATCCACTCCCTCGAAGACGCCCTGGTCGATGGCGATGCCGGTCAGCGCCGCGATCACGGTCTTCGACAGCGACTTGACGTTCACAGGGCTGTCCAGGCCTGGCCCGTCGAAGATACGCTCCACGACCGGAACGCCGTCGCGGGCGACGATCAGCGAACGGAGGGCCGCCAAGTCGGCGGCCTGCGCGAGCGCCCCGTCGAGCGCCGCCCGATCCATCGGGCGGGGCACCTGTGCGGCCATGGAAGCATGGGGGATAATCCCAGCAAGTGCGGCTAAAAACAGCGCCTTGCCAATGGAAAGAAGGGAAAAGGGGGATGAGCGCGGGGTCATGGCGCTTAATTGGCGCTGGCCGCTCACTCGTCAACGCTGGAGCGACGGTCGGACGTTTGGTGTCAAGCGACAGCCGCAGGAGGCCGCCGCTTCCATTGCTGAAAGCGCTTTGGCTGCTTGGCAGGGGCCATATGAAGGTGATGACCCCGACAAGCGCGCCGATGGCGAGGCAACGGTCGGAGGTGGAAAACGCAGCGAGGGGTATCTTTGCCGCGGGGAGAAAGATGATCCCGAGCAAAACAAGTAACCCGGTCAGTCCGGTGATCTCGCCTTCGACCAGCCACACGAGTAAATGTTATGGCTATGTAGTCGGCAATGGTCGGGTTCGTACAGATCGCACGCGGCATCGATGCAAGCTATACAGTGCTTCCGAAGAAAAGCGTTGGATAAAGGGTGGCTTATGATCTGTTATGAATTGAGTTCTTGGTTCATCTAATAGAAGGTTGCAGCAATGCAGAGAACGCCCATGAAGAAACAGGCGGTCTTCTCATACCGGGTGGCGACGGCGCGCCTTTCCTTCAGATGTGCCCACAGCCGTTCCACGCGGTTGCGATTGTCATATACCCATCCGGGACAGGTCACAGGCGCGTCCTTGTTCTTGGCCGGGATCGCCGGCCGCGCGCCGTGGTCCCAAATGAGCTGGCGGAAGGCGTGGGAGGCATAGCCTTTGTCGCCAACGACCCAGCCGGGAATACCGGGCAGGCAGTCGACCAGATCGCGCGCCAGCGGCAATTCGTGAGCCTTTTTGAACGCCCCCGCCCCCTTGTGGTGCGCCCTGGTCGAAGTCCTGTCGAGAAATGACATGCCCAACTCAATGCTACGGTCCTGAACCTGTTCCAGAAGCCGCTCCCAGACGCCCAGTTGGCTCCAGCGGATGAAAGTTTGTGCCGCCCGCCACCACGGCACCAGATCAGCCGGGACACTTCGCCATTTGGCACCATTGCGATGGCGCCAGACAATCGCCTCGATGGTTTCGCGAAGCGCAACCGACCCCGTTTTGCCCCCGCGGCCGGCACTCATCGATCAGCGGTCTCGAAACCGCCCATTGATCATCGGTCAGAACAACAAGACTGTTATGCTCAGTCATTCCATGAATATTGGCATAGTCACCAAGCTATATTTGGCCCTAGAGGATCCAAGGTTTGCCTGACAGCTTCTTGGGACTGATGATTTGACATGCTGGAGACGTCGAGCATACACACCTTCACGAACTTCCGACCGACACCAACTCCGGCATTACGCTCATAGGCGTTGCCGAATGGATTCCCTCGTAGATGCTCAGCAAACGGCCAACCGCCCTTTCCTCGGTGAAGTGGCCGTGGTACCGAGCGCTTCCCCTGGAAGTGAGGCGGTCGGCAAGTTCCGGTTCGATCAGGATCCGGCGTATGCTGTCAGCCAAGGCTTCCACGTCATCGATGGGCACCATGAGACCGTCGTCAGCGTGGCGTATCGTTTCGCGAGGCCCGGCAGACATGGCGGATATGATCGGCGTGCGGTTTTGCCAAGCCTCGAGAATGACGGTTCCGAACGGCTCATACCGGGATGGCAGCAGGCAGATATCCGCCGCGCGCAGGAGAGCGCCCCGGTCAGAGCGCCATCCCAGAAACTTGACCCTGTCGGCTACCCCTGTGCTCCCTGCCAGGGACTTGAGTTCAGCTTCCAGTGGCCCGTCGCCCGCGATCCACAGGTGACAGTCTGGGATGGAGGCCAGCGCCTTTATGGCGATGTCGAGACCCTTCTTGATATGGAGGCGGGACAGCGTCAGCAGAACCGGAACGCCATCGGGCGTGCCGATTTCCGCCCGTGAGGCTGGTGCTTGGTCGTTGGCGCTGGAAAAAGTATTGACGCAGTACGCCCGCGCCGGAGGGACTCCCTTGGCAACCATATGATCCACGATGCCGGGAGTGACGCCGATGAAATACTTGCAGGAGGCGAAGTTCGCGGGATCATAATAGCCACCGAACCACCCGATCGTCGGGATGGCGGTGATTGGAGTCATCGTCGCCGCTCGCCGCATCCAGCACTGTATGATATCGGGTTTTTCATAGGCGATCGCTCGCCTGATGTACCAGCGCGGAATTAAGGATTTGGCCTGCCATCCGTGTGACAGTACCAGCTTCACTCCAGCTGACCTCAAATCTTCGTAACGATCTGAGAGGGGATTGGCGATGACCACTTGATCGATGCCGTGTCTGTGCAGCGCCATCACCATATCGGCAAAATGCATCTCAGCGCCGCCATTTGCACGACTTAGCATGAACTGCATGATTTTCATGTCGCTTGGGTCCCGGTACTTCTGATTGGGGCGCTGAGTTGTTGCAACCCTGGGGGGCGATGGCGCTCTTTTCAGAAGACATCCCCCTGCAGCGCTTATATCTAAAGTATTAACTCATAAGATATGAGGTGTCAACGCGCCTGAGCGACTTGTTATCGCGAGTCGCGCGATCGTTCGAAAGTGCTCCGATGTTGGTCGATGTGCTGTTTGGACGGGCAATATCCCGCTTGTCCAGACCATCGTGGCTTGCCTCCCGTAAGGCCTATAACTTGCATACGGTATTATGGGCGCGGGCGCACAGCAGGCTCCTGCGCAGGGTGGGCCTGGACCAGAGCGGAGAAGCAAGAAAATGTGCCAAGGTGACGACCGCAACTGCCCGGATTTCGAGGAGCATCGCCGGGCTTTCCTGAATACCATGGATCATGAGCGCCGGACTTTCCTGAAGAGCGCCTTTGCCGCCGCGGGCGGCGCCGGCGTCCTGGGAGCCGGCGGACTGTCGCTTGTCACCCCTGCGATGTCGGCGGCGGCGCAGGTGCGGCAGCCGGAGCGGATCAGCCACCACTACCTGCCGGCCACGGCCGACACGGTCCACTGGGGTTACTTCAGCAAGAGCTTGAAGCCGCGCGTCGAAATCTCGCCTGGAGATTACGTCACGATAGAGACGCTGACCCACCATGCCAACGACGATGCCGAACGGATGGTGACGGGCGATCCCGGTGCCGAAAGCGTCTTCCACTGGACACGGGAGAAGAAGAACGTCGATCGCCGGGGCGCCGGCCCGATGGATGCCTCGATCCATGGCCGCGGGGCCGGCGAAGGGTTCGGCGTCCATATCTGCACCGGTCCGGTGGCGGTCCGGGGAGCAGAGCCGGGCGACGTGCTGGAGGTCCGCATCGTGGACATGAAGCCGCGGCCCAGCGCGAACCCGGAATTCGCCGGCAAGACCTTCGGGGTCAATGCCGCCGCGTGGTGGGGCTATCACTACAAGGACCTGCTGACCGAGCCCAAGGAGCGCGAGGTCATCACGATCTACGAGATCGACGCGCGCGGGGAGAGGAACTGGGCCAAGGCCGTCTACAATTACCGCTGGACGCCGCAGACGGACCCGTTCGGGGTCGTCCATGGCAAGATCGATTATCCCGGCGTTCCCGTCGATCACTCGACGATCCAGAAGAACTTCGACGTGCTGAAAGGCATCCGCATCCCGGTGCGCCCGCATTTCGGGGTCCTCGGCGTCGCTCCCCGGGAGGCGGAACTCGTCGATTCCGTTCCTCCCGCCTATTTCGGCGGCAACATGGACAATTGGCGGCTTGGCAAAGGGGCGACCATGTATTACCCGGTGGCCGTGCCGGGCGCCCTGTTCTCTGCCGGGGACCCGCACGCCTCCCAGGGTGATTCGGAACTGTGCGGTACGGCGATCGAATGTTCCTTCACCGGAACGTTCCAGTTCATCCTGCACAAGGCCGCCGATCTGGCCGGCACCGCCCTGGAAGGGCTGGACTATCCCATGCTGGAGACGGCGGAGGATTGGGTGATGCACGGATTCAGCTATCCGAACTACCTGGAGCAGCTGGGATCCGGCGCCCAGTCGGCGATTTACGAGAAGTCGTCCGTGGATCTCGCCCTCCGGGACGCTTTCCGAAAGATGCGCCGGTTCCTGATGAACGCGAAGGGGCTGACCGAGGACGAAGCCATTTCCCTGATGTCGCTGGGCGTCGATTTCGGCATCACACAGGTGGTGGACGGCAACTGGGGCGTCCATGCGATCATCAAGAAGTCGATCTTCTCCGCGGCCGATGCCTGATCTGACAGGGACCTTCCGGGAACGGAACGTCTCCACCGGCTCGGTGTTCGCTGGATGATAGGGCGAAGCGCCGCCGGCGCTTCGCTATCCTTCACCGATACCGGGGACTGATGACATGGAAAAGCGGCAACTCGGCCGGTCGGGCCTGACGGTCGTCCCGCTCTGTCTCGGCGGCAACGTGTTCGGCTGGACGATCGACGAGCCGACCTCCCACCGGCTGCTCGACGCCTTCGTCGAGCAGGGCTTCAATTTCATCGACACGGCGGATTCCTATTCGACCTGGGCGCCCGGCAACACGGGCGGCGAGTCGGAGACCATCATCGGGAGCTGGCTCAAGGGCCGAGGCGACCGCGACAGGCTGGTGATCGCGACGAAGGTCGGGTCGGAGATGGGACCGGGAAAGAAGGGCTTGGCACCGGCCTACATCCGGACCGCGGTGGAAGATTCCCTGCGCCGCCTCCGGACCGACTATATCGACCTGTACCAGTCCCACTGGGACGATCCGGAGACTCCTTTCGAGGACACGCTGGCGGCGTACCAGGACCTGATCGACCAGGGAAAGGTGAGGGCGGTCGGCGCCTCCAACCTCGGCCCGGCACGCCTTCGGGAGGCGCTCGAGGTCGGCGGCAAGCCGGGCCTGGCACGTTATGAGTCGCTCCAACCGGAATACAACCTGTTCGACCGTGCCGGATACGAGGCCGACCTGGAGGGCATCTGCCGCGAGAACCAGCTCGGCGTGATCTCCTATTACTCGCTGGCCAGCGGCTTCCTGTCCGGCAAGTACCGCTCGCCCGAGGATGCCGGCAAGAGCCCGCGCGGCCAGGGCGTCGTCAGCAAGTACCTGAACGACCGAGGCCTGGCGATCCTGGCGGCACTGGACGAGGTCGCGGCGCGGCACGATGCCAATCCGTCCCAGGTCGCGCTGGCATGGCTGATCGCCCGCCCCGGGCTGACGGCGCCGATCGTCAGCGCGACCAGCCTGGAACAATTGAAGGACCTGACCGCGGCCGCACGGCTCATACTTGATCGTGCATCGATCGATCGCTTAGACAAGGCGAGTGGAGGGTGAGCGGAACTATCCGTTAACCAGTTATGTGAGACACCTCACGGCCCTTCCGACAGGTGACTGCGACAGGATGCGACCGTGAAAACCGGTACCGGTTCAGATTCTTCGATTTCCAGGCGTACCCCGTTCAAGTCCCCGCACCGGCCGCTGGCCGGCGCGGCGCTCGCGGGCGCTCTGCTGATGACCGGCTGCGCGGTCGAGCAGATGACCGATCAGGCCTATTCCGCCGTCCAGAGGACGGGCGTGTTCGATCGGGTGGCGGAGCGCACGGGTATCAACGCGCTGTTCGACGAAGCCGCAGCGCGGTACGCGGAAGCCATGGCAACCGACGAGAGGCCGCTCGATACGGTCGGCGTTCCGTTGCCTACGCTGGCGTCCGGCATCGTCACGGGGCCGCGTCCGCCGGATCTCGTGCGCGAAGCGCTGACCGAGATCGCCGCGGAGCATGGACCGGCCGTGGCCCGGCGGATGATGATCGCGATGGCCACCGGCGGCGCCACGATGGTCACCGGGCTGCCGTCCATGGCCGATGGCGCGATTTCCGCGCACGACAAGCTGATGGCCGCGCAGGCGGCGCAGGCCGAGGTGGACGCCGCCTACGCCGCGAGCGAAGCGACCCGTGCCGCGACCGCCCTGGTGCCCGACGAGGACCGTCCCCGCGAGGCTGCGGCACTGCTGAGGTTGGTGGAGGAAGCCGCCGGATCGAAGCTGGCATGGAGCAATCCTGCGACGGGGGCCAGCGGGGTTGTCTCGATCGGGGCTGCCGAAACGTCGAAGGGCGACGATGGGCGAAGCCCCGCGGTCACATGCCGTACCGTGATCCGTGAGTATTCCCATGGCGCCGTCTCGCGCGGTGGGGTCGGTACCATATGCCGGGAGCACGGAGTATGGTACGATCTGAGTTGACCGGACCGGCGGCCCGGGGCTCAGAGAAGCTTTTCGATCCGCTTCGGCGGGCTGGGCTCGGAACGTGTGGCGGCCGGCATGTATGCCTCGCGCGGGGCCGGCTTGCCGGCAACATCGGCGCGGACCGCGGTCGGCCAGGGGTCGCCGACCGCCGCCTGTTCCACGGCACCCGCTGCGTAGCCGAAGGAGCACGCCAGTACGACAGCCAATGTCCTGATCGTCCGAAGCCCTGCCGTTTCAGTCGTTTGAACGCACATATATCGTGTCCCGCTTGATCCGGTCTTGACTCAACAATCGAAATTCGGATTCGTGGCGAGTCGAGACAATAGAGCGAATCATCTCACCGGACAGGGGCCATGGCTGTGATTACGGTCATAGTACCGAAGGAGGAAAATTGCACAATCTTGACTCGTCGATACCGAGTCTGGACTAGGTAGGGTTTTGTACCGTAATTATATTTATCTATAAGGGTTCAAGGGAAAATGCCTGACCAATGCGTGTTCGGAAGCGTAGGGATAAGCTGATCCGATACGCGTGAAGCTGAGGTGAAGTTTGATCGGTGTCTGGGCAGAGTATGCCAGGAGCAGTCTCGAGGATTTTCCGGCGGTTTCGTCGCCTCTCGTAGCGGAAGCCTGGACCTACTGGATGGCCAAACGCGGCGACCGCCGCATGCCGTCACGGGCCGACATCGATCCGGTGGAGATTCCACGCCTCCTGTCGTCCACGGCACTGGTCGAGGTGCTGCGCGATCCCCTGGACTTCCGCTTCAGGCTGCTGGGCACGGCGATCGACAGGATCACCTCCAGGAACCTCCGCGGGCTCCGCTTCTCCGAGCTGCCGTTCCTGATCCCTGGCAACAAGGGATGGACGGATTATGAGTATGTCGCGACCACAGGCCGGCCTCTGCTCACCGACCGTCCCTATGTCGGGCAGAGCAAACTCGTCGTCCGGCTGACGGACAGCCTGTTCCCGTTGTCGGACGACGGCGAAACGGTGAACATGGTCTGGAGCTTCCTGGATATCTGGCAGGTGCCCCCCCGCGAGCGGTCCTGGAACGGGATCGCGTGACGACCAAAAAAGAGCCCCGCAGCGGATGACGCGCGGGGCCCAAGTCTACAAGGAAGAACCGCACCGAGTATGGCGCCCGCACACTATGGCCCTGGATTGGTTGATTAAACGTTAACCATAATATTCCTTGTCCTCCGGCCGACGACCATCCCGTGAGCGCGCTCTCGCACGTTCCTCTCCGCCGCTACCGCAGCGGAAGGCGCACCGATTACGGATTATTAAACTAAATCCCGCGAAATACGTATCGGCCGATTCCCATCGGGGACCGGGAAGGCCGACGCCATCGCGAAGCGAAGGCGGCGGCAAAGCGGGGAGCAGGCGCGTTGCAGGATTCCGGTCGTATAAAGACAGCTGTCTTCGTCGATTTCGATAACGTCTACATCAACCTCTTGAATGTGAATCCTCAGTCGGCCGAGCGTTTCGCGACCGATCCGCTTCGCTGGCTCAGGTGGCTCGAAAGCGGCGCTTACGAGGGAAATCCTCACGCGGCCCGTCGCGCGATCCTTATCCGCCGCTGCTACCTGAACCCGACCGCCACCGGATTCGGCAACTATCGGGCCTATTTCAGCCGGAATGCGTTTTCGGTCATCGACTGCCCACCCGTCACGTCGCGCGGCAAGAACAGCGCCGACATCGTGATGGTGATGGACATCCTGGACACCCTGACCCACACGACCCGAATCGACGAATTCATCATCCTGTCCGCGGATGCCGATTTCACTCCGGTCCTGCTGAGGCTGCGCGCCCACGACCGGCGCACCGCCATCTGGAGCAGCCGGTTTTCCGCCGCGGCGTACCGCGCCGCTTGCGACTCCGTGATCGACCAGAACGTCTTCGTCGAGGAGGCCCTGGGAATAGAGGCGCGTTCCGCCTTCGGGTCCTCGGCGGCGCCGATCCCGACCTCCGGCGGGCGCGGCGATGGCTATGCGGCCCTCCTGCCCAGCGTCGCCGGGGCGCTGGCCGAACAGGCGCGTTCCAGCGGACCGGTCGCCAGCCGGGACGTGCACGAGGTGCTGCGCAGGTTTCCCCAGTTCACCAACAGCTCCTGGTTCGGCTTCGGCAACCTGCGTTCCCTGGTCGAACAGCTCTGCGGCCTGTTGCCCGGCCTGGAACTGAGGGCGATCGGCGAAGCGGACTGGCGGGTGGAATGGAAGGGTGCCGGACCGTCCGCCGCCGGATCGCCCGCCGGGCAGGATCTGGCGGCATTGGACGACGCGGCCTTGAAAAGCCGCATCATGGCGGCCGTGCGTGCCGAGCTTTCGGCGTCGGACAGACCCGTAGCCCTTGCCACCTTGGGGCAGACGGTCACCCGCACCATGGGCCATTGGGTCAAGGAGCAGCGCCAATGGGCGGGGCATGGCACCCTGAAGGCGCTGATCCTTGCCAACGGCGGTCCGGATATCGGCATCGATACCACCGGCACCGGCTTCGCGTTCGACCGCTCGCGGCACAGGCCGCCGGCGTTACCCGACGCCGGCGTTCAGCCGACCGAAACGGAGGCCGAGGAACTCCAGGACTTCATCGGGCGTATCGCCTCGATCACCGACATGCCCCCCTTGCCGGCAGCCACCTATGGCAAGCTGTTCCGCGCCATCGGGCAGGCCCTGGAACGGGAGCCTTATCAGGATCAGCTGGCCCTCGAAGGGCAGGTCTCGGCGATCTGCGCGGAGGGGGGCGTCGATGTGGACAAGGCGGCGATCTCCTACGTCGTTACCGGCTTGGCCATGTCGGACTTCAACTTCACCGAGGACGAGGCGGATCCGGGCGCGATAGCCCGCTTCTTCATGCGGAACGCCATCGAGACCTGCGCCAACGCGCAGCTGACGCTGAGCGACCGCGACCACGCCCTCTTCGCGATATGGCTGACCGGAGCGACCTGGGGCGACCTGCAGCCGGGGAGACGAGGCGCGGGTGGCTCGGCGTCGTCATCGTCCCCCGCCGGCATCGACTTCTCTACGTTGATCCGGGAGGTCGCGGACCGGGTGCTCGATGAGGTGACGGGGAAGGGAACCCTCACGGGTCTCGACCTCGTCAGTATCGTCAGGCAGGTGAATACCTGGGGCGACCGCTCATGGTTCGGCTGCGGCAACCTCCGGATCCTGGTCGAGAGGATCATCGATCTCCACCCCGAGATGATGGTCACGCAGCCTCCCGGCCAGCCCTGGCGCTTCGTCCTGAAAAGCGGGGAGGCTGCGGATTCCGGCGCAGCCCCCCATCCGGAGCCGATGGAGGAGAAGCCGGGGCCGCTGCTCACGGTATGAACCCGGCCTCGCCATCGGTTACGTGCCGGATGGCTGTTTCCCCGACGATGCCTGGGAAGTCAGGTGCGGAACCGGTCTGGAGACCGCGACTGCCACAGCCGCTCGGCCAGTGCCTCGGCTTCCTCGATCGACGCGGCTCGGCCGATGGCCTTCAGGCCGACGGCTGCGGTCGCGATGACCGCCTGCTCGGCGACCGGATTGTCCAGTTCTCCCGCCCACAGCAGGGCGGGGTGGCGGGGATCCAGGTCCTCGGCGCGCCACTGGTAGGTCGTCTCCATCCGTTCGGCGAGCCGGGGAGCCCAGAACTCCTCCGCCGCCTGCCCGTCCTCCACGGTCGCGACCACGCACTCCTTCAAGGGGGAACGCTGCGCCTCGCCGCCGATGCCCTTGAAAATGGCGGCGCGGGGCTGGCCCAGGCGGATCGCGATCTCCTGGTGCAGCGGGCGGTAGGGCGGGTGGAAGACGCTCTGGATCTGGGCGGGGGCGTCCAGCGGATTGATGTCCCGGGCGAAGGTGTTCACCGCGGTCCGCACGCCCAGCAGCGGGCGGAGCTGGAACAGCCGCTCCAGTTCGGGACAGAAATCCTGCAGCCTGATATAGGCGAAATTGCCGCTCCGCAGGCTGGCCGCCGCCTCGGCCAGCGATCCGCAGGGCAGGATGCCCAGCCGGGCCAGCGCAGCCGGAGTCGGGGCATACCCTTCCGATCCGCCGTCGATGCCGTGCATCAGCACCTTGACGCCCTCGGCCGCCAGCAGCAGTGCCGACAGGACGAACCAGGGCTGCTGCCGGTGCCGATCGGCGTAGGAGGGCCAGTCCAGGTCGGGAACGATCGCGTCGTCGGGCCGGGCGAGCACCGACTTCGCCGCCCTGACGAATCCGGCCAGCTCGGCTCCGGTCTCTCCCTTGCGCCTCAGAAGCAGCAGGAAGGCGCCGAGCTGGATGGGATCGACCTCGCCGCGCAGGACCATCGCCATGGCCGCCTCGGCTTCGTGCTCCTCCAGGTCGCGGAACAGCTTCGGTCCCTTGCCCAAAGCCCTCGTATATTCGGCGAACGGATGCTCCTGCATACTCGGTGACTTTCCCCGATTTCCATCAACGATACTCTAGCGGACGCGCTGGTGCGGTGCAGCATCTTGTTCGGCAGCCGGCGTCCCGGTGCAGGCGGACAGGGAAGCGCCCGGCATGGGCGGGGCTTGGCACAGCCGATCCCACCACCGTCGGAACGCCGGCCGCGTCTTGATGCGGACTCGGCCTGCGAGTGGTGGGAACGAGCATGGCCGCGGCTCCGTTCCAGATGCGTCAACCGGATTCCCTCCCGACATCACCAAGGAGACGCCCCTATGGCCGAGGACAACCAGGACCAAGCCCGAGAAATGGCTATCGAGGGCATGCAGAAGGCGAAGGCCGGCAAGAATGGCGAAGGCATCGAACTGGTCGAGGAGGCGAAGCGGCTGGACCACGACGCCATCGCGGATATCGCACCCGACAGCGACGATGCCAGCCGGGACGATCCCGAACCGACCCCTCCGGCAACCGACGTGCCCGGATCCCCCGGGCCGCAGGGCTGAGCATCGCGACCGGCGCCGGGCAGCGACACCTGCCCGTCGCCCACGGACCGAAGCCGGCGGCAAGGGATTATGCCGCCTCGGCGCCCAGCGTCGCTTCCGTTCCCGGCTTCTTGAAGACGATCACCAGCCCGGCGGTCGCCACGGTCCCTATCACGATCGCCAGCGCATAGAGACCGACATTGGTGACCGCGTTGGGGATGCCCAGCACGAAGATCCCGCCGTGGGGTGCCCGCAGCATGCAGCCGAAAAGCATCGACAGGGCACCTGTCAGGGCCGAGCCGACGATGGCGGGCGGGATCACCCGCAGGGGGTCCTTCGCGGCGAACGGGATCGCTCCCTCGGTGATGAAGGAGATGCCCAGCACGCCTGCCGCCTTGCCGGCATCCCGCTCGTCGGGGCTGAAGCGGTTCTTCGCGATCATTGTGGCGAGCGCCAGCCCCAGCGGCGGGGTCATGCCGGCCGCCATGACGGCCGCCATCGGCAGGTAGGTCTCCGAAGCCAGCAAACCCACCGCGAAGGTGTAGGCCGACTTGTTGACCGGCCCGCCCATGTCGACGGCCATCATGCCGCCCAGCAGCAGGCCCAGGAACACCGCGTTGGTCGAGGTCATGCCGCTGAGCCACGTGGTAAGGCCGGACAGGATCGCCGCGATCGGCGTGCCGACCACGTAGATCATCAGCAGGCCGACCGCGACGCTGGCGAGCAGCGGTATGATCAACACCGGCTTCAGCCCCTCCAGGTTCTGGGGCAGCCTGATCCAGCTCCTGAGGTAATAGGCGATGTACCCCGCCAGGAAGCCGGAGGCCAGGCCGCCCAGGAAGCCGGCGCCGATCTGGCTGGCGAGCATGCCGCCGATCAGCCCGGGGGCGAGGCCGGGACGGTCGGCGATGGAAAAGGCGATATAGCCGGACAGGACCGGCACCATCAGGGCGAAGGCGGCCTGCCCGCCGATCTGCATCAGTGCCGCGGCCAGCGAGCCTTCCTCGTTCGCCGCGTCGATGCCGAACATGAAGGACAGCGCGATGGCGAGACCACCCGCGACGACCACCGGGATGGTGTAGGACACGCCCGTCATCAGGTGCTTGTACGGGCCGGTACGTTGCGCCGAGCGCTCCGCCTTCAGCCGCTCGACCTCGCCGGCGAGGTTCCTGCCGACGGCGGGCCGGGCGCCTCCGCCGCCGTCTCCCGGCATCTCGGCCTTCTCGAAGGCGGTCGCGATGACTTCCTTCCCGCCCTTCAGCGCCCTGCCGGTGGAGGTCGAATAGACCCGCTTATTGCTGAAGCGGTCGAGCGCCACGTTCGTATCGGCCGCTATGATCACCACGTCGGCGGCCTCGATCTCCTCCGGGGTCAGGGGATTGCCGGCGCCGACGGAGCCTTGCGTCTCGACCTTGATCTGGTGACCCATGGCGCGGGCGGCCTTGTTGAGCGCTTCCGCCGCCATGAAGGTGTGGGCGATGCCCGTGGGGCACGAGGTGATCGCCACGATCCGCTTCGGCGCTTCCGCCGCGGGGGGCGGCGCGGCGGCCCGCGAGGGCTGCGGTGCCGGCTCGGGAGAGGCGGCCGGGGGAGGTGCGGACCGGCCGGCCTGGGGCTCCGGCGGCACCGTTCCCGGAGACGCCAGCTCGGCGACCGGCGGCAGGTCCCGGTCTCCGGCAGCCTCCCGCAGCAGGCGCGCGGTGTGGCGGATCGCTTCGCCGGGCGTGGCCCGGTGAACGCTCTTGCCTTCGAACCGGCCCTGGTCGTCGGGCTGATCGGTCGCCAGGATCACCACGTCGGCATTGCGGATCTCGACCTCGGACAACCGGTCGCTGGCTCCCTCCGGGCCGAGACGCTCGACGCGGATGTCGTATCCCAGCATGTCGGCCGTGGCTTCCAGCGCTTCGGCCGCCATCGCGGTGTGGGCGGCGGAAGTCCTCGAACCCGTCACGGCGACGACTTTCTTCATGATTCTCTTCTCCAGGCGGCAACGGGAGCGCGGCTATCGGGCGATGACCCGGACATCGATCTCGCCGATGGATTTCTCGATCGTTTCCGGAGGCGGCAGGTGCGGTCCGACGGTCGTCAGCGTGCCGAGCGAGAAGGCGGTCGCCAGCTTGGCGCAGCCTTCCAGGTCCAGGCCGCGCAGCTTGCCCAGGATGAAGCCGGCGACCATGGCGTCGCCGGCTCCCACGGTGCTGCGCACGATGACCGCCGGCGGCCTCACCGCGAGACGGGTCGTGCCTTCGGCGAAGATCGCGCCGTCGGCCCCCATGGAGACGACGACGCAGCCGATGCCGCGGTCGATCAGCTCCTCGATCGCGGTCAGGATCGCCGCCTCGTCGGGAAGCTCGCGGCCGACCAGCTCCTCCAGTTCCTCCAGGTTCGGCTTGATCGCATGAGGCAGCGCGGCGACGCCCTGCGCGAAGGCGGGGCCGCTGGCATCCAGGACGACTTTCTTGCCGCGCCCGCCCAGGTCGGCGACCATATCGGCATAGACCGTATCGGGCGTGCCGGACGGCGTGCTGCCCGACAGCACGAACCAGTCGTGGTCGATCGACAGCGTGTCGATGGCGCCTCGAAGCCAGGTCAGGTTTTCGGCCGAGAAGGCCAGGCCCGGCAGGTTGATGTCGGTGATGCGTTTGCTGGGCGTGTCCAGGATCTTGACGTTGGCCCGGGTACGGCCGGGCACGGTCACGAAACGGTCGGCGATCCCCTTCTCGGCGAAGAAATTCCGGAAGATCTCGATGTTATCGGTGCCAAGGAACCCGGTGACGCTGACCGCGCAGCCGAAATCGGCCAGGAAGGCCGCCACGTTGACGCCCTTGCCGCCGGGATCTGCCTGCTCCCACTCGACGCGGTTCACCTGTCCGGCGGCGAAGTTGGGGATCGAGATCGTCTGGTCGATCGCCGGGTTGAGGGTGACGGTGGCGACGCGCACCGTCGCGTCCGCATCCGAGGCGCCCGTCGCGCGGGTGTCGGCCGAGGTCTCGGTGTCCATGGTCTCCCTGTTGTCCATGGCTCAGGCCGCCTCGCCGGTCAGGGCCCGGACTTCCGAGGCGGCGCTGCATGCCAGTGCACGGCGCGCCAGCTCCTTGGCGTCCTCGTAGGCCATCTCGCGGATCTGCGCCTTCAAGGCCGGGATGTTGGGCACGCCGACGCTCAGCTCGTCCACGTCAAGGCCGATCAGGATCGGGGCGGCGGCGGGATCGGCCGCGAGGTTGCCGCAGACACCGACCCATTTCCCTTCGCCATGGGCCGCGCGCACGGTCTGGTCGACCATCCGCAGCACGGCGGGGTGCAGCCCGTCGGCTTCGCGGGCCAGCGCCGGGTGGCCGCGGTCCATCGCCAGGGTGTACTGGGTCAGGTCGTTGGTCCCGATGGAAAAGAAATCCACCTCGCGTGCCAGCAGGTCGGCCATCACGGCCGACGAGGGCACCTCCACCATGATGCCGACATCGACGTTCGGTCCGTCCACCTCGCGCCGGACCTCCTCGACCAGGGCACGGCCGCGCCGGAACTCATGCACGGAGGTGATCATGGGGAACATGATCTTGATCTCCCCGTGCGAGGCGGCGCGCAGGATCGCGCGGAGCTGGCTGCGGAACAGGTCCGGCATCGAAAACGACAGTCGGATGCCGCGCTGGCCGAGGAACGGATTGTCCTCGTGCGCCATCGAGATGTAGGGCAGCGGCTTGTCGCCGCCCGCGTCCAGCGTGCGGACGATCAGGGGCAGCCCGCCGAGCGATTCGGCCATCGCGCGGTAGGCTTCGTACTGCTCCTCCTCGCTGGGCGGGTCGGTACGGTCCTGGAAAAGGAACTCGGTTCGCAGCAGCCCGACCGCCTCGCCCCCGGCATTGACCGCCCGTTCCGCTTCGGGCACCGCGCCGATGTTGGCGGCGATCTCCACCCGGTGGCCGTCCACGGTGATCGCCGGGCGATAGGCCGCTTCCAGTACCACGGCGCGCCGCTGGCCGGCGCCGTGCTGCGCCTGCCGGGCCCGTTCCAGCCGTTCCGCGTCGGGGTCGGGCAGGACCGTCCCGCGCGAGCCGTCCAGGACGGCGGTAACGCCGCTTGCCAGCTCCAGCACCTGATGCCCGGCTCCGACCACCGCCGGGATGTCCAGCGAGCGGGCCAGGATCGCGGTGTGGGAGTTGGGACCGCCCAGAGCCGTCAGGATGCCCTTGACCAGGTCGGGATCGAGGGACGCCGTGTCGGACGGCGTCAGGTCTTCGGCGACCAGGATGATCTCGTGGTCGGGGAGGGTGGTCGCCTCCGCCTCGTTGCGTCGGACCAGAAGGCGCATCACCCGGGCGCCGACGTCGCGCAGGTCGTTGGCGCGGCCGGCCAGCAGCGGATCGCTGAGGGCGGCCAGATCGTTCGCCCGCTCATCGATCGTCTCGCGCCAGGCGAAGGCCGCGCTCTCTCCCCCGTCGATGCGGTGGTGGACCGCATCGACCAGATCGGGGTCTTCCAGGAACTCCCTGTGGGCGGCGAAGATCCGGGCCTCCATCTCGCCGGCCCGGCGTCCGACGGTGCGGTGAAGCTCCTCCAGCTCGGCACCGGCCCGGTCGACCGCATGGTCGAAGTCCGAATGCTCGGCGGCCGCGTCGACGGCGTGCTGGTCCAGGACTTCGTCCGCCTGCTTGCGCAGCTGGTGGAGCGGTGCGATCGCGATCCCGGGAGCCGCCGCGACGCCGCGGATCAGCCCCGGCTCGTCCGGCGCCGCCTCGGGCGGGAAGGACTCGGGCCGGCCGACCTGCACCGCGGGTTCCGGTGCCGCGTGGGCCGCCTCGTCCTCCTCGCCCAGGCCCGTCTCCACGGCTTCCCGAAGCGTCTGCAGGGCCTTGGCCGCGTCCGGGCCGTCGGCGGTGATGCTGATGATGCCGCCGCGCTCGACGCCGAGCCGGAGCATGGACACCATGCTCTTGCCGTTGGCGGTCTTGCCCGCGTGGCTGACCCGGATATCGGAATTGAACTGCTTGGCCAGCGACACGAAGACCGAGGCCGGCCGGGCGTGCAGGCCCGTGCCGCCAGTGACTTCGACGTCCACCCGCTGTCCGGCGCCCAGGATCGGGGGGGAAGGGGCCGGGGCCGCGGGCGCTTCGGCCGACCGCGCGGGGTCGAGCGCCGCCGCGATTTCGTTGACGTCCTGGGTGCGGGCGAGCCGCATCACCGTCGCCTCGTCCTCCAGCACGTCGGTCAGCTTCTGCAGCACGCCGATATGCTCGTCGGAGCGGGCCGCGATCCCCACCACCAGATACACGACCTCGCCGGGATTCCACTCGACCCCGTAGGGCAGCTGCAGGACCGACAGGCCCGTGTGCTGGATCAGCTCACGGTCCTGCGGCAAGCCGTGGGGAATCGCGATGCCGTTGCCCAGATAGGTCGCGGTGACCGTCTCGCGGCGCATCATGCTGTCGACATAGCCGGGCTGGATGTAGCCGCCGTCGACCAGGATGGCGCCCGCCTGGCGTATGGCGTCCGCCTTGTCCGCGGCATGGGCGCCTATCCGCACATTCTCCGGTCCCAAGCTGACCATTCGGCTTTCCTTTTAGGGCATCAGACTCAAACTAACTAACCCGATGCCGGAGAAAGCGTTGCAATCGTCGGGTTGGCATTGGGGGGAACAGGATGAAGGTGCTTGCTCTGCTGAGCGGCTTCGCCGGGCTGCTGGCGTTATCCGGAGTGGCGGCCCGGGCGGAGGTTCCGGTGGACCTGGAACTGGTGCTCGCCGTTGACGTCTCCGGCTCGGTCAACGAGGAGGACGCCCATCTCCAACGCAACGGCTATGCCCGCGCCATCAACGACAGGCGGGTGGTCGAGGCGATCCAGGGCGGCGCGCTGGGCCGGATCGCGGTGACCTATGTGGAATGGGCCGACGACAAGCTGCAGCGCACCGTGGTCGACTGGCGGGTGATCGACGGTCCGGCGAGCGCCAGGGCCTTCAGCCGGGACTTGGCGGGCGGCCCGACCGTTACCGAGTCCCGAACCTCGATCAGCGCCCTGATCGACCACTGCGTCCGCCTGTTCGAGTCGAACGGGTTCGAGGGAACGCGGCAGGTGATCGACATCTCCGGCGACGGGGAGAACAATGTCGGCCGTCCGGTCACGCTCGCCCGCGACGATGCCGTCCGGGCCGGCATCATCATCAACGGGCTGCCGATCCTGCGCGCGGGCCTGCTGCCCTGGGCCGAGGACCGCGACCGGCGGCGCCACCTGGATCTCTATTTCCAGGAGAACGTGATCGGCGGGCCCGGCTCGTTCGTCGTCGTCGCCAGGGATCCTTCGAGTTTCGCCGACGCGATCATCGCGAAGCTGCTGAGGGAGATCGCGGCCCTGCCGGAACCTGTGCCCTGACCCGGTGTTCGGAGATCCTGACAGGGCTTCGGAGCGCGGATCGCCGGCATGGGTATCGATAGGTGCGGGAACGTCGGGCGGTTCCTGCTGATCTGCGGCGCTTTCCTCGTGCCGGTCTGGGGCTACACGGCCACCTCCGCGGTCACCTGGATGCGGACGCTGGATTTGGAGACGTTCCGGACCGCGGCCGACGTCTGGGGTTACCTGGCGGGGTTGCGCACCGGAATCCCTCCCGTGCTCTCGACCCTGGAACTGCTGTGGTGGGTCAATTTCCGCGACCTGACCCTGTTCTCCGACCTCCTGTATCCGCTGACAGTGGCATCGGCCTTCGCGCTGGCCGTGCTGATCCAGCCGGAACGGTTCCGGTTGCGGGCGGCGGTGCTGATCCTCGGACTGTTCCTGGCGCACCGGGGAGTGGCGGTCCACGCCGGAAACCCGGCGAACTACGACCCCCTCTTCGCCCTGCTGACTCTCGGCTATTTCCTCCTGGTCCGGGCTTGGCTGCGGGATCGGCGGCCGGGCAGGCTGGCGGCCGCCGGGCTGTGCCTCTCGCTGCTGGAACTGACCCGGCCCTTCATGATCTTCCTGCTGCCGCTGTTCCTGGCGGTGGAGGTCCATCGAATTGCCAGGACGGCACCGGGAAGGGCAGGGGCCCTGGCCGCTTTCCTCATTCCCGTGGCGATCCTCTCGGGCGGATGGCACCTGCATGTCTGGCTGGCCCATGACCATCAGATCGCCTGGACCAACGTTTCAGGTTTCAACCTCCAGCGCGCCTGGGAGGATTTCGACCCCGACATACGGTCCGCCCGCCGCCTTGAGGAATTGCCGCGCGTCCGGGAAGGTGCCGACGAACTCTGGGCCGACCTGAACACGTCCGAGGTGTACAGGGAGAGCGAGGCGCTCAAGTCGCTGATCGTCGCGAGGATCCTGGAGGATCCGGTCCGCGCCGCGGGCCACGTGCTGGACCGCCTCGCGGTTTTCGCCAGCGCGCCGACGCGGATGTACGACCGGGATCCCCAGGGAATCGGAATCCTGGCCTACCGGGGCGTCGTGACGGTATTGCTCCTGACCATGGCCGGCTATGCCGCAGTCGGGGCCGCCGTGCTGATCCGCCGCGGGTGCTGGCCCTGGCTCGACCAACGCTGGTGGTTGGCTGCCTCGACGCTGCTCGTCGTGATCCTGGTATCGATCGGCGAAAGGGGCGAGGAGGGGCGCTTCATCTTCTCCATCCTGCCGATGCTGCTGGCTGTCGGCGGGTTCGCGCTCGCATCCGTCCCGAACTCGGGCCGTGCGGGGAAATCCCGCCCGGTATCGTCCTAGGCCTTTCAGAAATGCGGCCAGACGGTGTTTCGGCCATCGGATCGCGCCTCTTCGCGGTGGTGTACGAGCGAAGCGACGATGTCCCAGACCTTCGCCATATGGGCTTCCTGGATGTTGGAGATCCTGCTGTTCCTGGGGCGCCACTGCTTCGAGTGAACCGCCTCGGCGATCCGATGCCTGCCGTGCCGCATGATCTCCTTCGCGGACTCGTCCACCGCCTTCACGAAGGAATCGAGAACGGCGTTCTCGATCGCCGCATTGTCGTTGACGGTGAAATTGGCAACGGGAATCGGAAGCTGATCGGAACTCAGCTGGGATGGCGCCGGTATCCCGCGCCCTCCTTCCAGCCGGAACCAGATGGTGTCCATCAGGCATCTTCGGCCGACGTCTAAAGGATTGTCCTTTTCCAATCTTCCCGCGGCGATCGCTTCCTCGAAATCAGGAAACTCGATTACGAATATTCCCTCATCAGGATCGTTCTTGACCGTCGCCGGGTACGTAGCCATTGGTTTTCCTGCCTAACGTCATACGACCATAACGTGAAGAATTAGGGTATACCAACTTCGACAAGCTATCAAGATTGGCGCGCGCAATCCAACAACAACCTGTTCCCTTGCGGAATCGGTCTCATCAGGCGATCGAACTTCGCAACGAACTTCGCTATGAGCGCGTCATTGACGTTCAGCCCTCCGATTCCAGGATTAAGGATCACGTGGCAGCTACCTACGGTAAATTGCCTGCCATGGTTCCCGTAGCCGCCGACTGGTTGAACCTTGACCCTTCCAGGTCCGAATGCCGCTTCAAGACACTGCGTCAATCGTTGAACGAAGTCATCAAACGACATCATCGAACCTTGGATCTGATAGTTTTCGGAAATTTTATGCCACTTTGGAGGTTTTCGAGTCAAGGTGTCGCAACCGGCATGTGGTTCGCCAATCGGACTTTCCCCGGAAGGCCGAAAGGCCTTGTAAGGTGCCGCTCGGCGAGACGGATTTCCGGCTGGCCCTCCAGAGCGTATCATGATGACTCCGTCCGACCGTTCCTGCGGTCCATGGGAACCTGCGACAAACGGCCTCCGCCCTGCGACTGGTTTTAAGAACCAATTGCAATCCTGTGCGGGCGTGCCTTAATAGCCGCTTGCGCCCGCCCCCAAAGCAGCGACCGGGACCGATGGATCATTCCTATTTCGACGACCGTACCGCGGCTTCCCGCCCTTCGAGCCTGCGTTCGGCGCTGCGGGCCGCCCTGCGCGGCCGGTCGGCGGCCTGGGTCGGAAAGTCGCCGGCGGGATCCGGTTCCGTCTCTGCCGCGCCCGGTGGTCCCGACATTGCCCAGGCGGCGTCGCACGACGTGGCCGGTCCGGCGCCGAAGCACGCCGCATCGGCGGAGGAGGCGCTCGGCATCGACCATGTGCGGCACCGCTACGGCGGAATGATGGCCGTGGATGATGTCAGCCTCGGCATCGCGCGCGGCGAGATCATGTGCCTGGTCGGTCCCAGCGGCTGCGGGAAATCAACGCTCCTGCGGATCGCGGCGGGGCTGGAGGCGCTCCAGCACGGCACGGTGCGGATCAACGGCAAGGTGGTCGCCGATGGCGATGGCTGCGTTCCGCCGGAACGGCGCGGCGTCGGGCTGGTGTTCCAGGACTATGCCCTGTTCCCGCACCTGTCGGTGATCGACAATGTCCGGTTCGGACTGTCCGGCATTCCGGTGGAGAGCCGGCGCCGCCGCGCCATGGAGACGCTGGAGCAGGTCGGGATGGCTTCCCATGCGGACCATTTCCCCCATGCCTTGTCCGGCGGGCAGCAGCAGCGCGTGGCGCTGGCCCGCGCGCTGGCACCCAATCCTGCGGTCCTTCTGCTCGACGAGCCGTTCTCCGGCCTGGACGCCCGCCTGCGCGAGCAGGTTCGCGACGAGACGCTGCATGTGCTGAAGAAGACGGGGGCGGCCACCATGCTGGTCACCCATGACCCGGAAGAGGCGATGTTCCTGGCCGACCGGATCGCCCTTATGCGCGACGGGAAGCTGATCCAGCTCGGCAGCCCGGTCGATCTCTACACATGCCCGGCCGATGGTTTCGCCGCGCAGTTCTTCGGGGAGGTCAACCGGATCGCCGGCCGGGTACGCGGCGGCGCGGTCGACACTCCTGTCGGCCGGGTGCCCTGCGACCTGCCCGAAGGAGCCGCGGCGGAGGTGCTGATCCGTCCCGAGGCGCTCCGGCTTGCCGCGCCGGAAGCTGCCGCAGGCGCCCGCGTTCCCAATCTCGGCCGCGTGATGGCGGCCCGGCTGCTCGGCCGGACAAGCCTGATCCATCTCGACGTGCCGGACGGCGGCCAGGGTCGCCATCTGCACTCCCGGATGCCCGGCCAGTTTCTTCCGCCCGAGGATTCGCACGTGGCAATCACGCTGGACCTCCGGCAAGCCTTTGTATTTCCCGCCAAAGATCCGACATAAACAGTTGTGATATCCCGGGGCGCTTTGATCCCCCGGATCGTTGCGGTCGGTTTGGCTTTCTGCCAATATCGCGCCGCAGCGCGCACCCACGAGCGGACTTTGGAGATTTCTCAATGAGTATCGGTATTTGGCAGGTGGTCCTGATCCTCGTGATCGTCCTGATCATTTTCGGAGCCGGCAAGCTGCCGAAGGTGATGGGCGACGTCGCAAAGGGGGTCAAGAACTTCAAGTCCGGCCTGAAGGACGACGACGATGACGGCGTCGCCGACCAGCCCAGGGTTATCGACAGCCACGCCACGACCCAGCCGGTCCAGCACCCGGTCCACGCCGCGCCGGCCCAGCCGATGGCTCCCGTTCCGCCGGCCGGAACGCCGACAGTGGATCACACCACCACGGTCAGGAAGGACGAAACGGCCAAGACCTGAGCGGTCCTGGCAGAGCGTCCGCAAAGCGCTTGGCAGCAGTACCATGTCGCACGCCGTCCCGCCTTTGGTAGCGGGTCCCTTCCGCCGTCCCTGGACGATCCGTAATGCTTGATATTGGCTGGTCCGAACTGCTCGTCATCATGGTGGTGGCGCTGCTCGTCATTGGGCCCAAGGACTTGCCCAAGGTCCTGAAGACCGTGGGCATCTGGGTGCGCAAGGCGCGCATGCTGACCCGCGACTTCCAGAACAGCGTGGACGAAATGATCCGCGAGGCCGATCTGGAGGACGTGCGCCGGCAGGCGACCGAACTGCGCAACTTGAACTTGGCGAAGGAGGTGGAGAACACCATCGACCCCTCCGGCTCCCTGCGCAACGCCTTCGATCCCAACGTCACGTCGACCCCGGCTGTCAAGGCCCGTCCGCGCGCGGAGGACGGCTCCGACCCGGAAGCCGAAGCGGACAGGGTGGCCCACCGGGACGCGGACGGGGGTGCGACGGGTCCGGAGTCCAGTCGCCCGCCCGCGCAGCTCCCCGCGGCGGCCGCCGAGCCGCAGCTTCCGGTCGTGCCGGCCGAGCGGAAGACCCCCGAGCCGGCCGTTGTGCCGTCCGATACCTCTGACAAGCGGGCATGACCACCGTGAGTGACGACGGCCTAGACGACAGCAAGATGCCGCTGCTCGATCACTTGATCGAGTTGCGCAACCGGCTGATGTACTCCATAGCGGCAATCTTCGCCGCCTTCCTGATCTGTTACTATTTCAGCGCCGACATCTACGCGTTCCTGGTCCGTCCGCTGGCCGACCTGCTCGGCCACGAAGGCCGCCGCATGATCTATACCGGCCTGACGGAGGCGTTCTTCACCTACGTCAAGGTCGCCTTCTGGGCCGCCATGTTCCTGGCGTTCCCGATCATCGCCAGCCAGCTCTGGATGTTCATCGCTCCCGGCCTCTACAAGCATGAGCGCAACGCCTTCCTGCCGTTCCTGGTGGCCACGCCGATCATGTTCTTCATGGGCGGCGCGCTGGTCTATTACGCGGTCTTCCCGCTCGCCTGGAGCTTCTTCCTGAGCTTCGAGCAGCTGGCGCCCGGCCCCGAGGGGCTGCCGATCCAGTTCGAGGCGCGCGTGGGCGAGTACCTGTCGCTGGTGATGACGCTGATCTTCGCGTTCGGCATCGCCTTCCAGCTTCCGGTGCTGCTGACGCTGCTGGCCCGGGCCGGCATCGTCTCCTCGGAGGCGCTGGCGTCCAAGCGGAAATACGCCATCGTCGTCATCCTGATCGCCGCGGCGATCATGACGCCCCCCGACGTGATCAGCCAGCTCGGCCTCGCCATTCCGCTCTATGCGCTGTACGAAGTCTCGGTGCAGATCGCGCGCGTCATGGAGAAGCAGCGGGCCAAGCGCGACGAGGAAGCCGAAGCGGCAGAGTGAGGGGCCTGGGTGGAAAAGGCCACAGAGTGCGGCGGAATGAGCACAGCCCGCGGCACTCTGGTCCGCACGGCTGGACCGGGGACATGAGGAGCTTTATAAACAACTTCCCGTAACGTCTTCGATCCAGTGGCCTCATGCACGACTTACGCCTGATTCGCGACAATCCCGAAGCTTTCGACCGTGGTTTGGCGAGACGGGGGCTGTCGGCCATGTCGGGTGAAATCCTCGACCTCGACGCCCGCCGCCGCGCCGCCCAGACCGCGCTGCAGGAGATGCAGGCTCGCCGGAACGAGGCCTCCAAGGAGATCGGCAAGGCCAAGCGAGAGGGACGCGGTGCCCAGGACCTTATGGCCGAGGTGGCCGGCCTGAAGGAAGGCATCCAGCAGACGGAGGAGGAGGAGCGGGAAACCGGCGCCGCCCTCGAAACCCTGCTTGCCAGCCTGCCCAACATACCGGCCGACGACGTTCCCGACGGTCCGGACGAAAGCGGCAACGTGGAGCTGCGCCGAGTCGGCGAGCCGCCCCGCTTGAACACGGCGCTGGAGCATTTCGAGCTCGGCGAGAAGCTGGGGATGATGGACTTCGCCGCCGGGGCCAAGCTGTCGGGTGCGCGGTTCACGGTCCTGCGCGGCAAGCTTGCCCGGCTGGAGCGGGCGATCGGCCAGTTCATGCTCGATCTCCACGTGACCGAGCATGGCTATACCGAGGTCATGCCGCCCCTGATGGTGCGCGACGAGGCCGCCTTCGGCACGGGCCAGCTCCCCAAGTTCGCCGAGGATCTGTTCCGCACCACCAGCGGCCATTGGCTGATCCCGACCGCCGAGGTGCCGCTGACCAATCTGGTCGCGGACCGGATCCTCGATCTGGAGGACCTGCCGCTCCGCATGGCCGCCCTGACGCCCTGCTTCAGGTCCGAAGCCGGCGCCGCCGGCAAGGATACTCGCGGCATGATCCGGCAGCATCAGTTCTGGAAGGTCGAGATGGTCAGCGTGACCGGCCCGGACCAGTCGAACGCCGAGCACGAACGCATGACCCAATGCGCCGAGACCGTCCTGCAGCGGCTGGAGCTGCCATATCGCACGATCGCGCTGTGCACCGGCGACATGGGCTTCTCCGCGGCCAGGACCTACGACATCGAAGTCTGGCTTCCGGGACAGAACGCCTACCGGGAAATCTCGAGCTGCTCGACCTGCGGGGATTTCCAGGCTCGCCGCATGAAGGCGCGCTGCCGGCCGCGGGGCGACAAGAACACCCAGTTCGTCCATACGCTCAACGGCTCCGGCGTCGCGGTCGGCCGTTGCCTGATCGCCGTCATGGAAAACTTTCAGCAACCAGATGGGTCCATAATCGTGCCGGAAGCCTTGCGGCCCTACATGGGCGGACTCGATAGGATTGCGGCGGATGCTTAAGGCACCCCTGGACGTTTCGAAGGCCCGGATCCTGCTGTCCAACGACGACGGCATCCATGCGCCCGGCCTGGAGGTGCTTGAGAAGATCGCGCGGTCCCTGTCGGACGACGTCTGGGTGGTGGCGCCCGAAACCGAGCAGTCCGGCGCCAGCCACTCCCTGACCCTGCACCGGCCCCTGCGCATGCGGCAGATGGCGGAGCGGCGGTTCGCGGTGGACGGCACGCCGACCGACTGCGTCCTGCTGGCCATCAACCACATCCTCAAGGACCGCAAGCCCGACCTGGTCCTGTCCGGCGTCAACCACGGCAGCAACCTGGGCGAGGACGTGACCTATTCCGGCACGATCGCCGCCGCGATGGAGGCGACCCTGCTGGGCGTCCCGGCCATCGCCATGAGCCAGCATCTCGATCCGGCCCAGCCGGCGCTGTGGCAGACCGCCCTGCACTGGGGGCCGGAAGTGGTGCGGAAGGCGGTGTCGGTCGCATGGCCCCGCAACGTGCTGATGAACGTCAACTTCCCCAGCGTCGAGCCCGGCGAGGCGCAGGGGATCCATGTGGTGCGCCACGGCCAGCGAAAGGTCGGCGACGACCTGACGGAGCGTATCGATCCGCGCGGGCGGGCCTATTTCTGGATCGGAACCCTTCGGGGCGACGCCGACACGCTGCCGGACACCGACATCGGGGTAGTGATGGACAAGGGCATCTCGATCACGCCCCTGTTCCTCGACCTGACCCATACCCCCACCCTCGATACGCTGAGGACGGTGTTCGCTTGAGCATCGATGCGCGCAAGATCCGCCTGATCATGCAGCTTCGCCGGTCGGGCGTGACCGACACGGCGGTGCTGGCCGTGATCGAGCGCTTGCCGCGCGAAGCGTTCGTCCCGCCGTCTTTCCTCGACCAGGCGTATGAGGACATGGCGCTGCCGATCGGGTCCGGCCAGACGATCAGCCAGCCGCTGGTGGTCGCCATGATGACGCAGGCGCTGGAACTGCATAACCGGCTGAAGGTGCTGGAGATCGGCACCGGCTCCGGCTATCAGGCCGCCGTCCTGTCGCGGCTGACCCGGCGGGTCTACACGATCGAGCGGCACCGTCCGCTCCTGCGCGACGCCGAGGCCCGGTTCCATCAACTGGGGCTGCACAACATCACCACCCGCGCGGGCGACGGCACCAAGGGCTGGCCCGAGCAGGCGCCGTTCGACCGCATCCTGGTGACCGCCGCGGCCGACGGCGCGATACCGCAGGACCTGACCGACCAGCTCGCTGTCGGCGGCGTCATGGTCGTTCCGCTGGGGAACGACCGGCGGGACCAGCGGGTCTATCGCATTCGCCGCACCGAAACCGGCCTGCACAGGGAGGAATTGTGGCCCGTACGGTTCGTGCCCCTGCTTCCCGAACCGGTCCCGGTGCCGGTCGCCCGCCTCCGCACGTCGTGACCGCCATGGGACCGCGGAAGCGACTGGCCCTGTTCGCCGCTCTCGCCATCGCGGGGTGTACCCGCGCCGACGCGCCGGCTCCCGTCTCGATCTACCAGGAGCAGCCGGTACCGTCGGCGCCGGGCATGATCACGGTCGCGCGGGGCGACAATGTCTATGAGATCGCGCGCCGGTACAATGTCCCCATGCGCGAGGTGATAGAGCTCAACGGCCTCAAGCCGCCTTACGGCCTTGCGGTCGGCCAGCGGCTCCGGCTGCCTACGGCCCGGTTCTACACCGTCCAGCGCGGCGACACGATCTCAAGCATCTCGCGCATGCATCGGGTCGGCCTGTCCGAACTGGCGCGGACGAACGGCTTGAAGGAACCGTTCGCGATCAGGGTGGGCCAGCAGCTCCAGCTGCCGGGCGGCCCGGACACGATGGTCGCCCAGGCTCCTGGCGCGGATGTCGGCCAACGGAATGCCCTGGCGGCGGGCCGTGCGCCGGATGCGGCGCCGCGCCCGACCGTCTCGGCGCAGGCGCTGCCGCCTCCCCCGGCCCAGCCGGTGCCGCAACCCGTGCCCCAGACGCAGTATCCGCCCTATTCGCCGCGTCCGGGGTACGGTGCGGTGCAGTCCGGTCCCCTGCCGGCGCCTGCTCCGGAACCGGTCCCCGCGCCGCCGGTCATGGCGGTGCCCGCTCCGGTCCAGCCGGCCCCGATCCCCGTGCCGGCACCGCCGCCGAACGGTCAGGTCGCCGCCGTGGAGCCTCCCCCCGCGCCGGCGGCAGCCCGGCCGGTGCCCCGCATTCCGGTGAAGCCGCCCCAGGCCGCGGTCCCCGCTCCGGCGCCCCCGCCGCCCGCAGCAGTCCCGGCACCGCCCGCGGCCGTTCCTCCCCCGTCCGTGGCGGCCAAGCCGCCCGCCATCGAAACGCCGGAACCGCGCAGTTCCGGCCGTTTCCAGTGGCCGGTCAGGGGCACCATCCTGTCGGAGTTCGGACCCAAGCCGGGCGGTCTTCACAATGACGGCCTGAACATCAGCGCGCCGAAAGGGACGCCCGTCGTCGCGGCCGAGAACGGCGTGGTCGCCTATGCCGGCAACGAGTTGCGCGGCTTCGGCAACCTGCTGCTGATCCGGCACGCGGACGGCTGGATGAGCGCCTACGCCCACCTGGACGAGATGACGGTGGATCGCGGCGCCACGGTGAAGCGCGGGCAGAAGATCGGCACGGTCGGCAGTACCGGCAACGTCTCGTCCCCGCAGCTCCATTTCGAACTGCGCAAGTCCAACCGGGCGATGGACCCGCGCGACCATCTCTCCGGCGAGCGGCGCGTCAGTCGAGACGCTTCCCCAGACGGCCGGCCAAGTCCTGGATGAACTGCCAGGCGACGCGGCCCGACCGGCTGCCGCGGGTCATCGACCACTCGATCGCCTCCGCCCGGAGCTGCTCCCGGCCCATGTCGAGGCCGAAACGATCGGCGTAGCCCTCGACCATCGCGAAGAAGGTCTGCTGGTCGCAGTTGTGGAACCCCAGCCAAAGGCCGAAACGGTCCGACAGCGACACTTTCTCCTCCACCGACTCGTGGGGGTTGATCGCGGTCGAGCGCTCGTTCTCGATCATGTCGCGCGACATCAGGTGGCGCCGGTTCGACGTGGCATAGAACACGACGTTGGCCGGGCGCCCCTCGATGCCGCCGTCCAGCACCGCCTTCAGCGACTTGTACGCGGCGTCGTCATGGTCGAACGACAGGTCGTCGCAGAAGAGGACGAAGCGGCGCTTCGAGGCGCGCAGCAGGTTCAGCAGCTCCGGCAGGGAGGGAATGTCCTCCCGGTGGATCTCCACCAGGGCGAGCATGCCGGGCTTCTCCTCCGACACCGTCGCGTGGACGGCCTTCACCAGGGAGCTCTTGCCCATGCCCCGCGCGCCCCACAGCAGCGCGTTGTTGGCCGGCAGCCCATCGGCGAAACGGCGGGTGTTCTCCAGCAGGGTGTCGCGCTGGCGCATGACCCCTTGCAGGAGCGGCAGCTCCACCCGGTTGACCTGGGGCACCGGGACGAGGCGCCGGCCCTCGGCATGCCAGGTGAAGGCGTCGGCCCCGGACAGGTCCGGCGACGGGGCCGGCGGCGGGGCGAGGCGTTCGAGCGCGCCGGCGATTCGGGCGAGCAGGACGGGCAGGGATGTATCGTCTTTGTCTGAAGCTGTTTGCACTGACCGGGAACCTGACTACATATGCGGTAGGAATGTGGAGCCCGGTCGACCCGACCGGGCCGCATGGGCGGCAAACCCTAGCATAGCTCGGGCGCAGCACAAGACGGGTCGGCCATCCCGGAAGGACTTCCGGACGGCGCGTCAGTCTTGGCCGGTTTCGATTGCAACCCGGGCGCGGGCCGTTATAGTCCCGCGGTCCGCCAAGAATATAACGAGAGGAGCACCGGATGTTCGTATCAACGGCCTATGCACAGGCCGCGGATGGGGCGGGAGCGGCTGGCCTGATGTCGTTTCTGCCGCTGATCCTGATCTTCGTCGTCTTCTATTTCCTGCTGATTCGTCCGCAGCAAAAGAAGCTGAAGGAGCATAAGTCCATGCTCGAGGCTTTGCGCCGAGGCGACCGGGTCGTCACCGGCGGCGGCATCGTCGGCACCATCACGAAGGTCGGCACGGACGATGAGCTGGTGGTCGAGATCGCCGAGGGCGTCCGCGTTCGCGTGCTTCGCTCCACGATCAACATGGTGCTGGCGAAGACCGAGCCCGCCAAGGGCGGCCGGACAGCCGCGGGCACGACGGCCGACGGCAAGGATGCCGAGGCGGTCGAGACGACAGTCGAGCCGGTGCAGGACAACGCCACCGGACCGGCCCGCGGCATCGGCAAGATGTTCGGCCGCAAGTAACAAGACGAAGAGGCAGGTATCTGCAAGCCATGGTTCATTTCGCCAAGTGGAAGATCGTCCTGGTCATCCTTGTCTGTGTTCTGGGGGTGATCTACGCAGCTCCGAACCTGCTCGCACGATCGACCGTGGAGGAAATGGGCCAGGGCCTGCCGAGTTGGCTGCCCACCCGGACCATCAACCTGGGCCTCGACCTCCAGGGCGGCTCGCACCTGCTGCTCGAAGTGCAGGTGGACACCGTCATCACGGAACGCCTGAACGGCCTGGTGGACAGTGCCCGCACCGCCTTGCGGGAAGCCCGCATCGGCTACACCGACCTGGGCGTCCAGGACGGCGCCGTGACCTTCGCCGTGCGCGACCCGGCGGATCGGGATCGGGCCTACCAACTGGCCCGGGGGCTCGACAGCGACCTCGCGGTGGAGAGCGGCGAAGGCGGCAGGATAAACGCGCGCCTGACCGAGGCCGCGGTCGAGGCGCGCAAGCGGTCGGCGGTCGATCAGTCGATCGAGATCATCCGCCGCCGCATCGACGAGACCGGCACGCGCGAGCCGACCATCCAGCGCCAGGGGGATGACCGCATCCTGGTGCAGTTGCCCGGCCTGCAGGATCCCGAGCGGGTCAAGCGCCTGATCGGCCAGACCGCAAAGCTGAATTTCCGTTTCGTCGACCAATCGGTCAGCGCGGCCGACGCGGCGGCGCGGCGGCTTCCCGCGGGGACCGAGCTATTGCCGTCGGCGGAGGTGCCGGGACAGACCTACGTCGTCAATCGCCGGGTCATCGTCGGCGGCGACACGCTGGTGGACGCCCAGCCGTCCTTCCAGAACAACGAGCCGGTGGTCAGCTTCAGGTTCGATTCGATCGGCGGCCGCCGGTTCGGCGACGCGACCCGCGAAAATGTCGGCCGCCCCTTCGCGATCGTGCTCGACGAGAAAGTGATCAGCGCCCCGGTCATCCGGGAGCCGATCCTCGGCGGCAGCGGGGTCATCTCCGGGAACTTCACGGTCCAGGCGGCCCAGGACCTGGCGCTGCTGCTGCGCGCCGGCGCGTTGCCCGCGCCGCTGACCATCCTGGAGGAGCGGACCGTCGGCCCGGGCCTCGGCGCCGACAGCATCGAGGCCGGCAAGATCGCCAGCATGCTCGGCCTGGTCCTGGTCCTGGTCTTCATGGGCGCTTCATACGGGTTGTTCGGCCTGATGGCCAATGTGGCGTTGGTGTTCAACATCGCCTTGATCTTCGCCGCCCTCTCGGTCCTCCAGGCGACGCTGACATTGCCCGGCATAGCTGGAATCGTGCTGACGATCGGCATGGCGGTGGACGCCAACGTCCTCATCTTCGAGCGGATACGCGAGGAGATGCAGAACGGCCGGAGCCCCGTCGCGGCGATCGACGCCGGCTACAGCCGCGCGCTGACCACCATCATAGACAGCAACCTGACGACGCTGATCGCGGCGCTGCTGTTGTTCAGCCTGGGGTCCGGGCCGGTCAAGGGGTTCGCCGTCACCCTGGCGATCGGCATCCTGACCTCCATGTTCACCGCGATCATGGTCACCCGACTGATGGTGATCACCTGGCTCCGCCGCACCCGGCCGCGCGCCATCCCGATTTGAGGCGGAATACCGATGCGTCCGATACGACTGATACCCGACAACACGAAGATCGATTTCATCGGCCGCCGGCTGATCGCCTTCGCCTTCTCGGCCCTCCTGGTGCTGGGCTCGGTCCTGGTCATCGCCACCCAGGGGCTCAATTTCGGCATCGACTTCCGCGGCGGCATCCTGATGGAGGTCCGCACGGAGGGACCGGCCGATATCGCTTCCATGCGGAACACCCTGTCGGGCCTCGGCGTCGGGCAGGCCACGCTTCAGGAGTTCGGCGGCCCGCGGGACGTCATGATCCGCATTCCTCACCAGGAAGGCGGCGAAGCGGCCCAGATGGCGGCGATCGAGCAGGTGCGCGGTGCCCTCGGGCCGGGCGTCGAGTACCGCAGGACCGAGTTCGTCGGACCGCAGGTCGGCGACGAGCTGATCCGGGCCGGCATCCTGGCGGTGGTCCTGGCGATCGGCGGAATCCTCGCCTATGTCTCGTTCCGGTTCGAGTGGCAGTTCGGCGTGGCCGCGGTCGCGGCGCTCACCCATGACGTGATCGCCACCATCGGCCTGTTCGCGCTGACCCAGATGGAGTTCAGCCTCAGCACGGTCGCCGCGGTGCTGACCGTCGCGGGATACTCCATCAACGACACCGTCGTGGTGTTCGACCGGGTTCGGGAAGACCTGCGCCGGCACAAATCCACCGACCTCCCCACGGTGCTGAACACGGCGATCAACCAGACGCTTGCGCGTACGTTGATCACCAGCGGGACCACCCTGCTGGCGGTGCTGGCCCTGGTGGTGTTCGGCGGCGAAGTGATCCGCGGATTCAGCATCGCCTTGATCTGGGGCATCGGCATCGGGACATACTCGTCGATCTGCGTCGCCGTACCGCTGCTGCTGTATCTCAACGTCCGCCGCGGCCGGTCCGGCGGTGCGGGAAGGAAGGACCAGGCCGCCGCGGCGGGCAGCGCCTGACCGCGGGCGAACGGAACCGAAAGGGACGATCATGGATGTGACGCCGCTGATCCCGGCAGACCGTCAGGTCATCGACGCCTATGGCCCGGGCATCTTCCGAGTCAGCGGTACCCTTTACGAAGGGCCGGTGCTGGTTTTTCCCGACCGTACGCAGGGCTGGCAGGCCGGCAGCTTCGCGGAGCTTTCGGTGGAAAGCTTCAGCGTGATCCGCGGCGCGCAGCCGGCGGTCGAGATCCTTCTGCTCGGTTCCGGTCCCAAGATGGGCCTGCTGCCGTCGAAGCTGCGCCGCGAACTGCGCGAGGCGGGAATCGTCGTGGACGTGATGGAAACGGGAGCCGCCTGCCGCACCTACAACGTGCTTCTGTCCGAGGAGCGCCGCGTCGCCGCCGCTCTCCTGCCGGTCTGACAGGCATGAAAAAAGGGGCCCGCCGGGGCCCCTTTCTTCCGTTCGCAGGGCCGGTCAGGCCTTGCTGTACAGTTCGGCGACGAATTCCCAGTTCACCATGTTGTCCAGGTACGCCTTGAGGTAGTCGGCGCGCCGGTTCTGGTAATCCAGGTAGTAGGAGTGCTCCCACACGTCGCAGCCGAGCAGGGCGGTCTGGCCATGGACCAGGGGGTTCTCGCCGTTCGGGGTCTTGGTGACCTTCAGCTTCCCGCCGTCGACCACCAGCCACGCCCAGCCGCTGCCGAACTGCGTCAGGCCGGCCTGGGTGAAGGCCTCCTTGAACTGGTCGATTCCGCCCAGATCCTCCTTGATCTTGGCTTCCAGCTCACCCGGGATGGCGCCGCCGCCACCCTTCTTCATCATCTGCCAGAACAGCGTATGGTTCCAGTGCTGGCCGGCATTGTTGAAGATGGTCTGCTTGGACGGGTCGCCGTAGGACGCCTTGCAGATCTCCTCAAGCGACTTGTCCGCCAGGGGGGTGTCCTTGATCAGGTTGTTGAGGGTGGTGACGTAGGCCTGATGATGCTTGTCGTGGTGGAACTGCAGCGTCTGCGCCGACATGTAGGGATCCAGCGCATCGTACGCGTACGGCAGCGGGGGAAGTTCAAAGGCCATCGGTTCCTCATTTCGTTTTTTCGGGACACATGCCGCAGCGAAGGGTCGCCGGGGCAAATTTGCTTGAGGCTACGCCCGTTGAGATATGTCGAGCGGGCGCCGTTGTGAAGCCTGCATCGCGGTCCGCGCCGGCCTTTCGACCGATCCAGAGTCTAACACCGCAGCGGCGGCCTTGTTTCCTGACCGTATCGCCCCTTCTATGGTCGCCGGAAGACCCGTCGCGGTCCAATCCCCGGCCAGCGACAGGTTCGACAGGTCTGTCACGGGACCCGGACGGCGTTCCGAGTCGGCCGGGGTCTGCCGGAAAGTGGCCCGCTTCTCCTTGATGATCCGGGCGGGCGGCATCGCCGGACCCAGGCCGCAGGCGGATGCCACGTCCCGCCACAGCAGCGCCGCCAGATCGTCCGCCGGACGGTCGATCAGCCGGTCGGCGGCGCTGACCGTGACCGACACGACGTCGTCGCGGGCGAACAGCCACTCCGCCGTTCCGCCGATCAGGCCCAGGAAGATCCGGCCGCCCGGAAGGACCGCCGGTCGGTCCAGCCGGTAATGGGCGTTCAGGATGGCCGTGTGCTCCTCCGGCACCGCCAATCCGGGCAGCAGTTCGGCGGCGCCGGCCGGCGGCAGCGCGAGCACGACGGCATCGCCGGCCCGCAGCTCCACCGTCTCGCCGGCGAATTCCAGGGCCGCGACCCGTCCGTCCTCAGTCACGAGTCGCCGCAGCCGGGCCTTCAACCTCAGGTCGCCGCCTCGTGAAGCCAGGTGGGCCAGCGCCGGATCGACGAAGGTGTCGGACAGGCCGCGCGCGGCGACGAAGGGCCGGCAGGCGGCCCCGCCGCGCAGGAAGGTCTCGGCCACGACGGCACCCATCAGGCGCGCCGATCCCCGGTCCGGCGCGATGTTCAGCGCGGCGACGGCCAGCGGTTCCCACAGGCGCCGGTAGAGCACCGATTCCGTATCCAGGCAGTCGGCCACCGTCGCGTCCGGGCCCGCCCGCAGCAGCTTCAGCAGCGCCAGATAGTCGCGCAGCCGCGTTCCCGGAACCCGGCGGCCCGGTACCAGCATCCACCAGGGAAGGGGGCCGCCATTGGGTCGCAGGGCCCATCTCTCTCCCGTGCCGAGATCGAGGAACGGGAACTCCGCAGGATCCGCGGCGGCGACCAGGCGGTCGCGGGCGCCGATCCGGTCGAGCAGCGCGAACACCGCCCGATTTCCACCCAGCAGCAGGTGGTTGCCGTTGTCGATCGTCCGATCCAGCACAGGGTCGCGCAGGGAACGGCAGCGGCCTCCCGCCTGTCCGGCCGCTTCGTACAGGATCACGCGGCGCCCGTCGCTGGCCCCGTCGCTGGCCAGGGAGACGGCGGCGGCGAGGCCGGCCATGCCGGCGCCGACGACATGGACGGTAGTCATGGCGTCATCAGCTCCGCGGCGGCCGTCCGGCAAGGCAGCGCAGCGTCACCCAGGCCTTCTCCGCCCGGCGCAGGCGCGGACGCCGGCCGATGTCGCGCCAGCCCCGTGCCCGCAGCCGGTCCAGCATGCGGCGGTACAGCATCATCATGGCGCGGGCTGCCCAAAGGCGACGCCTCGGCCAGCCCGCCATCAGGCGGTCGGCTTCGGCGAAGCGTGTCTCGGCCAGGTCCGCCAGGGCGTCACAGGCCTTGCCGAGGTTGGGGTGGCGCAGCACCTCCGTCGGATCGTTCGCGGAGATGCCGGCACGGACCAGAAGCTCCCGCGGCAGGTACAGGCGGCCGATCGCGGCGTCCTCCTCCAGGTCGCGCAGGATGTTGGTCATCTGAAGCGCGTCGCCGACGGCCAGGGCGAAAGCCTCGGTCTCGGCATCGGCGCGGTCGAACACCCGGATCGCCAGCAGCCCGACCGCGCCTGCGACCCGCCGGCAATAGACCCGCAACGTATCGAGAGGGGGCGCCCGAAGCGGCGTGCCCAGGTCCATCGCCATGCCGTCTATGACCGCTTCCAGCTCCCCGCGGGGCAGATGATAGCGCGCGATGGCATCGGCGAGCCCGGCGGCCACCGGACCGACCGGAGCCCCGCCCATGTAGAGCGAGCGGACCTGCTCGCGCCAAACCGCCAGCGCCGCGCGTTTCTTCTCCAGCGGTCCCGGCTCGTCGACGATGTCGTCGACCTGCCGGCAGAAGGCATAGATCGCGAACATGGCTGCCCGCTTGGGCCTGGGCAGCAGCAGCATGGGCCAGAAGAAAGTCGTGCCGGACTTCCCCGCGATCTCTCCCGGGGCGGCTGGATCGGCCGTCTGCACGGTCATCTGGAGCTAAGCCCGGCCACGATGCCCTGGAACGTCGCCACGACCCGCCCCGGCGTGGTCAGCTTGACCCGGCGGGCCAGCGGATCCTGCCGGCGCAGCTGGCGCGACAGCGCCCGGGCGAGGCTGAGGATCACGGCGCTTTCCAGGCGCAGTCCGCGATGGACGACCAGGCCGGGAAGCGGCGCCGCGCGTTCCAGCAACTTGTCCACCTCGTCCAGGGTGCGGTCCAGGATCGCGCGGAGCTGGTCGTTCGAGCTGCGCTCGACCAGCCGTTCCGGGCTGACCTTCGACTGCTCGAACCAGATCCGCGGAACATAGCAGCGCCCCAGCTGGACCCAGTCCTCGCGGCAGTCCTGAAGATGGTTGAGGATCTGGAGAGCCGCGCACAGGGCGTCCGACGGCCCGACCGCCTTGGCCCCCTCGCCATGCAGGTCCAGCAGGTAGCGGCCGACGGGCGCCGCCGAGTAGCGGCAATAGAGCATCAGGTCGCTCCAGGTCCGGCACGGCGTGTTCTTGGCATCGCGCCGGAAGGCCTGGAGTACCTGCCTGGCATGGGTATCGGGGATCCGGGTCAGCTTCAGGCTGGCGTGCAGGTCCAGCGCCGGCTGGAGATAGGCGCTGTGGGCCTCGCCCTTGACCAGGGCGCGCTCCAGCGCGTCCAGGTGGCTCAGCTTCAGTTCCGGTTCCAGGTCGGGATCGTCGGCGATGTCGTCGGCGAGCCGCACGAAGTGATAGAAGGCCATCACGTGCGGGCGAAGGCGTTTCGGCAGCAGCCGCGATGCTACCGGGAAATTCTCGCCGCTCGCGTCCTTCTTCGCTGACGGCTCGGTGCTTCCTGTGGCGGGCGGTGCGATGTTGAACTCGGCCATGGGTGTCCGCGTTGAGCGAGGTCGGGCTAAGGGTCTGGCCGATCAGCCGCGCGAGGCCAATATGTCATGGCGCCAGAGGCCCACTATAGAGCATGTTGGCACTGGTTTCCTTCGTCACGATGCGGCTTCCCTCGAAATTTCATGGCTAACTCCGACGCGGCCCTTTCCTATTGCGGGCAAGAGGTCCGGAAGTATGACAACGACCGGTTCCTGACCTGCCTGTTCGCACCGCCGGACCGGCGCGAGGCGCTGTTCGCCCTCTACGCCTTCAACCTGGAGATCGCCAAGACCAGGGAGGTGGTGACCGAACCCGTCCTCGGCCAGATCCGGCTGCAATGGTGGCATGATAGCATCGGGGAGGTCTATGCCGGCGCCGGCCGCCGCCACGAGGTGCTGATGCCCCTGGCCGATGCGATCCGCCGGTTCGACCTGACCCGCGCCCATTTCGAGACGCTGATCGACGGCCGCGAAGCGGACCTGACCGACGAGCCCCCGGCCGACGGGACGTGCCTGGCCAGCTACGCGGAAGTCACCTCGGCGCCGCTGGCCAAGCTGGCGCTGGAGATCCTGGGGGTCCGCGACGCGCCGGCCGACGCCGCGGCCCGCCATGTCGGCATCGCCTGGGCGCTCACCGGGCTGCTGCGCGCCGTACCCTTCCACGCGCGCGGCCACCGGCTCTACCTTCCCAAGGACGTGCTGGAGCGTCACGGCGTGTCGGAGCGCAGCCTGTTCGACCTGAAGCCTCCGGAGGGATTGAAGGGCGTCGTGGCGGAGGTGTCCGGCATGGCGCGTACCCATCTGGAGGAGGCGCGGGCGCTGCGCGCGCAGGTGCCGCGCGCAGGCTATCCGGCCCTGCTGACCGCGACCCTGGCGGACATCTACCTGGGCGTCATCGCGAAGGCGGGGAACGACGTGTTCGCTCCCCGTGTCCAGATGCCCAACCCGTTCCGGCAGGCCCGGCTGGCTTGGCGGGCCATGACGGGCCGGTATTGACGGCCCGGGGCTCGCCGTCGGCGGGAAATCGTGATCCGCGGCGATCCTACTCCGCGGCCTGCCTCGTTCCCAGCCAACCGTCCAGGTCGCCCAGCGCCCGCCTGGTATAGGCCAGCTTGCGGTCCCGGCCCTTGATCTTGCCCTCCAAGTCGGGGAACAGGCCGAAATTGACGTTCATGGGCTGGAAGGTCTCCGCCTCGGCGCCGCCGGTGATGTGGTTCAGCAGCGCGCCCAGCGCCGTCGTGGCCGGCGGGGCGGTGCAGGTCCTGCCCAGCCGCTCGGCGCCGGCGAAGCGTCCGGTCAGCAGGCCGATCGCCGCCGATTCGACGTACCCTTCGACGCCTGTCACCTGCCCGGCGAAGCGCAAACTCGGCATCGCCTTCAGGCGCATCTCGCGGTCGAGCAGCTTCGGACTGTTCAGGAAGGTGTTGCGGTGCAGGCCGCCCAGCCGCGCGAACTCGGCGTTCTCCAACCCCGGGATCATCCGGAACACCCGGGTCTGGTCGGCATACTTCATCTTGGTCTGGAAGCCGACCAGGTTGTACAGCGTGCCCAGCGCATTGTCCTGGCGAAGCTGGACGATCGCGTGGGAGCGGCGGCCGGCCTCGGGGGGCGCATGCGGGTTGGTCAGCCCGACCGGCTTCATCGGGCCGTAGCGCAGGGTATCGACGCCGCGCGACGCCATCACCTCGATCGGCAGGCAACCCTCGAAGTAGGGGGTGTTCTTCTCCCACTCCTTGAAGTCGGTCTTGGGCGCGTCGAGCAGGGCCTGGATGAAGGCCTCGTACTGCTCCCGGTTCATCGCGCAGTTGATGTAGTCCTGGCCGGTGCCGCCGGGACCGGGCTTGTCGTAGCGCGACTGGAACCACGCCTTGGACAGGTCGATGCTCTCCTTGTAGACGATCGGCGCGATCGCGTCGAAAAAGGCCAGGCTCTCCTCGCCGGTCAACTCCCGGACCGCCTCCGCCAGCGCGGGGGAGGTCAGCGGGCCGGTCGCGACGATCACGCTGTCCCAGTCGGCCGGCGGCAGGCCGGCGACCTCCTCGCGGACGATGCTGACGAGCGGGTGGCCGGCCAGCGCCTCGGACACGGCCGCCGAGAAGCCGTCCCGGTCCACCGCCAGCGCGCCGCCGGCGGGCACCTTGTGGGCGTCGGCGCAGCGCAGGATCAGCGAACCGCAGCGGCGCATCTCCTCGTGAAGGAGGCCGACCGCGTTGTACTCGGCGTCGTCGGACCGGAAAGAGTTGGAGCACACCATCTCCGCCAGCCCGTCGGTCTGGTGGGCGTCGGTCTTGCGCACCGGGCGCATCTCGTGCAGCACGACCGGGACGCCGGCCGAGGCGATCTGCCACGCGGCCTCGCTGCCGGCGAGTCCGCCGCCGATGACATGGACGGGGCGGGGGAGGTGCTGCTGCGATATGCTCATCTGTACGCTACTTGCCTTCATGGGTCAGACTGCGCAGATGGCGCATCCGACGCGGATTGGCAAGGGTCCGGATCGGCCTTGCCCAGCGCCTCCCATGAAGCTAAACCGATCGAAAAGCGGTTCCGGGCCTGGAGCCCGCCTTCCTCACGACAGGAGCCGACATGCTGAAGCCCGTGGCCAGAGGCTTGCTGGCCGTGATCCTCCTCGCGGCGATCGGCTGGTACGGCTGGCAGCTCGGACCCTGGGCCGACGGGGCGCCGGGAGACCGCGCGCCTGCGGACTTCGCGGTTCTGGAACGCGCCTCCACCCCGAACCAATACCTGGTGGCGCCTCCGGGAACGACGCCGAGGGCGGAGCCGGACGCCGAGAGCCCCGTGTTCCCGGTCCCGCCGGAACGGCTGCGCGACGCCATGCTGGCGGTGGTCGAGGAGGCGCCGCGCACGACCCTGCTGGAACGGTCGCCCGACGGAATGCGGATGCTGCTGGTGCAGCGCAGCGCCCTGCTGCGCTTTCCCGATTATGTCGACGTGGCGATCCTGCCGGCGGGCGAGGGCGGATCAACGGTCGCCGTCTACAGCCGGTCGCATTTCGGCTACTCGGACATGGGGGTCAACCGCCGGCGGGTGGAGGCATGGCTCGCCGACCTGAAGCGGCGCATCGGCGCCTGACCCCGATCAACGCTGCGGCGGCTGCGCGGCCGGCGGCGTCCCCGCGGCCGGGGGAGGGTTTGCGCTTTCGCTCTGGGCTTCGCCCGGTCCGGTCATCTCGGCGGGCGCATCCTCCGCCTGTGGGGTGCCGCCCGGCACGCCGGTGTCGCCCTGCCCGGTCAGTTCCCGGCTCGGAGCCTCGCCGGAAACTCCGGGACTCGGCGTGACCGGATCGGTCGTCGTCTGGTCGCCGGGCTGCGGAGCCGTCATCAGGGGCCGTTCGGCAGGATCGTTGCTCGGGTTGGCCGGTGCCTGGGCCGTGGTCTGGGCCAAGGCGGCCGAGGATGCGAAGACCAGGGACAGGGCGGCGGCAAAGAAGCGCATGCGCATAGGGGGGTTCCTCCGGCGGTTTCCCTATGAACAACAGCCGATGTCCGCGTACATTCCCTGGGCGTCCCGTGACGGAGGAACAGCCATGCGGAACCGGATGATGTCGTTGGCGCTGACGGGCACCCTTCTCGGCGGCTGCGCCGGCCCGATGGCGGCGGGCTGCGGTCCCGGCGCGACCCCCGGCCTCGTGGCGGAAGTCGTATTCGGCCGCAACATCGGGAACAGCCTGGGCGTGACCGACGCCGACTGGAGCCGCTTCGTGGACGAGGAGGTGACGCCGCGCTTTCCCGACGGCCTGACGGTCCTCGATGCCGGCGGTCAGTGGCGCGACACCGGCAACGGCACCATCGTGCGGGAGCCGAGCAAGGTTCTGGTGGTCGTCCTGTCCGACGCCGCGCGGGACCGCCCCCGCGTCGCGGAGATCGCCGACGCCTACAAGCGGCGCTTCGACCAGCAGGCCGTGCTGACCATGACCCGCCCGGCCTGCGTCAGTTTCTGACCGGGGCGTCCGCCCGAATCAACCCTGCCGGTCGTTCCGGCGCAGCATGAAGACGCCCTGCTCGCCGAAGAAGTTGGCGATGCCGTCGGCAGACGCCAGGCGGGTAGGGCGGTTGTCGCGGCCGAGGATCACGCTGCGATCGATCGTGATGTCCAGCCGGTCGCACAGGCTGGTGAAGTCCTTGATCGTGCAGAAATGGATATTCGGCGTCTCGTACCACTCATAACCCAGGCGCTCGGTCACCGGCATGCGGCCGAGCCACAGCAGCGCCATGCGGATCCGCCAGTAGCCGAAATTGGGGAAGGACACGATGGCCCGGTCGCCGATCCGCACCAGTTCCTCCAGCACGGTGCGGGGTGCGCGCATCGCCTGGAGCGTCTGGCTTAGGATGACATAGTCGAAGGCGCCGCTCGGATAGTCCTTCAGGTCGGTCTCGGCGTCGCCCTGAATCACCGACAGGCCATGGCTGACGCAGGTATGCACCCCGTCCATGCTCAGCTCGATCCCTCGGCCGTCGACGCCCTTCTCGTGGACCAGGAAGTCGAGCAGCGCGCCGTCGCCGCAGCCGATGTCCAGCACCCGGCTGCCCGGCTCGACCATGTCGGCGATCAGCTTGAGGTCGAAACGGATCGTGCCGGAACGCCGGTTCCGGGAGGAGGCATCGTCGAGCGGGCTCATGCCGTCGCCGCCCGCCGGTTGGTCAGGCCCCGGTGCTCCGCGCAGCCGTCCAGGAAGCCCCGCACGACTTGGTGGAATTCAGGCTCGTCCAGCAGGAAGGCATCGTGTCCCTTATCGGTCGCCACCTCCACGAAGCTGACATTGGCCGCCACCGCGTTCAGCGCGTGGACGACGGCCCGGGACTCGGTGGTCGGGAACAGCCAATCGCTGGAGAAGGAGGTGAGGCAGAACCGGACCGGAGTGGGGCCGTCCTTGACCCGGAACGCGTTGGCGAGGACGCCGCCATGCTCCGCCGCCAAGTCGAAATAGTCCATCGCCCGGGTGATATACAGGTACGAATTGGCGTCGAACCGGTCGACGAAGGTGATGCCCTGGTGCCGAAGATAGCTCTCGACCTGGAAGTCGGCGTCGAAGCCATAGGTCACCGCCTGCCGGTTCTGCAGGTTGCGGCCGAACTTGCGGTGCAGCGCCGCCTCGGACAGGTAGGTGATGTGCGCGGCCATGCGCGCCACCGCCAGCCCGCGGTGGGGCCGCACCCCCTGGTTCAGGTAGTCGCCGCCGCACCAGTCCGGATCGGCCATGATCGCCTGCCGCCCGACCTCGTGGAAGGCGATGTTCTGGGCGGAGTGACGGGCGGCGGTCGCGATCGGCAGCGCTGCGAAGACATGCTCCGGGTAGCTGACCGCCCACTGCAGCACCTGCATGCCGCCCATGGACCCGCCGACCACGCAGAACAGCTTCTCGATGCCGAGATGGTCGACCAGCAGCTTCTGCGCCCGCACCATGTCGGCGATCGTGATGACAGGGAATCCCAGGCCATAGGGCTTGCCGGTCGCGGGATCGGTCTCGGCCGGGCCGATGCTGCCCATGCAGCCGCCGATCACGTTGGAGCAGATGACGAAATAGCGGTCGGTATCGATCGGCCGCCCCGGGCCGACCAGCATGCTCCACCACCCGGGCTTGCCCGAGACGGGGTGGTAGTCGGTCACGAAATGGTCGCCGGTCAACGCATGGCAGACCATCACGGCATTGGACCGGTCGGCGTTCAGCGTGCCGAAGGTGCTGTAGGCGACGGTGAAGTTCGACAGTTCGACGCCGCAGTCCAGCCGCATCGGCCGGTCGGTCCCCAGCACCACCCGCCGGTTCGTCCCCTCCGAAACGGAACCGGCAGCCTCGGCGACGCCTGGCGGCTGGCGAAACGGAATGGACGCGCTCATCGGTCGGGCGAACCTGCTTCGAAAGTGTGGGGGCAAAGCTGCCAGCCAGGAAGCCGCATAGCTAGGGAGCAAGCCATGGGGGTGTCAACGTTTTCTTTGATTTTGCCAGGGTCCGAGACTACTACTATCCGGCTGCGTTGACCGCTCCGTCCACTCCCTGACCGGCAAGATCTGAAGTCCATGTCCTCACCAACGCCATCGCTTGATGAACTGCGTCGCGAAATCGATGAAATCGATGACAAGATCCATGATCTGATCATGCGGCGCGCCCAGGTGGTGGAACTGGTCGGCATCGCCAAACGGCCGGACAACCAGATCGTCCGGCCCGGGCGGGAGGCGACGATCCTGCGCCGACTCGCCGCGCGCCACACCGGTCCCTTCCCGATGCAGGTCCTGGCCCGGCTGTGGCGGGAGATGATCGCGACCTTTTCCCGCATCCAGGGGCCGTTCGCCATCGCGGTCTACGCGCCGGAGGACAGGCGCGGCTTCTGGGATATCTCCCGCGACCATTACGGCAGCTCGGTCCCGATGACGGCGGTCAACACGCCTGCCGCGGCGATCCGAGCCGTGGCCGACGGCACGGCGACGGTCGGCGTCGTACCCATGCCGGAGGAGGACGACCACGATCCCTGGTGGCGGTACCTGATGAACCAGGACCCCAAGACGCCGCGGGTGGTCGCCAGCCTGCCGTTCTGCGGCCGCGGCAACGCGCGCGGCGACGACCGGGACGCCCTCGCCATCGCCCTGATCCAGCACGAGCGGACCGGCGACGACCGCACCCTGCTGGGCATCGAGTTGACCGAGGATCGCAGCCGCGGCCGGCTGAAGGAGGCGCTGGAAGCCGCCGGCCTGGCCACCGTCAGTTTCCGGAGCTGGACCGGCCGGGAATCCGGCGGCGGCCCGCTCCATCTGGTCGAGGTCGCCGACTATGTCGACCTGCAGGACAAGCGTCTGTCCGCCTTCGCGGCCAACATGGGCGATATCCTGCTGCGGACCACCCCGATCGGCGGGTACGCGGTGCCGCTCGGAAGCTCCTCCGACCCCAAGAAGCTCTGATCCCCGAAAAGCTTGGATTCGTCGAACTTCGGTCCCCTGTCTGATTTCATCAGGAAAGTAGCTCTGCCATGTCTGCTCCGGCTCCCCGTCCCGGAATCCTCGACATTTCCCCCTATGTCGGCGGCGAGGCCCATGCTCCCGGTGTCGACCGGCTGATCCGCCTCGCCTCCAACGAAGGCGCGTTGGGCCCCAGCCCGCGCGCGATGGAGGCGTACCGGCAGGCGGCGGCGGAACTTCACCGATATCCCGACGGCGGATCGACGGCGCTGCGCGACGGGTTGGCCCGGCTCTACGGGCTGGATGTTTCCCGGATCGTCTGCGGAACCGGCTCGGACGAGCTGCTGGGACTGCTGACCCGTGCCTATGCCGGTCCGGGCGACGAGGTGCTGTACAGCGCGCACGGCTTCCTGATGTACCCGATCTCTGCCAAGTCGGTCGGCGCCACGCCGGTGGCCGCTCCCGAGAAGGGGCTGAAGGCCGACGTGGACGCGCTGCTGGCCCACGTGACCGAGCGCACGAAGATCCTGTTCATCGCCAACCCCAACAACCCGACCGGCAGCTTCCTGACCTCCGACGAGATGCGGCGCCTGCACGCGGGGCTGCCCGGGCACGTGGTGCTGGTGATCGACGCGGCCTATGCAGAGTATGTCGACCGTCCCGACTACACCGCGGGATCGGAGCTGGTGGAGGAGTTCGGCAATGTCGTGATGACCCGGACCTTCTCCAAGATCTACGCGCTGGGCGGCCTGCGCCTGGGCTGGGCTTACTGCCCGCCGGCCATCGCCGATGTGCTGAACCGGGTGCGCGGGCCCTTCAACGTCAATTCGGCCGCCCAGATCGCCGGCGTCGCCGCGGTCGAGGATACTGCCTTCATCGAGGAGTCCCGCCGCCATAACGAGATCTGGCGGGATTGGCTGAGCGCGCGGCTGACCGAGCTGGGGCTGGAGGTCCATCCCAGCATCGCGAACTTCGTCCTGGTCTCCTTCGCCAACCGGTCGTCCGACGGCAACCAGGCGGCCGAGGCGGCCCGGCAGTTCCTGAAGGCGCGCGGCATCCTGGTGCGCCAGATGGGGGGCTACGGCCTGCCGCACTGCCTGCGCATGTCGATCGGCACCGAGGAGGAGATGCGCGCCGTGGTCGATGCCGTCGCCGCGTTCCTGAAGGGGGAAGCATGACCGCGACCGACATCGCCGGAGCGCGGGCCGGGAGCGGCTCGCCGCTGTTCGACCGGGTCGCCTTCATCGGCATCGGCTTGATCGGCTCGTCCATGGCGCGGGCGCTGGCCCGGGATGGCATGGCGGGCGAGATCGTCTGCAGCGCCCGCAGCCAGGCCACCTGCGACAAGGCGCTGGAGCTGGGGTTGGTTTCCCGTGCCACCACCGACGCCGCCGCGGCCGTGAAGGACGCCGACCTGGTGGTGCTGTGCGCGCCCGTCGGCGCCTATGCCCATATAGCCCCCGTCATCGGCCCGCATTGCCGTCCCGGAGCGATCGTCACGGACGTCGGGTCGGTCAAGCAGGCGGTGATCCGCGACGTGGCGCCCCACCTGCCGGAGGGCGTCCACCTCGTTCCCGGCCATCCCGTCGCAGGCACGGAGCATTCCGGCCCGGAAGCGGGCTTCGCCGAACTGTTCGAGAACCGCTGGTGCATCCTGACGCCGCCGCCCGGGGCGAACGAGCAGGCGGTCGCCAGGGTCGCCGAGATGTGGCGTCGCTTCGGCTCCAACCTGGAGTTCATGGAGGCCTCGCACCACGACAAGGTGCTGGCCATCACGTCCCACCTGCCGCACCTGATCGCCTACACCATCGTCGGGACCGCGACCGACCTGGAGGAGGACACAAAGTCCGAGGTGATCAAGTTCTCGGCCGGCGGCTTCCGCGACTTCACCCGGATCGCCGCCAGCGATCCGGTGATGTGGCGGGACGTCTTCCTCAACAACCGCGAAGCGGTGCTGGAGATCATCCAGCGCTTTAACGAGGATCTGACCGCGCTACAGCGGGCGATCCGCTGGGGCGAGGGCGACAAGCTGGAAGAGCTGTTCACCCGCACCCGGGCGATCCGCCGCGGCGTCATCGACGCCAAGCAGGCCTGAATCTCACTCCCACGCGACGCGGGGGATCCTCAGCAAGCGGATCGGGCCGAAATAGAGCCAGCCGTCCTGGACCGTCAGAGACGCCTCGACGATCGGCTGGTTGTCGGCCGTCGTCCGGCGGGAGAGCAAGGTGAGGGCCATCTTCGCCATGGCGGCGTCGCCCGGCCGGACGATCCCGGCCGTGGCGAGGCTGTCCATCGTCGGGTTCACGCCCTCCACCGCCGCGCTGATCGCCCCGATCGGCTGGAGGTCGCGGTCGAACGCCAGCGTTCCCTGGCCGGCTATGCGGAGCGGCCCCCAGTTCAGCGTCAGCGAGTCGATGTCGATCGTGCCGCCGCTCTCGCTCCAGGCGGCGATGGCGGGCCGGCCGAGACGGTCGGGCAAGGCTCCCTTGATCCGGGCAGTCACCGCCGCCGTCTCGATGTCTCCCTCCAGCGGGGTCGTGACCGAAGGCGGCGGCCGGACGTCGCCGAGGCGGGCGTCGATCGACAGCGCCGTCGCCGTATGGTCGGCGGGCGGCGCTTCCGGGAGCGCCGCGGTCACCTCGGCGCGGCCGAGGATCGCCTGCTGACCGTCCGGCAGCGTCACCGTCGACCGCCCGAGGTCGACGGTCATCCGGCGGATCGCGCCGGAGAGATCCAGTCGAACGCTCCCCTTCGCCCCGGCGGGAGCGTCGATGCCCAGTGCCGGATCGCCGCCCGCCTGAACCAGGCCGGCCTGGTGGCTGCCCAGAAGGTTGACGCCGATGTCGAGCGGATACCAGGGGCGGGCGCTGGCGATGACCGCCGATCCGCGCCATTGCAGTCCGTCCGCCCGGCGGATCGAAACGTCGGCGGCGCTCGCCGTGAGGGACAGGGGAAAGCCGGATATCTCCAGGTCCCTGTACTCGATCAGCGCCGCCTCCGCGCGTTGCTGGGCGATCCAGTCGGTGATGCCGTCACGCACCCGCCCGGCGAGATAGAACCACCACGCTGAATAGCCAGCGGCGGCGATGCCGAACAGGACGATCAGCGAGACGAACGGCTTGGCACGCATGTGGGAAGGCCTTGAGCGGTTGTGCGATTGCCTTATAGCGGGTTGTGCCGTTGGAGGTCGAGGGGCGCCTTGATGTGTGATATCGTGGCATCGACGCCGAGGAGACACTATCTGACGATCATGTCTGCCGAAGATTCATTCCGCGATACGGTCGCGGAGGACGCCTCCGAGACCCAAGATCCCGCCTTGCCGGAGCCCGCCGCCTGTACCGGCGAACCGCTCATGGTCTTCGCTCCCTCGACGGCCAGGACGTTCCCCAAGATCAAGGTTCCGCCCGATACCGACCTGTGGGTATTCGGCTATGGCTCACTGATGTGGAACCCGGAATTTCCTTTCGCGGAGCGCCGGCTGGCGCTGCTGCGGGGGTATCACCGCCGGTTCTGCGTCTATTCCCACCGTTACCGCGGCACGCCCGACCGGCCCGGCCTCGTGCTGGGACTGGATCGCGGCGGATCCTGCCGCGGCATGGTCTTCAGGGTCGAGGCGGCCCATGTGGCCGGGACGCTGGACTATCTGTGGGACCGGGAAATGGTCAGCGGGGTCTATCACCCCAAGCTGCTCCGGGTCCGGACCAGGGGCGGCAACGTCACCGCCTGCACTTTCGTCGCCGACCGGAGCCATCGGCAGTATTGCGGCGACATGTGCGTGTCCGACGTGGTCCGGCATATCCGGCAGGGTATCGGCGAGCGCGGCCCGAACCTGGATTACCTGGCGAACACCGTGGGACACCTGCGCGAACTGGGCGTGGCGGATCGGGGGTTGGAACGGCTCCTGGTCGACGTGCGGCAGCTGATGCAAAGGGGAGCGGAGCACCCGTGACCTTGGGCTGCCGGGGCTTGATCCGCCGTCCCGGATGACCAAATGTCCGATTGCGGGGACGACCCCGCGATTTCCATTCATCAAGGCCGGGACGACCCAGCCACGGACTCGGGAGGTCTGTGATGGCTTGGGTTCTGTTGCTTCTCGCCGGCGCTTTCGAAATCGGTTGGGCCCTTGGCCTGAAGCAGACGGCCGGCTTCACCCGTCTTGTCCCGTCGCTGCTGACGGCGGGCAGCATGGTCGTCAGCCTCGGGCTGCTCGGCCTCGCTTTGCGCACCCTTCCCCTTGGGACGGCCTACGCGATCTGGACCGGCATCGGAACCGTGGGAACCGTCATCGCCGGCATCGTGATCCATGGAGAACCGGCAAACGCCTTGCGGCTGGGCTGCGTCGCCCTGATCGTCACCGGCATCGTCGGCCTGAAGCTGGTTTCCAGTCCTTGACCTCCCGTCGGCGTAGGGGCGGATCCTCTCCGCCCCTTGGAAGTCTCAGCGCGCCGGCTCGCCGGTGATCGCCGGCTTCACGACCGTCTCCTCGGCCGACAGCATGCGGTAGGCGATGCCGCCCAGGACGCCGCCGATCAGCGGAGCCACCCAGAAGAGCCAGAGTTGCTGCAGGGCCACGCCCCCCATGATCAGTGCCGGGCCGGTGCTGCGCGCCGGATTCACGCTGGTGTTGGTGACCGGGATGCTGATCAGGTGGATCAGGGTCAGCGCCAGCCCGATCGCGAGCGGCGCGAAGCCGGCCGGAGCCCGGGTGTCGGTTGAACCGAGGATCACGACCAGGAAGCCGAAGGTCAGGATAATCTCGATCAGCATTCCCGAAGCCAGGGTGTAGCCGCCGGGGGAAGCCGCGCCGAAGCCGTTCGTCGCCAGGCCGTTCACCGCGAGACTGAAGTCGGCCTTGCCGCTGGCGATCACGTACAGGGCGATCGCCGCGACGATCGCACCGGCGATCTGGGCGACGATGTAGGGCAGGATGTCCTTGGCCGGGAACCGTCTGGCGGCCCACAGGCCGACGGTCACCGCGGGATTGAGATGGCACCCGCTGATATGGCCGATCGAGTAGGCCATCGTCAGGACGGTCAGGCCGAATGCCAGCGAGACGCCGAGCAGGCCGATGCCGACCTCGGGGAACGCGGCGGCCAGCACGGCGCTTCCGCATCCGCCGAAGACCAGCCAGAATGTACCGAGAAACTCAGCGGAAGTCCGCCGTAACTGCGACATTGATCCCTCCTGAACCGGATCTGGGCGTGCCGGTCGTCCGGCATGCCGTCCACTTGGCCCCTTCCATCGGGCCATTCCCTGCGCGCGTTCGACCGGCGCTTCTTCTTGCCGCGCGACAGTAGAGGCGGAGGGCGTCGCGGAAACGTAAATTACCGTAGTTTACCCGTTCAGCCCTTTGGTCCGATTGAAGAATTCGGCAGGCGATCAATCTCGCTGCCCTTGCGCCTGCGGGTTCAATCCCGAGCCGATCTCCGTGGCGACGGCGTGCTGCACGGCCAATACCGGCTCTCCCGAAGGCCTGTCGTACGCCTTCATCCAGATGTATGTGCCGTTCCCGGCGCTCACCAAGCTGGCGGTGACGCGCACCACGCCCGAGCCGGTCCGCACCGTGCCGGTCAGGATGGCATCGGCGCCGGACGCCTTCCCCGTGCCGGGATCCCGAGGGCCAAGCACGGCAAGGGTCCCGCGTCGGATCAGTTCCTGGGTGATCTCGTCCGCCAGTCCGGAGGCTATTTCGGCGCTCCGGGCAGTGTCGGCGGGCGTGAAGGGCAGGACCTGGACTGCCCGGATCGCCGGGCCGCCCAGGGCGGCACCGACCACGACCGGATCATGGATGAAGAAGGCCGCACCGACAAACCCGGCCGCACCGAGCGTCGCCAGGGCAGCCGTTCCCGATATGCCGGCCCGGACATGCTTCAGGGATCGCAGGCCGGCCGCTGCCGCGGGCGTCCTCAGGCTGAAGACCGGGATATAGCCGCCTTTGGGCAGATCGATCAGCACCGGGTCCCCGGCTCCGTGGGTGAGATAATACCGCTCCAACCGACGGCGGAGTTGGCCGGCTTCGATCCGGACCAGCGGGTCGGTCTGGGGATCGAACGTTTCGTCCCGGTCGAGCACCGATGTCGCGACGCAATAGGCCTTTATGCGCGATCCGCGGCCGGCGATGGTTTCCTCGACGATGTAGCTCAGGAAGCGCCGGCTCCGATCGGCGCGCCGGAAATCTTCCGACGCGCAGATACGGTCCAGCTGTTGGCGGACCTGCGAAGGGCATATCGGGGAAGCAAAGACGGCGGTTTCCTCTGGCTCGGGAAAGTGCCGGTTCTGGCGAGAGCCCATGATCGTCTGCCCCCCTGTTGGACGGCTTTTTCCCTCTGTCCGACAGACCTTACTCTTTCGCTTCTCCCTGACCCCTCCCCACAGGAGTTATAATACCTCTGGATGAATTCTTGGGCTTGAAATATTCAGGCTATGCGGATCCTTATAGGCATATGCCGGTGCGGACCTGTCGCCACCCGAAATGCGGCGCACTGTTGTCCGTCTTCGGCCAACGTTCTTTTTTCCAGGGAGGGTCGGCCTTGAGGAGAGCGGGTTTGCTGGCGCTGGCCGCGTCGATGCTTCTTCACATCCAAGCGGCCGAAGCCCAACTGCTGTTCGGCAGCCGCCTGGGCGAGGCGCATTACCGGGGGGACGACACCAAGATCATCATGGGCGTCGGGGCGGACATGCTGCGCAACGCCCCCGACGGCGAGACTCGGCCCTGGTCCAACCCGCAGACCGGGAACGCCGGGACCATAACCATGATCCGGAGCTATGAGCGGAACGGATTGCCCTGCCGCGACGCCAAGCTCACCAGCGACGTGGGACAGCGGAGCGTGGTGTATGTGCTTCCGGTCTGCCGGATCGCGGACGGGACCTGGAAGTTCGCGTCGCGCTGACGTCATGATGGTGTTGGTCCGGCTGATCTTCCTGGTGCTCCTTCTGGGTGCCGGGACCGGTCCCGGCGTCGCGTCCGCCCAACCGGCCGGACCGCCATCCGCCGCAGGTATCGATGCCGTGATGCAGGCTTTTCCCGACGGGCTGACGTCCGCCCAGGCTGACGCCCTGCTTGCCGTCATGGATGGCGAGCAGGTCCGCGCCGCCCTGCGCGACAGGCTGCTGGGGGAAATCCGGGACCGCGCCGCGGCTCCCCGGCCCGCCAGTCTCCTGGCTTTCTATGCCGGACGCCTGGATGCCGTGGCCAGGTCCTATCCGCTCATACCGGCGGCGCTCGCCGATGCCTTCGAACGGCCGAACGGGCGCGACGCTGCCATCCGGCCGTTGCGTCTCGTGGCGTCGCTGGCCCTGCTGTTCGCGGCCGGTACCCTCGTCTGGGCCGCCCTGAGCCGGCTGCTTCCATCGGCGCCGGGCAGCGTGCTGCGGAACGTCGCCCGCGATCTGCTGCGGATCGCGGGGTTCATCGCCGGCCTTCTGCTGGCTTATGCGATCCTGCGTCCGACCCATCCCGCGGCCCCCGCGATCTTCCTCGCGGCGCTCCAGGCCGCGCTGACGGTGCTGGTCGCCGACCTGGCCTTCCGGCTCCTCTGCGCCCCCGGACGAGCGGACCTCAGGCTCCTCCCCGTGGAGGACGGGGCCGCCGCGGCGATCCGCCGGTCGGGCGTGTGGGTCGCCGTCCTGAGTGCCGCGCTGCTCGGCCTGTTCGATCTGCTCAACGCGCTCGGCATGGCCTACGACCCGCTGATCGCCCTGATGCTGCCGGTCAGCACATTTCCGTTCCTGTATCTGGCGGTCCAGCTCTGGAGCCGGCGCCAAGCCATCGCCGCGATCATCGGCGGCTACCTGGACCTCGACCTCCGGGCCAGCCGCGGCATCGGCACCGGCCTGGTTCTGGCGACCGTCTACCTTGCCGGCCTCTGGCTGACCCTCGCCGCGGCGGCCCTGCGGCTGGAGCCCGGAACGGGCCTCCGCCTGCTGGCAAGCTTCGCCCTGGCGGCCGCGGTTCCCATGGCCGCCTTGCTGCTCCATCGCCCGATCGCCCGGTTCCACGCGGCGGCCGATGCCGGCGACGGCGACGGGTCCGCCATCACGGTGCGGCTGATGCGGGCCGTCTGGACTGCCCTGCTGGTGCTGGCGGTGGTCGCGACCGCCCTCATCTGGGGATTCGACGCGGAACGGCAGACCGGCCCGTTCGGATTGGCGCTGCGGCTGCTGTTCGACGCCGGCGTGGTGCTGCTGCTCGGCTATGTGGGCTGGGCGCTGCTGGTCCGGAGCTTCGACCGCCTCATCGCGTCCCAGAACGATCGCGACCGCCGGACCGCCCAGCGCATGGCGACCCTGCTGCCGCTGGTCCGCAAGTTCCTCCAGGTTTCGCTCGTCGCCGTCGTCGTGATGATCGTGCTGTCCTCCCTGGGGATCGCCATCGGGCCGCTCCTGGCGGGCGCCGGCGTGGTGGGCATCGCGATCGGGCTGGGTGCCCAGTCGACCATCGCCGACATCCTGTCGGGAATCTTCTTCCTGCTGAAGGACGCCTTCCATATCGGCGACTATGTCGAGGTCGGCCAGCTCCGGGGCACCGTGGAGAACATTTCGCTTCGCTCCCTCAAGCTGCGCCACCACCGGGGTGCGATCCACACGCTGCCCTTCGGCCAGATCCGGGCGCTGACCAACTACACCCGGGACTGGGCGCTGATGCGGCTGGAGTTCCGCGTACCGCCGGAAACCGACCTGGGCCTGGTCAAGAAGTTGATCAAGCGGATCGGCGCCGAACTGTCCGAAGACCCGGAGATGGGGCCCAGCTTCATCGAGCCGCTGAAATCCCAGGGCGTCCGCCGGGTCGAGGACGACGCGGTGATCATCGGCGTCAAGTACATCGCCAAGCCCGGAGAGCAGTTCACCATCCGCCGCGAGGCCTATCAGAGGATCATAAAGGCGTTCAACGAGAACGGCATCGACCTGGTCGGCCGGGGGGTGGTCGTCCGGGTCGACGATCCGAACGCCGCCAGCCGCGCCGTCGGGTTCGCGGCGGTCGAGGCGATCCGGGATCCGCTCGGCGGCCGGACGCAAGCGAAGGAGCAGGCATGAGCGACGGGCGCATCATCATCGCGCGCTGGCGGGATTGGGCGGGGACGGGGCTGGAGCACCTGGTGCTCCAGGAAACGCCGCAGGGTATCGTCGCGGAGGCGACGGTCATCGCCACGTCGGACCCCGGCGAGCGGTTCGCGCTTACCTACCGCGTCTCCTGCGATCCCACGTGGCGGGTCAGGACGCTGGAGGTGCGGCTGATCGGCTCCGCCCGGTCGCTGCACATCGCCGGCGACGGGGCAGGGGCGTGGACGACCGCGACCGGCACGCCTATCGGGCCTCTCCAGGGGGCGATAGACGTCGATCTCGCCGTCACGCCGTTCACCAACACCCTGCCGATCCGCCGGCTCGGGCTGCGCGCCGGCGAGAGCGCCGATATCCTGGTCGCCTATGTGTCGCCTCCCGATCTGTCCGTGACCGCCGGCCGCCAGCGCTACACCTGCCTGGAGCCTGGCCGGCTGTATCGCTACGAATCCCTGGACGGCGACTTCGCGCGGGATGTCGAGGTGGATGGCGACGGGCTCGTCGTCGAATACCCGGATCTGTTCCGGCGCATCGCGTAGCGGAGGCCGCCGTGGCGCCGACGGGGGAGCCGACCGACGGGGAGATCCTCGACCATCTCGACGCCATCTGTGCCACCGAGGCCTTCCGGCGGGCGACCCGGTGCAGGAACTTCCTGCGCTACGTGGTCGAGGAGACGTTGGCGGGCCGCACCGACCGAATCAAGGCCTACGCGATCGCCGTGTCCGTCCTGGGGCGGGACGAAAGCTTCGATCCCCAGGCCGATCCCGTCGTCCGCATCGAAGCCGGGCATTTGCGCCGGCGGCTGGAACATTACTACCTGACCGACGGGAGCGCCTGCACCGTCCGGATCGAGTTGCCGAAAGGATCCTACGTCCCCGTCTTCGTTCGCATCGCTCCACCCGTGGAGGAACGGAGGCCGCCACCCGCATTCGGACGGCGGCGGACGGCGCTCGGCGGCACGGTCCTCGCCTTGGGCCTGCTGGCCCTGCTCGGCGGCGACACCGGAGGCGGCGTCCCGGTGCGGACCGTTCAGGTCAATGCCTTTGTTCCGCTCGACGGGATGGGGGCCGACATGGCATCGGGCCTGCAGGACGAATTGAAGCGGACCCTGACGGGTAACCCGTATCTGTTGGTAGTGGACGAACGGCATGCCCCCGGCGCGCCGGGAGCCGACTTGATCCTGGAGGGCAGCGTCCGCGTCGTGGACGGCCGGATCCGCGTCAATGCCCGCATGATGGAGACGCGGACGGCACGCTACATCTGGGCTGAAGGCTTCGACGTCTCACCGGGAGAGATGCCGCTGCTCGACCATCAGGCGAGGGTCGCCGAAGCGATCGCGCAAAGGGCCTGCCGATCCTTCGGGCACTGATCCCACGGGGGCCGGCCCCCATCCGCGGAACGGCCTAGACCCGGTCGCGGACGTCCGTTCCAACGGCGGGATGCTCGGCCGTCGGATGCGCGAGAGCGAAAAAGAAAAATCCGCGTCGATAAAGATTTGATGGGAACAATGAAGGAGGTTTTGAAATACACAGGGGCAGCAAAGAAGCCATCATGCGAGGAGAACAGCATCATGAGGCGCCTCCAGCTTTTCTCGATCCTAGGAGCCTTTCTCGTCACCTCTTTGAGCTCGGCGAGCGCATTCGCGAAAGACCCCATTCGGATCGGTCTCAACAACTGGGCGGAGGCGATCGCCGTCAGCCACATGTGGCAGCAGGTGCTGGAGGAGAAAGGCTATGAGGTCGAACTGAAGACCGTCGAGAAGGCGATCCTCTACACCGGGCTTTCCACCAACGCCATCGACCTGGCGCTCGAGATCTGGATGCCGACCACCGATGCCGCCTATTACGAGCGCTTCAAGGACAGGATCGATCTGCACGAGTCCTGGTACCACGGCGCCCGCCTCGGCCTTGCCGTGCCGGCCTACATGGAAATCGGCAGCATCGAGGATCTCAAGGACAAGGCGGCCACCTTCGGCGACGGCCGCTCGTCCGACAGGATCGTCGGCATCGAGGCCGGCTCCTCCCTGATGGCCATGACGGAGGAGGCGATCAAGACCTACGGGCTGGACTACAACCTGGTGACCTCGTCCGAAATGGCCATGATCAGCACTCTGGACCGGGCCTACCGCCAGGAAGAGCCGGTGGTCGTGACGCTGTGGAGCCCCCACTGGGTCTTCGCGAAATACGACCTCAAGTATCTTCAGGATCCCCGCAACGCCTACGGTGCGACCGACGACATCCACTTCATGTCGCGGAAAGGCTTCGCCGAGGACTTCCCCGAAGTCCTCGGCTGGCTGAACGCCTGGAGCATGGACGACGACAGCCTGGGGACCCTGATGGCGGAGGTGAGCGAGGCCGAATCGCCCGAGGAGGGGGTCAGGACATGGATCGCCGCCAACCGGTCCCTGGTGGACGGCTGGCTGGATTCGCGGCAGTCCGCGCAGAACTGACCCCGGGCCGGAGAGGCGGAGATGCAGCATACATTCGATGAAATTCCGGTGATCGATACCTCTCCCCTGTTCCAAGGCGGAGACGGGGCCGGAAAGCCTGGCCGCGACGGCGTGGATCGCGCGATCGGCGGAGCCTGCGAGGAGATCGGCTTCTTCGTGATATCGGGGGCGGCGCTTCGGGAGTTCGCGCCGCCCGGGCGGCTCGCCAGCCTTTTCCGCTTCTTCGACCTGCCGGAAGAGCGGAAACGGCCGCTGGCGCGGCGGCGCTTCGTCCCGGCCAACACCAACAGCTACCGGGGCTACTTCCCCACCGTCGACGGCGACCTGTCGTTCAAGGAGGGGATCGACGTCGGGCCGGAGTTCGTTCACGGCGATCCGCGCTATCCCCTGGAACATCCGCTGATCGAACGCAACGTCTGGCCGGACGAGGCGGACCTGCCCGGCTGGCGGGCCGAGATCGGCGCTCACTACGCGGCCATGACGGACCTGGGCAGGATCCTGATGCGTTCCATGGCCCGCTACCTGGGCCTGGAGGAGGGGTGGTTCGATCCGCACTTCGAAGCGACCAACTCGACCCTGCGCCTGCTGCATTACCCGCCGCGGACCGACGCGTCCCTGGTGGGCGTGGCCGACGGACATGTCGTCCATGACGGCGTCCGGCGGCCCGTCATGGCGGAGAACCACGTGGACTCCGGCCTGCTGACGCTGCTCTATCAGGACGACACCGGCGGGCTCCAGGTCCGCAACGGCGCCGGCCGGTGGATCGACGTTCCGCCGCTGGCGGACTCGTTCGTGGTGAACCTCGGCGGGGCGCTCCAGCACTGGACAGACCGGCGCTTCGTCGCGACCGCGCATCGCGTGCTGGGCGACGGGCGCGAGCGCTTCTCCGCGCCGTTCTTCTTCGAACCCGCGGTCGATGCGGTGATGCATCCGATCCCGTCGGCGGAAAGACCGCCCCATCTCGAACCGATCCGCTACGGCGAGCACCTTATCCGCGCGATGCAGTCCTTCGTCGAGACCCGGGGCGTGGCGACCAAGTCCTGACGGCCACCCAACGCCCGGCCTTCCTCAGCTACATTTCGAATAGCCGCAGTTCGGGCATTGGTCGCACCCTTCCTGGCGGACTAGTCCGGGCTGGCCGCATTGCGGGCACTGGCGCTGGTGGCCGCCCGGCGCGCCGACCGCCCGGCGCACGGGTTCCGCCGTCCCGCCGCCCTCGCCGTGTTCGGGCAGGAAGCCGATCCCGATCATGTGCCGCTCGATCACCTCGCCGATGGCGGCCAGCAGCGAGGGAACGTAGCGGCCGTTCATCCATTGGCCGCCGCGCGGGTCGAACACCGCCTTCAGCTCCTCCACCACGAAGGCGATGTCGCCGCCGCGCCGGAACACCGCGCTGATCATGCGCGTCAGCGCCACGGTCCAGGCATAATGCTCCATGTTCTTGGAGTTTATGAAGACTTCGAACGGCCTCCGCCGCCCGTCCTGGATGATGTCGTTCAGGGTGATGTAGAGGGCGTGGTCGCTCTCCGGCCAGCGGACCTTGTAGGTTTGCCCGGGAAGCACGTCCGGCCGGTCGAGCGGCTGGGTCATGTAGACCACGGCGCCCGCATCCTGCACCGTTGCCGGAGTGGATGGCGCGGCAGGCGGAGTCTTGGCTTTCTCCTCCGCCTTCTTCACCGAGAGCACCGAACCGGTCACCTCGTTGGGGCGGTATGTCGTGCAGCCCTTGCAGCCAAGCTCGAAGGCGTGGACATAGACATCCTTGAACGACTCGAACGACAGGTCCTCGGGGCAGTTGATCGTCTTGGAAATGCTGCTGTCGACGTATTTCTGGGCGACCGCCTGCATCACCACATGGTCGGCCGGGCTGAGCGCCTGCACGTCGACGAAGTAGTCGGGCAGGGGAGCCTGCTCCCCGAACATCTGCCGGAACAGCCGGAAGGCATGGTCGGAGACCTCCTCCTGACGGCGCGAGCCGTCGGGCATCAGCACGTTCCGGTCGTAGCTGTAGGCGAAGACGGGCTCGATCCCGGACGAGATGTTGTCGGCGAACAGCGAGATCGTGCCGGTCGGCGCGATCGACGTCAGTAGCGCGTTGCGCAGGCCATACGCCGCTATGGCGTCGCGTACGTCCGTGTCGAGCGTCAGCGCATTGGCGCCCGCCAGGAACTTCTCCGCGTCGAACAGCGGAAAGCTGCCCTTCTCGGCGGCAAGCCGGGTCGAGGCCAGATAGGCGTGCCGGCGCAGGGCCGCCAGCCACTGCTCCGTCAGGGCGACCGCCTGCTCGCTGCCGTAGCGCGCCCGGCACAGGATCAGGGCATCGGCCAATCCCGTGACACCCAGCCCGATCCGCCGCTTCGCCTTCGCCTCCGCCAATTGCTCGGGCAGCGGGAAGCGGGAGGCATCGACCACGTTGTCCATCATGCGGACGGCCAAGGGCACCAATTCCGCCAGACGGTCCATATCCAGGTGCGCCTGCTCGGTGAATGGCTTCCGGACAAGCGCCGCGAGGTTGATCGATCCCAGCAGACAGGCGCCATAGGGCGGCAGCGGCTGCTCCCCGCATGGATTGGTTGCAGAGATATCCTCAACGTACCACAGATTATTGTGTTGGTTGATCCGGTCGATGAAGATGACGCCCGGTTCGGCATAGGCGTATGTCGCCCGCATGATGCGGTCCCACAGGTCGCGGGCCTGCAGGGTCTTGAAGACGGTGCCGTTGAAGGTGAGCGGCCAAGCGTCGTCCTGGCGGACCGCCGTCATGAAGGCGTCGGTCACCAGGACCGACAGGTTGAACATCCGCAGGCGCCCGGCTTCGCGCTTCGCCTCGACGAAGGCTTCGATATCCGGGTGGTCGCATCGCAGGGTCGCCATCATGGCGCCGCGCCGGTGTCCGGCGCTCATGATCGTGCGGCACATGGCGTCCCACACGTCCATGAAGGACAGCGGGCCGGAGGCGTCGGCCCCCACGCCCAGCACCGCGGCGCCCTTGGGGCGGAGCGTCGAGAAGTCGTAGCCGATGCCGCCGCCCTGCTGCATGGTCAGCGCCGCTTCCCGCAGGTGGGCGAAGATGCCGCCCATGTCGTCCGGAATCCGTCCCATGACGAAGCAATTGAACAGGGTGACGTTGCGTCCGGTACCGGCGCCCGCGAGGATCCGGCCGGCGGGCAGGAACTGGTAGTCGGCCAGCGCTTCGGCGAATCGGGGGACCCACGCTGCGGGATCTCTTTCGGGCTCGGCCAGGGCCTTGGCCACGCGCGTCCAAGTGTCGCTGACCGTTTTGTCCACAGGCTGCCCGTCAAGCAGCTTCAACCGGTATTTCATATCCCAGATCTGCTGGGATATGGCTGCCACCGAGGTCATGCTGGTCTCCGTCCGCCACCGCTCCTGGCTGCGATGAAAACGTCAAACTTATTGTTCAACAAGGATTTTCGTGGAGTTCTTCAGGCCTATCCGGAAAATTGGTGTCTTTGTCCGCCCGGGTCAAGCCGATTTTGTTCCCGATATGTTCTTAAGGCGGTCGTAAACCGGACAGATCGGCCGGTATTGCACGCGAGCCGCATCCGGTGCAACGCCGACGCGCACATCCACAGAGTTTTCCACAGGCTGAAAAAGTCAGGGCATTGCTGCCGGCGCTCCTTGGGGCACCTGCTTGGCCGGCTTCTGCGTGGGAGGGCCGCCCGCTTCCACCACCAGTCGATCGGTCGCCGCCTCCAGCCTGGTTTCCAGTTCCGCCAGCGCCGCGTCCCGTCCGAGGCCCGGCTCGATCGGCGGAAGGAACTCCACCAGAATTTTCCCGCTCCGTTTCCGGAAACTGCGCCGGCCCCAGTAGACGCCGGAATTCAGCGCCATGGGCACGATCGGCAGGTCCAGTTCCTTGTAGAGCACTCCTACCCCCACCCGGTAGGGGAGGTAACGTCCGATGGCCGTCCTGGTTCCCTGGGGAAAAATGACGATCGGCCTTCCTTCGGACTTAACCCGGGCGGCTCCCTCGACCATCGATGCGATGGCCCTGCCGCGGGCACTCCGGTCGACCGCGATCATCCGGGCCTTGGCGGCGTACCAGCCCCAGATCGGGAGGAACAGCAGCTCGCGCTTCAGGATGATCGCCGGGTCGTCGATCAGCAGGTGGAGCTTCATGGTCTCCCAGGCGGACTGGTGCTTGGCCGCCAGGATGTAGGAGCCGTTCCGCGGGACGTTCTCCAGCCCGCGCACCTCGTAGTCCAGCCCCAGGATCGCGCGCTCCAGGAAATAGACGGTCCGCAGGTACCACTCCACCACATGCACCATCTGCCGGCGCGGCAGCAGCAGCATCCACAGCAGGCCGAAGCAGCACACCGTCGTCCAGGTGAAGAACGCGATATTGAACAGGAGCGAACGGGCGACGGTCATGGGCGTCTTGGACAAGGCCTTCTGAATGGAGGTATCTCGCACGGTCGGATGCGCCGGTCGCCCGGCGCGGCGTCCCTTCTAGCGCGCCCGGGCGCCGGACGCCAGTCCGGCTTGGCGGACGGAGGGTCGCGCCCTGGTCAGTTCGTGGATCAGGATCGCCGCGGTGGCCGCGACGTTGAGCGACTGGACCCGGCCCGATCCCGCCAGGGTCACGACTCCCTCGCAGGCGTCCAGGATTTCGCGCCCCAGTCCGTCCTCCTCGTTGCCGAGCACGATGGCCGTCGGCCGGCGGTCGGCGGGCTGGTCCAGCGGCTCCCCGCGTCCCAGCGCGGTTCCCAGCACCCGGTAGCTGGACGCCAGCTGCTTCAGCACCCGCGCGAAGCCGGTCGCGCGGTAGAGCCTGACATGCTCCATCCCGCCCTCGGCGACCCGGTAGCTCGCTTCGGACGGGCCGGCCTGCGCGGGATGGTCGGATATGACGATCCGCTCCAGCCCGAAGAAGGCCGCAGTCCGCACGATGGCGCCCAGGTTGTGCGGGTTGCCGATGCCGTCCAGCAGCAGCAGCGGCTTGCCTTCCGCCGCCCAGCGGGACGCTTCGGCCGGATCGAACGCCGGGAGGGGACGGGGCCGGGTCACCGCCACGACGCCGCCGTGCAGGACCGTTCCCGCGACCCGCGCCAGCTCGTCGGTATCGACCTGCCGGTAGGGCTTGCGCGCCTTCGCCAGGTCGCGGCAGAAGGCGGCGACCGCCCCGGCGTTCCGCTCGTCGAAGAACAGGCGCTCGACCAGCCGGCCGTTGCGCTCGAACAGCGCGGAGACCGCCGGAAGGCCGGTGATCCGAAGCAGCTTCTCCTGCGGCGGTTCGGGCCTTTCCGGGCGGTCCATCAGCTCGGGAGCGGCCCTGCCGGGAGGCCGGCGGCCCGCCGCCTTGAACCGGGGGGCGCCCTTGCCGGGCTGGGGACGGGGGCGGGGTGGTTTGGGCATGGTTCGGATCATTCCTGCCGGGGCTCGGCATCAGGACGACAGCGTATAGCGCGCCAGGGCGAACAGGTACTTGTTGTACTCGTTGACGATCAGCGCCAGCGTTCCGGGCCAGCGCCACCAGTCCGCCAGCTTGACCGCGTCGGGAGCGACGGGATGCGGTACCACGTCCACCTGGGGCATCGCCATGCCGAACTCCAGCAGGCTGCGCCGCATATGGTAGTTCGATGTCACGAGGCGCAGCGATTCGTAACTCCGGCTCCGCATCCAGGCCGCCGTCTCCGCGGCGTTGCCGACCGTGTCGCCGGCTTCGTAGCCCAGCACGATGCAGCATTCCAGGGTGCTCGGCTCCAGCCTGGCCGCCCGCAGCATGTCACGAAGGTCGACGCCCTGATGGACGCCGGACACGAACAGGGTCCGACCCAGGCCGCGGGAGAGGAGCTGGACCCCCGTGCTGATCCGCTCGCTGCCGCCGGTCAGGACGACGATGGCGTCGGTCGCGCGGTCGGCCCAGCCGTCCTCCCTCGGGATGGTCTGGGCGAACCAGACCAGCCCGCCGAGCCAGCAGACCAGGGCCAGACCCAGCAGCGCGGCCGGCGGCAGCAGCACGCGCGCGACGCGCTGCGCCAGGATCACGGCATCCGCGCCAGGGCGCGCATGACGGTGATCCGGGCGGTCACCGCCGCCAGGACGGCCGCGATCGCCGGGACGGCGGCCAGGGACACCAGCTGAAGCTGGTTCAGCGCCATGTCGGGCATCAGGCCGGCCGCATACTCCCCTCCGGCCCGCTTCAGGGCGATCAGGGTCGCCGCCGCCAGCACCGTCCCGATGATCCCGCCGCGGATCGCAAGTCCCAGCACATGGCTCTGGAACTGGCGGGCGACGTAGCGGTCGGGCGCTCCCATGACATGCAGCAGCTCGACCACCTGCCCGTGGATCGCGAGGCCGGCGCGGGAGACGAAGATCACCGTCGCGACCGCGGCCCCGCCGACCAGCGCGAGTATTCCCAGCGCCACCGCCTCGACCGCCCGGGCGATCGCGAGCAGATCCTTCAGCCAAGCCGCGTGGTCGTCCAGCTCGGCTCCGGGCACCGCTGCCCTGAGCCGCTGGGCAAGGCCGTTCATGTCGATCCTGCCGCCGGCCAGGGCCACGTCGATCATGGCCGGCACGGGCAGGTCGGCGTTCAGCGCGCCGGTGCCCAGCCACGGCTCCAGCAGGCCCTGCAGATCCTGGCGGGGCAGGGGATCGGCCCTGGCGATTCCCGGCGTGGCGCGAAGCACGCCCAGCGCGGACTGGACGCGCTGGTCCAGCGCCGGCGTTCCCTCGGGCAGCGGCGGCACCTGGACGGTCAGGGTTCCGGCAAGGCCGCGGTCCCAGCGCCGCGCCATGTCGGACAGCACCATGGACCCGGCCATCGCGAGGATCGCCAGATAGACCATCAGGGCGATGATCCAGGGCAGGAACCGTCCCGTCACGTCGCGTTGAAGCGGCAGATCGTAGTGGGTGCGGAACATCAGGCGATCCGGGTTGCGCCGCCGCCCCGCGGCAGGTGCTGGAGCATGCCCTTGTCGAGCACCATGCGGGCGTAGCCGAACCGTTCTATCATCATTTCGTTATGGGTCGCGATCACGATGGTCGTGCCGAGCTTGTTCAGTTCCTCGAACAGGTGGAGCAGGCGCATGCCGATCCTGTCGTCCACGTTGCCGGTCGGCTCGTCGGCGAGCAGGAGGCTGGGCCGCGTGATGACCGCCCGCGCGATGGCGACTCGCTGCTGCTGGCCGCCCGACAGCGTCGCCGGCTTGTCGTTCAGGTGGTCGCCCAGGCCGACCCAGCTCAGAAGCTCCGCCACATGCTCGCGCACCTGCGACTCACGCGCTCCGGCGACCCGCAGCGGCAATGCCACGTTGTCCAGCGCCGAGAGATGGTCGAGCAGGCGAAAATTCTGGAAAACCACTCCGATGCGGCGGCGCAGCGGCGGCAGCTCGCCCCGCTTCAGCGACGCGATGTCGTGGCCGAACATGGTGATCAGCCCGCGCGACGGCCGGTGCGCCAGATACATCAGGCGCAGCAGCGAGGACTTGCCGGCGCCGCTGGCGCCGGTCAGGAAATGGAACGTCCCGGGTTCCAACGTGAAGCTGACGTCCCGCAGCACCTCCGGCCCATTGCCGTAGCGCATACCGACATTCTCGAAACGAATCAAATCCTTCCACCTTCGCAACCCTGGACGGCGGGCAGCATCGCACGGCGCGCCCGAAGGCGTCTATACCAGCGGCGCTTCGGCATATGAAGCAAGCCCCCGACTTGCTTAATACCTCCTTAGTTTCTATAAGACATCCTGCGATTCCACGATTTCTTCATAGCTTTTATGATTCTCACCTGCCCGGCCTGTTCTACCCGCTATCTGGTCGACCCCGCCACCCTGGGCAGGGACGGGCGCATGGTGCGTTGCGCCAAGTGCGGCCACAGCTGGATGCAGCGCCCGCCGGTGGACATGCCCAAGCCCGTCGATCTGGCACCCCCGCCGGAGGAGATCGAGGTCAAGCCGATCCCGCCCGGATCCAACCTGCCGGCGATCCGCAAGCCTGTGCCGCCGAAGCCCAAGTCGAAAGCTCCGCTGATCGTCTCCGCGGCGGCGGCGGTCGTGCTGCTTCTGGCCGGCGGGCTGTTCATGCGGCAGGAGATCGCCGAGATCTGGCCCCCCTCGGCAAGGCTGTTCGAGACCATCGGCCTGCCGGTCGAGGCGCTGGGCGCCGGGTTGCAGCTCCAGAACGTCCGGTCCGAGAAGCGGGTCGAGGATGGCATCACGATCCTCGTGATCGAAGGGCAGATCACCAACGTCTCGGACCGGGAGCGTGCGGTGCCGCCGCTTCGCGCGGTGACCCTGGGACCGGACAAGGTCCCCGTCGGCGACTGGAGCTTCACCGCCTCGCACGAGACGCTGCTCCCCGGCGAGATCGCGACCTTCCAGAGCGAGATGCGCGAACCTCCCGGCGTGATCGCCGAAATCGCCATCACCTTCCAGCAGGGAACCGGCGGCTGAACTACTCCGGGCGCGGGCCCCGGTCCTTCGCCGGCGTCCTGGACCGCCGTCCGTTCCGGTGGCTAACTGGCGGCGGTATCGATCAGGACAGCCGCGGGTTCAGCAGCCGATGAGTGAAGTTCCGGGAATTCCCGCGCACCGGGTCCTCCTCGCCGAGGACGACCCCGGGGTGCGCAGCTTCGTCGCCCGCGCGCTCAGGCATGCCGGTTTCGCGGTGACGGACGTGGAGGACGGCCAGCAGGCCCTCCAGGCGCTCGATACCGAGCCTTACGACCTGCTGGTCGCCGATATCGTCATGCCGGTCGTGGACGGCATTGCGCTGGCGCTCAGCGCCGCCAAGCACCGTCCGGAGATCAGGATCCTGCTGATCACCGGCTACCCGGCGGAGCACACCCGCGCCCGCAACCTGGAAGCCCTGATCCACGCGGTGATCCCCAAGCCTTTCAGCCTTCAGGAAATCTGCGCCGCAGCCCGCGCAGCGTTGGAGATCGGCGGCAGGGACTGAGCCGATCCTGCATTGTAGTCGGACCTGGCGGCAACTGTAGATCGGCTATGGCGAAGCGGCAGCCGACAAGCAGGCGAGTAGAGGCTCTACACGGTGGTTTTGATCGATGAACCGTAGGTCGGCCTCGGCCGAAGGCCGACGCCGACAGCGTGGCCGGAGCGTTGACGCAGGGTGTCGGCGTTCGCCCTGACGGGCGAAGGCCGACCTACGCCACTCCGCTCCACAGGACTTGTCAGAACCACTGTGCAGCACCAGCAGGTGTCGGCTGCCGCTTCGCTCTCGCCGACCTACAAGACTACCTCACGGGGCCGCCCCGTCTCTCAGAAGCGCCGAAGCAGGCGGTCGATATAGTCCAGCTCCAACTGCGGACGGTTGAACTCGCCGGCGCGGCGGCGGAGTTCGTCCAGGATCTCCCGGGCGCGCTGCAGGTCCGACTGTTCGGGAATCCGCACGTCGTTGGTGTCCGCGCGGCCGAAGCCGGGCAGGGGGCGGCCGAGCGGGTCCCGGCCGCGGTTCGACTGCTGCATCTGCTGCTGGCCGGGCATCTGGCCCGGCTGCTGGCCCATCATCATCTGCTGCGCCATCTGTTCGGCCATGGACTGCAGGCCTTGCTGGAGTTCGTCCAGCGCCTGGGTCTGGGGCGGGACCGCGGCGCCGGGCATGCCCTGCTCCAGCGCTTGGCCGGCATCGCGCATCGCCCGCTCGGCCCGGCCCAGGGGGCGCGGGATCTCTCCGCCCATCTCGCCCAGTTGCCGCATCAGTTCACCCAGTTCGCGCCGAAGCGCCTCCTGCTCGGCCGCGCTTGCCGAACCCTGGCCCTGCTGGCCCTGCTGACCTTGTTGTCCCTGCTGCCCTTGTTGTCCCTGCTGGCCGCGCTGGCCGGGGCGCTGCTGCCGGCTCGGCATCTGCCCCTGCTGCCCTTGCTGGCCCTGCTGCCCCTGTTGTCCCTCCTGGCCCTCCTGCCCCTGCTGGGATTCACGGAAGCTCTGGTCCAGCAGTTCGCGCTGGCGCTGGGCCAGATCCTGGAGCTGCTGCATCATCTGCCCGGCCTGGTTCTGCTGGTTCTGCTGCATCTGGGCCATGTTGCCGTTGCGCAGGTTCTCGAGCATCTGCTGAAGCTGGGACAACATCTCGCGTGCCGCCTCGCGGGAGCCGGTCTCGGCCATCTGCCGCATCTGGTCCAGCATCTGCTGGAGATCCTGCCGGTCCATGGTCTGGCCCTGCATCTCCGGCGGGATCTGGGGCAGCTGCTCGCCGCGTTCCATCGCCTGGCGCATCTGCTCTTCCATGGCGTCCAGGAACTCGTTCAACGCCTGCTGAAGCTCATCCATCAGCTTCTGCAGCTCCGCGTCCGGAGCGTCCCGGTCCAAGGCGTCCATCAGGCGCTGCTCCGCGTCGCGCAGGTTGCGCTCGGCGATCGAGAGCGTGCCGTCCTCGACCCGCAGGGCGGTATCCCACAGCAGCTTCTGGATGGCGGGAACCGCGTCGGCGGACTCGTCCAGGTACAGGCGAGCCACTGCCGACCGGAGCGACAGGAACACGACCACGTCGTCGCGGAACTGGAACGGACGTGCCGAAATGATGCCGAGACCGCGCGCCACCTCCTCGCGGCTGGATTCCGGGCGCAGGGTCAGCTTCTTGCGTTCCTCGATGATCGCCCGGGCGACGGGGTTGAGGAACTCCCGCTCCGGCAACACCAGGGCCACGTCCTCGGTCATGCCGGTCTGGCCGGCCCCGTCCGTCGCGGATACGCGCAGCGTGACCGGCAGGCCGGCCCAGGGATGGGGGGTCAGGTCATGGAAGCTGGCGCTGCGGGCCACCTTGGGCCGCACGCCGGGCAGTGGGAGCTGCAGCTCGATCGGGGTCCGGTCCAATCCCGGCTCGGCGCCGTCGCCGCTCAGCCGGATGGTGCCCTGGACGGCGGCGATGCCGTAGTCGTCGCGCGCCTCGTATTCCACCCGCATCGCGCCGCGCTCGCCTGCGGCCGGGGGCGCGGGCAGCGCCACGATCGGGGCGGTATCGGGAACGACGGTGATCGGCCATGATCCCAGCGACCCGCCGTCCTGCTGGATCTCGATCATGCCGCCGGTGGTGACCGGCTGGCTGGCCTGGTAGCTGGACTGGTCGATCTGCTCGAAGGCCATGCTGGTCCCGTTGGCGTTGAGCGCCGGGACGCCGGAACCGCCGGTCACCCGGGCCAGCACGACGCTGCCTGTCGGCACCGGAACCGGCCCGGCCGGCTGGGATGGCTCGGAGGCATTGCCGGAAGCCTGCTGGGCCGCCGGGGCGGGCTGGGCGGACCGCAGGAAGATCGGCGGCAGGCCGGTATAGTCGGGCGGAGTCACCCAGACGTCCAGCATAGCCCGGGCGTCTCCCGCCGACCCGTCCAGATGGGGCGACAGCGCCGCGGCGAGGCGGGGCCGCCAGTCGCCCCAGGTCCCGAACGCCGCGACGAACAGGATCAGGCCGACGGCTGCCCGGAACGCCCAGGGATCGCGGGCGGCGAGGTTGGGGTGGGGCAGCTTCACCCGCAGCGACTTCATGCGCTGGCGCGCGCGCTCCTGGTAGAGCCGCCAAAGCTCGGCGCTCGCCGGGTCCGAGCCGCTGGCGAGGTTGTCGCGGACCGCGGCCAGCGGCCGGTGCGTCAGCCCGCTGTCCCGCTCCAGACGCCGCAGCGCCGCGGTGTCGTCCGGCAGCCTGATCCGCCGCGCCCCGATATAGAGGGCGGCGGCGAAGGCCGCGGCGAACAGCACCAGCACCAGCGCGTGGAGCCAGCCGCCCAGGGCGGGCAGCACGTTGAACAGGGCGAGGGCGATGAACAGTCCCGCGACTCCCGCCGCCGGCCAGAGAGCCGGCCAGAGCTGCTCCCACGCCAGCGCTCCGCGAGCCAGGGCCAGCCGGATCGTCGGCTCGCCGGCGGCTCCCTTGCGCCGGGTGGGGCTCTGCGTGCGATCGTCGGTCCCGTTCATACCGCTTCCCCCCAAAGAAACCCTGTCCGCCGGCACCCCGTCAGGGGTCAAGCCATGCCGGCACCCGTTCCGCCGCCAGCATCTCCTCGACGGTCGGTCTCCGACGGACGACCGCGTGGTCGGCCCCCGAAACCAGCACCTCGGGGATCAGCGGGCGGGTGTTGTAGCTGGACGACATCACCGCGCCGTAAGCTCCCGCCGACAGGAATGCCACCAGATCTTCTTGGTCCAAATGTGGCAGGACCCGCTGCACCGCGAAAGTATCCCCCGACTCGCAGACCGGGCCGACAACGTCGATCGGCGAGCCCGGCGCGTCGGAGGACGGTTCGACGACAGGAAGGATGGTGTGCCAGGCGTCGTAAAGCGAGGGCCTGATCAGGTCGTTCATCGCCGCGTCGACGATCAGGAACTCCCGGTGCAGCCCGGTCTTCCGGAAGATCACCCGGGTGACCAGGATGCCGGCGTTGCCGACCAGCGCCCGGCCGGGCTCCAGCGTCACGTGGCAGCCCAGGTTGCCGGTGATGCTTTTGACCATCCCGGCATAGGCGCCGACGGCCGGAACCTCCTCGTCCCGGTACAGGATGCCGAGGCCGCCGCCCAGGTCCAGGCGCTTGATGTCGTGCCCATCTGCGCGGAGCGCGTGGACCAGTTCGACCACCCGCTCGAAAGCGGCGCGGAAGGGCTCCAGGCTGGTCAGCTGCGACCCGATATGCACCGCGACCGCGACGGGGGCGATCCCCGGCAGGGCGGCGGCGCGGGCGTAGATCTCGCGCGCATGGTCGATGTCGATGCCGAACTTGTTCTCCTTCTTGCCGGTCGCGATCTTGGCATGGGTCCGGGCGTCCACGTCCGGGTTGACCCGGATCGCGATGGAGGCTGTCCGGCCCATCGAGGCCGCGACCTCGCTCAGGGCCTCCAGCTCGGGAATGGACTCGACGTTGAGCTGGAAGATTCCGGCCTCCAGGGCGGCCCGCATCTCGCCGCGCGTCTTGCCGACGCCGGAGAAGACGATCCGGTCAGCCGGCACGCCGCCCGCCAGCGCCCGGCGCATCTCGCCCTCCGACACCACGTCGGCGCCGGCGCCGAGGCGGGACAGCGTCCGGATCACGGCAAGGTTGGAGTTGGCCTTCAGGGCGTAGCAGATGCCGGTGTCGGTGCCTTCGAAGGCCGTGGCGAAGGCGCGGTAGTTCGCTTCGAGCGCCGCCGTGGAATAGCAGTAGAAGGGCGTGCCGACTTCCGCCGCGAGGGCGGGCAGCGCCACGTCCTCGGCATGCAGCACGCCGTCGCGATAGGTGAAGTGAGGGTTCATGGCGTGGTCGGCTGGGGCTGCGTAGGGGCCGGCGCCTGCCGCTGCGGTTGCGGCAGCGGCTGCGGGTCGAGGGCGGGGTTTGGATAGGTGCCGGGGAAGCGGTCGGCGGCGCGGCCCTGGGGCGGCTCGATATAGCCGGGCTTCTTGCCGCAACCGGCCAGGGCCAGGACGGCGAGGCCCGCCGCCGCCAGGCGGAGCGATGCCTGCCGGCTCACAGGAAGCGCTCCCGGGCCGCAGCCACCGCCTTGCGGACCGTCTCCGGCGCGGTGCCGCCGAAACTGGTCCGGCTGGCGACCGAGGCGTCCACGGTCAGCACGTCGAAGACGGCCTGGGTGATGCGCGGCTCGACCGACCGGAGGTCGTCGAGGCTCAGGTCGGCCAGCCTGGCGTTCCTGTCCTCCGCCAGCTTGACGATCCGCCCGGTCACGTGATGGGCCTGGCGGAACGGCAGCCCGAGCACCCGGACCAGCCAGTCCGCGAGGTCGGTCGCGGTGATGAAGCCGGCTTCCGTCGCTGCCCGCATCCGGCCGGCGTCGGGCGTCATGTCGCGGACCATTCCGGCCATCGCGGCGACGCACAGCCCGAGCGTGTCGTCGGTCTCGAACACCGGTTCCTTGTCTTCCTGCATGTCCTTGGAATAGGCCAGCGGAAGCCCCTTCATGACGATCAGCAGCCCGCCCAGCGCGCCGATCACGCGGCCCGACTTGGCCCGGACCAGCTCCGCCGCGTCCGGGTTCTTCTTCTGCGGCATGATCGAGCTGCCGGTGGTGAAGGCGTCGGTCAGCCTGACGAAGCGGAAGGCGTCGCTGCACCAGACCACGATCTCCTCCGCCAGGCGGGAGAGGTGGACCGCGCAGATCGCGGCGGCCCCGAGATACTCCAGCGCGAAGTCGCGGTCGGACACGGCGTCCAGCGAATTGGCGGTCGGCCGGTCGAAGCCCAGCGCCTCCGCGACGCCGTGGCGGTCGATCGGGAAGGAGGTGCCGGCCAGCGCCGCCGATCCCAGCGGGCATTCGTTCAGACGCGCGCGGGCGTCGCGCATGCGGCCCCGGTCCCGGCCCAGCATCTCCACATAGGCCAGCAGGTGGTGCCCGAAGGTCACCGGCTGCGCCGTCTGCAGGTGGGTGAAGCCCGGCATCACCGTGTCGGCGTGCCGTTCCGCCAAGTCGATCATTGCGGACTGCAGGTCCTTCAGCCCGGCGTCCAGCCGGTCCAGCGCGTCGCGCACCCACAGGCGGAAATCGGTCGCCACCTGGTCGTTGCGGGACCGCGCGGTGTGCAGCCGACCGGCCGGTTCGCCGATCAGCTCGGCGAGCCGCGCCTCCACGTTCATGTGGATGTCTTCCAGTTCGGTCTTGAACGTGAAGCCGCCGTCGGCAATCTCTTTGGCGATACGGTCCAGGCCTTCGATGATCCTGGACGCGTCGTCCTTGCCGATGATGCCTTGCCGGGCGAGCATGGCGGCATGGGCCTTGGAGCCCGCGATGTCCTGGACCGCCAGACGCTGATCGAATCCGATCGACACGTTGATGCGTTCCATGATCGAGGACGGTCCGCTTGCGAAGCGTCCGCCCCAAAGCTGGTTGGCGGAGCTGCCGGCGTTCTTGGATGTTGCTTGTTCGGTCATGGGATGCGGTTTGTTCGGGGCCAGGGAAGCTACGGGACGGGATATGAAAAAGGTGGTCAGTATGCGTAATTTAATCGCCGCCGCAATGCTCGGCATCGTCTGCGTCGCCGGATGGTGGGTCGCAAGCGACGCAGGGCAGGCGAACGCGGCCCGCCCGCCGCTCGAAGGCTCCATGGAAAAGTTCAAGCCGGCGGACCAGCCCCGGCCGGTCCCTGAACTGAGCTTCATCACCGCGGACGGCGGGCGCGGCGATCTGTCCGACTTCAAGGGCAAGGTCGTCCTGCTGAACCTGTGGGCGACTTGGTGCGCCCCGTGCGTCCGCGAGATGCCGTCGCTCGACGCCCTGCAGGGCCGGCTGGGCGGCGAGGAGTTCGAGGTCGTGGCCCTGTCCCTCGACCGCGGCGGCAGGAACGTGGTCCAGCCGTTCTTCGACCGCGTCGGCGTGCGCAACCTGACCATGTATCTGGATCCGCAGAGCGCCGCCATGGGCACGCTCAAGCCGCGCGGCCTGCCGACCACCCTGGTGATCGATCGCGACGGCTTCGAACTCGGCCGGCTGGAGGGCGACGCGGAGTGGGACAGCGAGGAGGCGGTCCGCATGCTCCGTCACTTCATCGACCAGGGCGTCCGGCCGCCCAGGATGATGAGGACCGGCGGTTGACGCCGGAACATTCCCCGGGCCGTCCGGTTCCCTGAGTCGAGATCGCCGCGGCGCAGGATGATGCGCCGCGGCCACGGACCATTCCGGAGGACCCAGTGTACGGCTACAGACCACCCCGGGCATCGCGCACCGGAACCATCCTTGTCGCGTCGGCGGCGGCCCTGGCGGCAGCGGCGCTCTTCAATACCTGGCGGTCGCGCAAGGCGGAACGCGAGCACCCGCCTTCCGGCCGGTTCGTCACGGTGGACGGCGTACGCCTCCACTACATCGAGCGGGGCGAGGGCACGCCGGTCGTCCTGCTCCATGGCAACATCGTCACCGCCGAGGATTATGTCTGGAGCGGCGTGTTCCACCGCCTGGCCGCCAATCACCGCGTCATCGCCATCGACCGCCCGGGCTTCGGCTACAGTGACCGGCCGTACGGGCCGATGTGGACGGCGCGGGAACAGGCGGACCTGCTGCGCGAGGCTTTCGCCCAACTTGGCATCGACCGTGCCGTCGTGGTCGGTCATTCCTGGGGCACCCTCGTCGCCCTGGAACTCGCGTTGAGCCACCCGGACGCGGTGAGCGGCCTCGTCCTGCTGGCGGGGTACTACCAGACCACCTTCCGGGCGGACGTGCCGCTGGTCGCCGCACCCGCCGTTCCCGTCTTCGGCGACGTGTTGCGCTATACGGTGTCCCCGCTCGTGGGATCGGCGTTGATGACGCCCACCTTGAAGGCCATGTTCGCGCCGCTGCCGGTTCCCGAGCTTTTCGACCGGGAATTCCCCCGCGTCTTCCCCGTCCGGCCCGGGCAGATCAGGGCCGAGGCCCAGGATGCCGTCACGATGGTGCCGGCCGTGTACGGGATGGAGGAGCGGGTCCGCGACCTCCGCATGCCGGTCACGATCTTCGCCGGTACCGAGGACCGGGTGGTGGACCACGAGACCCATGCCGTCTGGCTGCATGAAACTATCCCGACCAGCGACCTGCGCCTGGTTCCCGGAGCCGGGCACATGGTCCACTACGCGGCACCCGACGAGGTGGCCGACGCCATCGAGCAGACGGCCCGGGCCGGCCGGGTTGGCGCCCCGCGGGTTCCCGGCCTGGCGGCACATCCTTAAGGTCTTCAGCCGCTCTTCTTGAGAGGATCGTGGCCCCAGTTCATCAGGCTGTAGCGCCAGCGTGACGTCTCGACATCATGGGACGGCCCCTGCGCGCAGTGCCGGTGGACATAGGCCACGACCTTCCGCATGTGGGCATAGTCGTCGTCGGTCAGGTCGCCCTGTTTGGTGCGGGCGATCTCCACGATCCGCCGGCCGGATTGATGGCCGACCGACTCGTCCTCTCCGTCTCGGTTGAATCCTACGCCCTTGCTCTCTTCCGTTTCCAGCCAGCGCCCCAGTTCCTTCGGGGCCATGTTGACGGCGTCGGCGTAATCGGCGCGGATCTTCTTTTTCTCTTCATCGCTGAACGACATGCATGCTCCCTTGCGGTGACGATACGGTTCCGGAACGGGAACCCCGATCCGCCACAATAAACTGGCGGCATGCTCCCGGAAGGAAAGGGAGGAGCTTTGACAGATCATGCTTCACGCGCATAATCCGTGCGCATCGTATTGATGGGGATGGACATGGCGCGGGGAACGGCACTGCGGAAGCCTACCAACGTTTCGGCTCGGGCCGAGTTGGTCGCGGAAGCCAAGTCACTCGGCATCAACTTGTCCGAAGTCTTCGAAGCCGCATTGGAGAACGCGGTCGCGGCTGCCCGGCGGAAACAGTGGATCGAGGAGAACCGCCAAGCCTTCGAGGACTATGACAGGTTCGTCGAAGCGCACGGGATTTTCAGCGCCGGAAGGCGGCTTTTCTGACGTGCGCTTTCTCGATGTCTGCCTCAATCCATCCGCCCAGGGGCGGGAGGATCACCCGGTTCCCTTCCTGCTGGTTGTTCAAAGCGACTTCGTCCAGGTTCAACGGTCCCGGGTCGTCGTGCCTTTGGTCCGGGCCGGCGCTGTAGGAACGGTGACAGCCCGCCTGATGCCCGTGTTCTAGATCGGGGACGAAGCGGTCGTCATGATGACGCCGCAGATCGCCGGTATCTCCACCGCGGAGATCGGGCCTGTCGTGGCGAGCCTCGTCGATCACAGGCTCGCCGTCAGGACCGCCATCGATATCCTGACCGGCGACCTCTGACGAAAAGCGAGGGACCCGCCGGTCAGCGGGTCCCTTGTCGGTCTGCCGTGAATTAGAACCGACGCTCAGCGGGTCGGAACCGGCACTTCCTTGCTGTAGTCGTAGAAGCCGCGGCCCGCTTTGCGCCCGACCCAGCCGGCCTCGACATACTTCACCAGCAGCGGGCAGGGACGGTACTTGCTGTCCGCGAGGCCGTCATAGAGCACGTGCATGATCGCCAGGCAGGTGTCCAGGCCGATGAAGTCCGCCAGTTCCAGCGGTCCCATCGGGTGATTGGCGCCCAGCTTCAGCGCGGTGTCGATCGCCTCGACCGAGCCCACGCCCTCGTAGAGGGTATAGACCGCCTCGTTGATCATCGGCAGCAGGATGCGGTTGACGATGAAGGCCGGGAAGTCCTCCGCCACGGCGGCCTTCTTGCCCAGCTTCTGCGTCAGGTCCCTGATCGCCTGGAACGTGTCCTCGTCGGTCGCGATGCCGCGGATCAGCTCGACGAGCTGCATCACCGGCACCGGGTTCATGAAGTGCATGCCCATGAACTTGGCCGGCCGGTCGGTCACCGCGGCCAGCCGCGTGATCGAGATCGACGAGGTATTGCTCGCGATCAGCGCGTCGGCCTTGAGGTTGGGGACCAGACGCTTGAAGATTTCCCGCTTGACTTCCTCGGCTTCCGTCGCCGCCTCGATGACGAGGTCGCAGTCCCCGAACATCGCCAGATCGGTGCCGGTGGTGATGCGCTCGACGGCCATGTGCCGGTCGGCTTCGCTCACCTTGCCCTTGGCGACCTGGCGCTCCAGGTTCCTGTCGATATTGCTCACCGCCTTGTTCAGCGCATCGGCACTGATGTCGGACAGTTTGACGTCAAAGCCTGACACTGCGCAGACATGGGCGATACCCGCACCCATCTGCCCGGCCCCGATGACACCGATCTTCTGAATCATTTATGTTCCTTGCGGCGACGTTGGAGGAAGGGGTTATCGCACCTTGTCCAGTTCCTCCGTCAGCTCGGGAACGACCTTGAACAGGTCCCCCACGAGGCCGTAATCGGCGACCTGGAAAATCGGCGCTTCCTCATCTTTGTTTATGGCCACGATGACCTTGGAGTCCTTCATCCCGGCCAGGTGCTGGATGGCACCGGAAATGCCGACCGCAATGTAGAGCTCGGGTGCCACGATCTTACCGGTCTGGCCGACCTGATAGTCGTTGGGAACGTAGCCGGCATCCACCGCCGCACGGCTCGCGCCGACCGCGGCGCCCAGCTTGTCGGCCAGTGTTTCCAGCATATGGAAGTTCTCGCCGGACTGCATGCCCCGGCCGCCCGACACGATCGTCTTGGCGCTGGTCAGTTCCGGGCGCTCCGACTTGGACAGCTCCTGCCCGACGAACTTGGACAGGCCGGCATCCGCACCGGCCGCCGCATCCTCGATCGTGGCGCTGCCGCCCTCGGCCGAAGCCGCGTCGAACGCCGTGCCGCGCACGGTGATGACCTTGATCGGGTCCGACGACTGGACGGTGGCGATGGCGTTGCCGGCATAGATCGGCCGGTCGAACGTGTCGGGGTCGTTCACGCCCACGATCTCCGAGATCTGGGCCACGTCGAGCAAGGCCGCGACGCGCGGCATGACGTTCTTGCCGAAGCTCGTCGCCGGGGCCAGCACGTGGCTGTAGCCCTTCGCCAGATCGACGATCAGCGGTGCGACGTTCTCCGCCAGGCCGTGGGCGTAGGGTTCGGCGTCCGCGACCAGCACCTTCGACACGCCTGCGATCTTCGCGGCGGCTTCGGCGGCGCCCTTGGCGTTCGCGCCGGCGACCAGGACGTGGACGTCCCCGCCAAGCTTGGCGGCGGCGGTCACGGTGTTGAGGGTGGCGGGCTTGATCGCGCCTTCGGCGTTTTCCGCGATGACGAGGACGCTCATATCAGATCACCTTGGCTTCGTTCTTCAGCTTGTCGACCAGTTCCTGCACCGTCTTGACCTTGACGCCGGCGGAGCGCTTGGGCGGCTCGACGACCTTGAGGGTCTTCAGGCGCGGCGCGGGATCGACGCCGAGGTCGGCGGGCGAGACCGTTTCGATCGGCTTCTTCTTCGCCTTCATGATGTTCGGCAGCGACGCGTAGCGCGGCTCGTTGAGGCGCAGGTCGGTCGTCACCACGGCGGGAAGCTTCAGCTCGACCGTTTCCAGGCCGCCGTCCACCTCGCGGGTCACGGTCACGGTCTCGCCGCCGGGCACCACCTTGGATGCGAAAGTCCCCTGGGCCCAGCCGAGCAGGGCCGCCAGCATCTGGCCGGTCTGGTTGGCGTCGTCGTCGATCGCCTGCTTGCCCATGATGACCAGCTGCGGCTGTTCCTTCTCGACGACGGCCTTGAGCGCCTTTGCGACCGCCAGCGGCTGCAGGTCGGCATCGGTCAGCACATGGATGGCCCGGTCGGCCCCCATCGCGAGCGCGGTGCGCAGGGTTTCCTGGCAGGCCTGGACGCCCAGGCTGACGGCGATCACTTCGGTCGCCGCCTTCGATTCCTTCAGACGAACCGCTTCTTCAACCGCGATTTCATCAAACGGGTTCATCGACATCTTAACGTTGGCAGTCTCGACTCCCGAGCCGTCCGCCTTGACGCGGATCTTCACGTTATAGTCGACCACCCGCTTAACCGGGACGAGGACTTTCATTTCAAATCCTTAGTTATCGGTACACGACAGTGGCTCATGCCCGCGCGACGGCATGACCGCAGTGCACAAAATACACCGCGAGCGGTGGCGAACCATAGGATTTGGCATCAACCGTGTCAATCTGAAGGCATGACGCGGCGGCGCCCGCCCTCGGGAAGGATCAGCGGTTGGCGCCCGGCACCCACAGCACGTCGAGCGCGCCCTTGTCGTTCACATAACGGCTGATGACGAAGAGGTGATCCGACAGCCGGTTGATGTATCTCAACGCCGGCCCGCCGACGGGCTCGTGCTCCGCCAGTTCCGTCATCAGCCGCTCCGCCCGCCGCGCGACCGTGCGGGCGAGATGCAGGTGCGCCGCGGCGGGCGTGCCGCCGGGCAGGACGAAGCTTTTGAGCGGGCTGAGTTCCGCGTTCATGGCGTCGATCTCGCGCTCCAGCCGCTCCACCTGCGCGTCGGCGATGCGGAGCGGCGGGTAGGGCGGGTTTTCCTGCTCCGGCGTGCACAGGTCGGCGCCCAGGTCGAACAGGTCGTTCTGGATCCGCGACAGCATGGCGTCGATCCCGGGATGGTCCCCGGTGGACAGGCGCGCCAGCCCGATCACGCTGTTCGCCTCGTCCACCGTGCCGTAGGTCGCGACGCGCAGGTCATGCTTGGCGACGCGCTTGCCGTCGCCGAGGGAGGTCTGTCCCTTGTCGCCGCCCCGGGTGTAGATCCGCGTCAGCTGCACCATGCGGTGTGCCCTCCTGGTACCGTTTGTTCCTGTCTGGCTTCGCGCGGCCTCAGGCCGACGAGGCGATGACGGCGAGGACGAAGAGCACCAGGGCTACCCCCTGGAGGATCACGCGCAGCCGCATCATGCGGTTGCCGTACTTGTCGTTGAACTCGCCGCCACGGACCATGGCGAACAGACCGACGAACAGCGCGCCAAGGACGGCGAGCATCGCCACGACCAGGAGAAATGTCAGAATTCCGCTCATCCCCTGGATATAGTGTGCCGCCGTCCCGCCGCACAGCCCCGTATCGGCCGTGCCGCCGTTCCGCCCGTCAGTTCCGCCGGCCGAGCAGGCCGCGCGCGATCACCTGGGCCTGGATCTCCGCCGCACCCTCGAAGATGTTGAGGATGCGGGCGTCGCACAGCACGCGGCTGATCTGGTACTCGGTCGCGTAGCCGTTGCCGCCGTGGATCTGCAGCGCGTTGTCGGCGTTCGACCAGGCGACGCGGGCGGCCAGCAGCTTTGCCATGCCGGCCTCGATGTCGCAGCGGCGATCCTGGTCCTTCTCGCGCGCGGCGAAATATGTGAGCTGCCGGACGAGCATCGTCTCGACCGCCATCCAGCCGATCTTGGCCGCGACACGGGGGAACCTGATCAGGGGCTTGCCGAACTGCACCCGTTCGGTGGCGTATTGCAGCCCCAGCTCCATGGCGTTCTGGGCCACTCCGGTCGCGCGCGCGGCGGTCTGGATGCGGGCGCTCTCGAAGGTCTCCATCAGCTGTTTGAAGCCCTGGCCCTCGACGCCGCCCAGCAGGTTCTCCGCCGGGACTTCGAAGCCGTCGAAGCCGATCTCGTACTCCTTCATGCCCCGATAGCCCAGCACCTCGATCTCGCCGCCGGTCATGCCGTCGGCGGGGAACGGATCCTCCACCGTGCCGCGCGGCTTCTCGGCCAGCAGCATGGACAGGCCGCGGTAGTCGGTGGTGTTCGGGTCGGTGCGGACCAGCAGCGTCATAAGGTCGCTGCGGGCGGCGTGGGTGATCCAGGTCTTGTTGCCCATCACCTTATAGGTGTCGCCCTCGCGCACCGCGCGGGTGCGCAGCGAGCCCAGGTCCGACCCGGTGTTCGGCTCGGTGAAGACGGCGGTCGGCAGGATCTCGCCGCTGGCCAGCTTGGGCAGCCATTTCTCCTTCTGCTCCTGGGTGCCGCCCAGGCGGATCAGCTCGGCCGCGATCTCCGACCGGGTGCCCAGCGAGCCGACGCCGATATAGGCCTGGCTCAGCACCTCCGACACGACGCACATGGCGGTCTTGCCCATGCCCAGGCCGCCGAACTCCTCGGGCACGGTCAGGCCGAAGACGCCCAGCTCGGCCATCTGCTCGACCACTTCCAGCGGGATCAGCTCGTCGCGCTCGTGCCAGCCGTGGGCGTGCGGCACGACCATGTCGGCGGCGAATCGGCTGAACTGGTCCCGCACCATGTCCAGCGTCTCGTCCTCCAGCGCCAGCTTGCCGAAGCTGTGGTGATCGGCGACCAGCTCGGCGATGCGCAGCCGAACCGGGGCCGCGGCGCCCTGGTCGATCAGCGTCGCGACGGCGCCGGTGCGGTACTCGGCCAGCGCCTCGGCCGGGACGCCCAGGTCGCCGGGGCGGACGATCTCGACTTGGCTCAGCGGAACGCCGCCGACCAGTTGCGCCAGGTATTCCCCGAAGGCCGCCTGGAGCATCAGCGACTCCAGCTCGCCCAGCTCGCCGGCGGCGTCCAGCCTGGTCGCCCAACCGAGCATCTGGCGCAGGCCCTCGACATAAGTGGCCATCCAGGCATAGCCATGGGCCGCGGTCTGGTTCGCCTCCAGCAGGTCGGCGTCGATCTTGCCGCCGGGGGCGGTCACGATCCCAAGCACCGATGCGCGCGCACTCTCCACCAGCCGTTCCGCGGCGGGCAGGGCCTCGGCGCAGAGCGGCAGCAGATCATCGAGCAGCAAGGCTGCGGACGGGACGGGATCGAGCTTGACGGCGACGCTGGTCATAACGGGCTCCGTGTACTAAATGCAGGCCGGGCTGCGTGTTGTCCTGCAAAATGCGGGATGGTGTGCACTGCGTCAATGAAACAATGGAACGATCCGAGAGGCTGCCGAGCAATGTTCGCCAAAGAGGGTGCGGGTGTAACTCTTGGCCGCCGGGAGTTCCTGGGGATTGCGGCAGGGGCCGCGCTGGCCCCGCTCACGAGGTCGGCCATGGCCCAGCAATTCGTCCAATTCCCTGACGGCTTCGTCTGGGGAACCTCGACATCCTCCTACCAGATCGAGGGAGCCGCCGATGCCGACGGGCGCGGTCCCAGCGTTTGGGACACGTTCAGCCGCACTCCGGGCAAGGTGCTCGACGGCGGTACCGGCGACGTCGCGGCAGACCACTACAACCGGTACCTGGAGGACGTAGCGCTGATGGCCGACGCGGGGCTGAAGGCCTACCGCTTCTCCATCGCCTGGCCCCGGATCCAGCCGACCGGCACCGGCCCGGCCAACGCCAGGGGCCTGGACTTCTACGACCGGCTCACCGACGCCCTTCTCCGGCGCGGGATCGAACCCTGGCCGTGCCTCTATCACTGGGACCTGCCCCAGGCGCTCCAGGACCGGGGCGGGTGGGGCAACCGCGACATAGCGTCCTGGTTCGCCGACTACGCGCAGATCGTCGCCGGCCGGATCGGCGACCGCGCGAAGCACTGGGTGATGCTGAACGAGCCCTCGGTCGTCGCGATCTTCGGCCACGGCGTAGGCGGCCATGCCCCCGACCTGCGCGGCCGCACCAATTACTGCGCCGCGATCCACCACCAGAACCTCGCGCAGGGCAGGGCGCTCGCGGCATTGCGCTCCGCCGGCGGCAAGGACTGGCAACTCGGCACGGTGCTCAGCGTCCAGCCGGTCAAGCCGGCCCCGGGACCCGACTCCAACCGGCACGCGGCGGCGCAATGGGACGCGGTGTGGAACCGCGCCTGCCTGGACCCGCTGTTCAAGGGCGAGTATCCCGACAGCCTGATCGCCGACTTCAAGCCGCTGGTCAAGCCGGGCGACATGGAGACGATCCGCCAGCCGATCGATTTCCTCGGACTCAACTATTACAGCCGCATGCATCAGGTGGCCGATCCCGGCGGCCTCTTCGGCACCAATTTCGGCCCGTCGCCGGACGGGACGAAGCATACGGACATGGGCTGGCCGATCGAGCCCGACGGGCTGTACGAACAGCTCATCGAGTTCCGCGACCGCTACGGCAACCCGCCGGTCTACGTGACGGAGAACGGCGCGTCCTATGGCGACTGGGTAGGTCCCAGCGGCAAGGCCGAGGACGGCGCCCGGATCTTCTTCATCCGCGACCACCTGCTGGCCTGCCACCGCGCGATCCGTGACGGCGCCGACCTGCGGGGCTATTTCGTCTGGACCCTGCTCGACAACTTCGAGTGGGGCTACGGCTACACCCAGCATTTCGGCCTGGTGCAGGTCGACCGGGAGACGATGCGGCGCCGGCCGAAGGCCAGCTATTATTGGTACGGCGACGTGGCGAAGGCGAACGCGGTGCCGCTGTGAAGGCGGGCCGCCGGGGAGGTCGTCCCCGGCGGCCTCGGAACCGGCTCCGGCTTTACGCCTCGGCCACGTCCTCCAGGGTCCGCAGGCCCGGCTGCCGTGCGTTCACCAGCACGGCCATGTTGCCGGGCTTGTGCTCGTTGCGGAGCATCTTGGTGTGGGCGCGCGGAATGTCCTCCCACGAGAAGACTTCCGACATGCAGGGGTCCAGGCGCCGCTCGATCACCAGCTGGTTGGCCTGGCTGGCCTGCAGCAGGTTGGCGAAGTGGCTGCCCTGGATACGCTTCTGGCGCATCCACACGAAGCGCGCGTCGAAGGTCAGGTTGAAGCCCGACGTGCCGGCGCAGAACACCACCATGCCGCCGCGCTTGACCACGAAGCAGGAGACCGGGAAGGTCTGCTCGCCCGGATGCTCGAACACGAAGTCGACGTCGTTGCCCTTGCCGGTGATGTCCCAGATCGCCTTGCCGAAGGGGCGGACCCGCTTCATGTACTCGGCATAGCCGGCGGCGTCATCCACGTCCGGCAGCTGGCCCCAGCAGTCGAAGTCCTTGCGGTTCAGCACGCCCTTCGCACCCAGGGACAGCACGAAGTCGCGCTTGGTCTCGTCCGAGATGACGCCGATCGCGTTGGCGCCGGCCGTCGCGATCAGCTGGATCGCCATCGACCCCAGGCCGCCCGAGGCGCCCCAGACCAGCACGTTGTGGCCGGGCCGCAGGATGTGCGGGCGGTGGCCGAACAGCATGCGGTAGGCGGTCGCCAGCGTCAGCGTGTAGCAGGCGCTCTCTTCCCAGGTCAGGTGCTTCGGCCGGGCCATCAGCTGGCGGGCCTGGACGCGGCAGAACTGGGCGAAGGAGCCGTCCGGAGTCTCGTAGCCCCAGATCCGCTGGGACGTCGAGAACATCGGGTCGCCGCCGTTGCACTCCTCGTCGTCGCCGTCGTCCTGGTTGCAATGGACCACGACCTCGTCGCCGACCTTGAACCGCTTGACCTTGCTGCCGACGGCCCAGACGATGCCCGACGCGTCGGAACCGGCGATGTGGTACTCGGCCTTGTGCACGTCGAACGGCGAGATCGGCTTGCCGAGGCCGGCCCAGATGCCGTTGTAGTTGACGCCGGCCGCCATGACCATGACCAGGACCTCGTCCTGTCCGATCTCCGGAGTCGCGACGACTTCGAGCTGCATGGCCTTCTCGGGCTCGCCGTGACGCTCCCGGCGGATCGCCCAGGCGTGCATCTTCGCCGGCACATGGCCCAGCGGCGGGATCTCGCCCACGTCGTAGAGGTCCTTGACCGCCGGACCGGCCGGGCGGGTGATGACGTTCGCTGCCTCGGTCATGCCTTGTTCCTCAAAACCTTTTTCTGCCGCAGGATACCCCGATACGGCCGTATCGAACTTCGCTGCATATGCGTCGATGTCGAGACGCCCTGAAGCTTAAAACCCTATGGATCGTAGAGTCTGCGCAGTCTAAACAGGATGATCCTTCCGATGCAACGCACAATACGGTAAATTGTTTCACCGGTCATCCGGTCACTGAAACAATCAGTCGAAAGCACTATCGGTTGGAAAAAGGCTGTTCGCATCCGCAGCACGGGCCGGCACCCTGGGGCCGACACCCTGGGGCCGACACCCTGGGGCCGACACCCTGGGGCCGACACCCTGGGAAGGTGTTCCATCGGACGAGATCGGGCAGCTTGCGGTCTGGCGTCCGGCGGTGTTAGCGGAGACGGGCCGCCCGCCGGCCGGCGGTGACCGGGATCATGGGATCATTGTGAATCGTGCGAAGGGGAAAGCGCCGTAATGAGTGGACATCGCGACAAGCCCTGGCTGATCCGGACCTATTCCGGCCATTCGACCGCCGCCGCGTCCAACGCGCTGTACCGGACGAACCTGAAGCGGGGGCAGACCGGCCTTTCCGTCGCCTTCGACCTGCCGACCCAGACCGGCTACGACAGCGACCATCCGCTGGCCAGGGGCGAAGTCGGAAAGGTCGGCGTTCCGGTCTGCCATCTCGGCGACATGAAGACGCTGTTCGACGGCATCCCGCTGGGCGAGATGAACACCTCCATGACGATCAACGCGACGGCGCCGTGGCTGCTGGCGCTCTACATCGCCGCCGCGGAGCAGCAGGGCGCCGGCCGGGCGCAGCTCGCCGGGACGACCCAGAACGACATCATCAAGGAATATCTCAGCCGCGGCACCTATATCTTCCCGCCCGAACCGTCGATGCGGCTGACCACGGACATGATCGCCTTCACCTACCGTGAAGTGCCGAAGTGGAACCCCATGAACGTCTGCTCCTACCACCTGCAGGAGGCGGGGGCGACTCCGGTGCAGGAGCTGGCCTTCGCCCTGGCGACCGCCTGCGCGGTGCTGGACGCCGTCAAGGCGTCGGGACAGGTCCCGGCGGAGGACTTCCCCCAGGTGGTCGGCCGTATCAGCTTCTTCGTCAATGCCGGCATCCGGTTCGTCACCGAGCTGTGCAAGATGCGGGCTTTCACCTACCTGTGGGACCAGATCACCCGCGACCGCTACGGCATCGCGGACCAGCAGTTCCGCCGGTTCCGCTACGGCGTCCAGGTCAACAGCCTGGGACTGACCGAACCCCAGCCGGAGAACAACGTCTACCGCATCCTGATCGAGATGCTGGCCGTCGTCCTGTCCAAGGACGCCCGCGCCCGCGCGGTCCAGCTTCCCGCCTGGAACGAGGCGCTGGGCCTGCCGCGCCCGTGGGACCAGCAGTGGAGCCTGCGCCTCCAGCAGATCGTCGCGTTCGAGACCGACCTGCTGGAGTACGGCGACCTGTTCAACGGCAGCCACGTGATCGACGGCAAGGTCGAGGAGCTGATGGCCGAGGCGCTGGACGAGCTGGCCCGGATCGACGCCATGGGCGGCGCCATCGCCGCCGTCGAGTCGTCCTACATGAAGCAGCGTCTGGTCGAGTCGAACACGAAGCGCCTCGCGGCGATCGAGGCCGGCGATCAGATCGTGGTCGGCGTCAACAAATTCACCGAATCGGCGCCGTCGCCGCTGACCGCCGGCGACGACGGCGGCTTCCTGGCCGTAGATCCCCAGGCGGAGGCGGACCAGCTCGCCCGGCTCGAAGCCTGGCGTGCCGCCCGCAACGCCTCCGACGTCGAAGCGGCCCTGGCTGATCTCGGCGCCGCCGCCCGCGAGGGGCGCAACATCATGGAGCCCAGCATCCGCTGCGCCCATGCCGGCGTCACCACGGGCGAATGGTCCGCCGTCCTGCGCGGCGTCTTCGGCGAGTACCGCGCTCCCACGGGCGTCGGCAAGGCGGCCACCGCTGGCGGCGCGGACAGCTTGGCCACCGTGCGCGAGCGGGTCACCCAGGTGTCGGAGCGGCTCGGCCGGCGGATCAAGATGCTGGTCGGCAAGCCGGGACTCGACGGCCATTCCAACGGGGCGGAGCAGATCGCGGTGCGCGCCCGCGATGCCGGCATGGAAGTGGTGTACGAGGGCATCCGGCTGACCCCGGCGCAGATCGTCAACGCCGCGCTGGAAGAGGGCGTCCATGTCGTCGGCCTGTCGATCCTGTCCGGCAGCCACGTGGCCCTGGTGACAGACGTGCTCGACCGCATGCGCCGCCTGGGCCTGGGCGAGATCCCGGTGGTTGTCGGCGGCATCATCCCGCCGGAGGACGAGCGCACCCTCAAGGCCGCCGGCGTGGCCCGGGTCTACACCCCCAAGGACTACGACCTGACCGCCATCATGGACGACATCGTCACCCTGGTGGACGAACGCGGGGAACGGGCCGCATAAGTTGAAGTCTGCCCGCAAATGGACGGCGATGGAAGCGGACATCCCTGCCCATCGCCGTCCATCTGTGGCCAAGGAACCCCAACCTCTTGCGTCTTTCGGCTGTTCGGGATACTACCTGTCGTATTGAGCAGGGTCCGAGGCAGCCATGAAGTTCATCCACGCCGCCGATATCCATCTCGACAGCCCGCTGGTCGGGCTGGCCGCCTACGATGGCGCGCCGGTCGATCTGCTGCGGGGCGCCACGCGCCGCGCCTTCCAGGCGATGGTCGATCTGGCGCAGGAGGAAGCGGTCGATTTCGTGGTGATCGCCGGCGACCTGTATGACGGCGACTGGCGCGACTTCAACACCGGCCTGTTCTTCGTCCAGCAGATGGCGCGCCTGCGCCAGGCCGGCATCCCCGTCTTCCTGATCCATGGCAACCACGACGCGGAAAGCCAGATCACCCGCAAGCTGCCGCTGCCGGAGAACGTCACGGTATTCTCCTCCCGCAAGCCGGAAACGCACCTGCTTCCCGGCCTGAAGGTCGCCCTGCACGGCCAGAGCTTCAAGCAGCGGGAAGTGACCGACAACCTGGCGGCCGGGTACAAGCCGCCGGTTCCGGGGCATTTCAACATAGGCCTGCTGCACACCTCGGCGGACGGGCGCGAAGGCCATGCCGGCTACGCGCCGTGCGATCCGGCCGACCTCGCCCGCCATGGCTACGACTACTGGGCGCTCGGCCATGTCCATACCCGCGAGGTGCTGAACGAGCACCCGTACATCGTCTTCCCCGGCAACCTCCAGGGCCGCAACATCCGGGAGACCGGGGCCAAGGGCTGCATGATGGTCACTGTCGAGGACGGACACGTGACCCGGCTCGACCACCGCCCGGTGGACGTGCTCCGGTGGGCCATGGTCGAGGCCGACCTGACCGGCTGCGAGTCGCCCGGCGAGGCGCTTGCCCGGGTCCGCGGCGCTCTCGAAGCGGCGGCCGATGGGTGCGAGGGCCGGCCGCTGGCCGCCCGCCTGCGGCTGACCGGTGCGACGCCGCTCCATGGCGGGCTGCTGTCCCGGCAGGACTCCTTCATGGCGGAGGTGCGGGCGGTGGCGCTCGACCTGGGGGCGGATGCCGTCTGGATCGAGAAGATCATCGGCGCCACCCGGCCGATGCGCGACCTCGTCACCCTCAGCCTGCGCCAGGACGCGGTCGGCAGCCTGCTGCGCTCCCTGGACAGCCTCGCCGCCGACCCGGAGCTTCAGGAGACCGTCCGGTCCGAGCTGGAGGAAATGATGGGCAAGATGCCGCGCGAACTGGACCGCCAGCACGACCAGGGCGAGGAACTCGCCGCCTTGAAGGACCCCGCCGCGCTGATCGCCGACGCCAGGGCGATCGTATTGTCACGCCTGCTCGACCGGGAGCTCGACCGATGAGACTGATCCGACTGGGCCTCGACCGCTTCGGCCATTTCACGGACGGCGGGATCGATCTCGGTGTGCGGCCGGACTTCCATATCGTCTGCGGCAGCAACGAGGCGGGAAAGACCACCACGCTCCGGGCGCTGGGCGACCTGTTCTTCGGGATCGAGACGCGGTCGCCCTACAACTTCAAGCACGACTACGCCGACCTGCGCCTGACCGCGGAGATCGAGGCGGCGGACGGCAGGCGTCTCGCCTTCCAGCGGCGCAAGGGCCGGCAGAACACCCTGCTGGACGCCGGCGGCTCGGGCAGCCTTCCCGATTCCGCGCTGGCCGCCTTCCTGGGGCCGATCGACCGCGACTTCTTCGAAGGCATGTTCGGGCTGGACCACAACCGGCTGCGCCGGGGCGGCGAGGACATCCTGGCCGCCCGCGGCGACGTCGGGCAGAGCCTGTTCGGGGCGGGCGCCGGGGTGATGGGCATCTCCCAGGTGCTCGCCGAACTGGATGCCGAGGCGAACGCGCTGTTCTCCTCCCGCCGCGTCGCGTCGAAGCCGTTCTACCAGGCGCTGGACCGCCACGCCGACGCGCGCAAGCGGCTGCGCGAGGCGGCGGTCAGCGGCGACGAGTGGCGCCAGGTCCAGGCCGACGCAGAGGCCGCCGAGGCCAGGATCCGCGATTGCCGCGAACGCCTCAACCAGCTGGAAGCTGCCCGTGCCAAGGCGGAGCGCATCCGCCGCACCCGCCACCTGGTCAGCCAGATCGCGGAGCTGGAGGACTCCCTCGGTGCGCTCGCCGACGCCCTCGTGCTGGCGGAGGATGCGGCCGACCGGCGGCAGGCCGCCCTGCGGCAGCGCGACGAGGCCTCCCGCGACGTCGAACGCTGCGGCGCCGTCGCCGCCAAGCTTGCCGAGGAACTGGACGGCCTCACGGTCCCCGAGGCGATCCTGGCGAGCGGGGCGGCGATCGAGGCCCTGCACGAACAGCGCGGAGCGATCCGGGACCAGCGCACCGACCTGCCCAAGCGGGAAAGCGAGCTGCGCCAGTTGCGCGACCAGGCAGCCGACCTGCTGCGCCGGCTCGGTTCGTCCCTGCCGATCGACCGGGCGGCGGAAGCGATTCCGCCGAGATCCGTCCTGGCCGACGTGCGCGCCCTGATCGCGGAGGAGGGCAGGCTGCGCGCCCGGTCCGACGCGGCCGCCGACCAGCTCGCGAAATGCAGGGTGGAGGCGGCCCGGCTGGAGGCCCAGCTGGAAGCGATCGGCACGCCCGCCGACGCCGTCATCCTTTCCGCCGCCATCGCCGAAGTGAAGGCGCGCGGAACCCTGGAGCAGACCCTTGCCGAGGGGCAGGCCCGGCTTCACCGCCTCAAGGAACGGATCGCCGCCCAGGTCGCGGCGCTGCCCCTGTGGCAGGGGTCGCTCGATGGCCTGCTCCAGGCCAAGGTGCCGGATGACAGCACCGTCAACCGGTTCGAGAAGGAGTTCGCCGACCTGGAGTCCCGGTCAACCCGGGCGCGCGAGAAGGCCGAAGAGCTTCGGGGCCAGCTCAGCCAGCTCGATGCGGAATTGGCGGCCCTCAAGGGGACCAGCGAAATCCCCACCGCGGACGCCATCGCCGAGGCCCGCCGCCGGCGCGATACCGGCTGGCGGGTCGTTCGCCGGACCTTCATCGACCGTGACCCGCCGCCCCTGTCCACCGACGAGGCCGAGCTGTTCGACTCGACGCACGACCTGCCGGGTCTGTTCGAGCGGACCATCCGCGCCGCCGACGATCTGGTGGACCGCAAGGAGGCGGAAGCCCACCGGGTCGCCAGCTATGTCCAGCTCACCTCGCGCCACCAGGATACGGTCCGGCGCCTGACCTCCGCCGCCCACGAGGCATCGGCCTGCGAACGCAGCCGTGCGGAATTGGAAGCGGCCTGGACCGCGGCGTGGCGGCCGGCCGGGCTGGTCCCGGCGTCCCCGCGGGAGATGTCGGCCTGGCTCGCCCGCGTCGCCGCCCTGGTCCGCGACGCCGACTCGGCCCGGGACCTGGAAGCGAGCTGCCGGC